>JAADGH010000183.1 GCA_013152475.1 Planctomycetota bacterium
GCGTCATCGCCGCCGGCAAGATCCGCAGCGCCGTCATCTCGGGTTCCATCGAGAACTGCGTCGTCGCGGGGTTCTCGGGAATCGAGGGCTTCTCCACCGCAAGCAGCATGACCGACACCTGGGTCTACTCGGGTGGAGACACCAAGGCTATCATCCTCCAGGGCACGACGCGTGTCACCGGCTCGGGCAGCGGCGGTGTCACTGTCATGGGCCAACTGGATAGTCTGACCACCGGCGACTTCATCGGCACACGGCTCGAAGTCAGCGGCGATCTGGTCGCGGCGAACTTCCGGGGAGTCGTCGCCGACAGCATGATGGATATAGACGGCGGCATCGGCAATGCGTATTTTGCGAAGAACGTGATCGGCACAACTCTCGACGTGGCGCAGAGCGTCAACGTCCTGACCGTTAAGGGCAACGTCGAGGCGACGACTTTCTCGATCTGGGGCAGCGTCAACAGCGGCTTGACCGTCCAGGGGACGACCTTCGGTTCGTTCATCGACGTGAAGGGCGGCGTTTCGTCGCTGGTCCTCGAGCAGGAGGTCGACCGCACGGATGTCCGCGTGACGGGTGTGACAAACTACGCCGAAATCCGAAGCGGCATGACGAACACGCGGTTCGACTTCCACGGCAAGGTGACCACATTCACTCCGGCGTGCAGGACAACTGCATGGTCAACCTTTACGGCGGCATCAACACGTTCGTCCAGTCCGGCCGCATGTCGCGCACGGCGGTGACGGTGCACGGCGATGCGACCTCGCTCCTGTGCTACGGGTCGGTGACCGACGGCTCGCGCATCGGCGTCGACGGCAACGTGACCTCCCTGTATATTGCCCAGGGCGTGAGCGGTGGTTCGCTGGTGGACGTCACAGGGGCGGTGAAATACGCCAGCATCTACGGCGCAGCGGGCGGGGCCAGCGTCGATTCGACCTCGACCGTCCGGTTCGGCAGCCTGACGCAGTCGTTGTATCTGAGCGGCGATCTGGCGGGGACGGTGGACATCACCGGTTCAGCCGCCGGTTCGAGCATCTCCGTGAGCGGCAACCTCACGGGCAAGCTGCTGGCCGGGACGTTCGGGAACGTGTCGGTCTACGGCAAGCTCAGCGGCCAGATCGGCGACGCGGGCACATCGGCCGGCTCGGGCAATTCCCTCTACGTCTCACAGCCCGGCGGCGGCGGGACCGTGAACCCTGGCAATGCCTTTGCCACCTACTATGGGTATCCGTAGGAAGCGGAGCCCCTCCCCTCGCTGACGGGATGATGCGACGCGAGCCAGGCCGGAGTCGGCCACCTTCACCTGCCCCTTTTCGGTAAGCATGATGTCGAGCTTACTCTTGGCCGTCAGTGTTTGGCGAGGTCATCTGTTGGACGTTCCAGTGTTCCACGTCGGGATTGATCCGGAGCCAGCCGCACTCCTGGGCGAGCTCGAGCGCCATCAGCAGACCGAAGACGGCCAGCAGGGCGTACCCCGCCACACGCCGTCGCGCCGGCTGATTGCGGGTGGCTTTGAGGAAGACGAGGCACGGCAGGATTCCGAAGACGAGCAGGATGCCGAAACCGCCGACCAGATTGAGGACCTTTAAGAAGATGTTGGGGTAGACCAGGGCAATGACCAGTGGAGGGCCGAACGTCAGAATGGCCGCCGCCCGCCGGCCGACCTTGCCGACGACGGAGGAACCGATGTCCTGAATAAAGCCGATCAAGGCGATGCCGACACCGAGATAGGACGTGAGGATGGCAGCAAAGGCGAAGACCATCCCCGTGGTAGTCATGAGTTTGGAGTGCAGGATGAGGGAAAGGGGGACGGTGGCCGGGAGGTTTTTCTCGAAAGCGGCGACGAGATTGCTCGCCCCCGGCCCGGCGAGGGGAATGGCTCCGATGGCCGCCAACACCCATGCCAGGTTCATCACCAGCGCGAAGCCGGTTCCCAGCCAAAGAGCCGTCCAAACGGATCGGGAGTCCCAGTCCAGGCCTCGGCATACCGTGGGAATGATCTGGTGGTAGCCGAAGGCGCAGGCGATGATCGGTGCGGCCGACGGGAGAAAATACCAGTCGCTGTGTCGGAACCGTTGCACGTCCACATGGTATGCTGCCATGATGAACAATGCGGCAAATGCAACGGCGAGCAATGCCATGATGGCGACGTTTCCCCGGCGGACCATGTCCTCGCCGAATAGGGTGATCCCGGTGGCCAGGAGAAAAAAGGCGATCATCCATGCCGAGCCCGGCACGGCGACCGGTATCAGACTGACCAGCACTGATGTAGCGCCTGCAAGATACGCCACCAGGAGGCCGTAAAAGATAATGAAGTACCCGGCTGCGAGCAGCCACTTCCCCGCCGGCCCCAGTTCGCGTTCGAGGAGGGAGGCGAGATCGGCCGCACCTTTGTCCGACGTAATAAGCCGGTGTGCCAGGATCCGTCCCGTGGCGAGCATGATCCCCCATATCACCATCATGGCGGCCAGAGAGGGAAGCGCCCCCGCTAAGCCGGTCTGGATCGGGAGGGCGAGGATTCCGGCGCCGACGGTTGTTCCCGTCACCAGAAGGCTGACACTGAAGATACGTAGAAAAGGGATTCGCTTCATGCCGCTCAGGGCCGCGTCGGTCATGGTCGTGCCCACTGTCGTGAAGACGATGGAGGGGATATCCCTCCTGACCATAAAGCTGCGTGTTGCCCCCGACCACAGGGACGCCTCCATTGTCCACCTTTTCCGGTCAATTGCAAGCGCCTTCCTGCGCGGGATTGAAAACGGCGGACGGTTGTGGTAGGGTAAAGTCCGATAAGGAGACGACGGTACACACCCATGAGCCACAACAGCGGCGAGACATTGACTCGCACCTTCCATTTTTTCACCTTCGGTTGCCAAATGAACAAACTCGATAGCGAGCTGGCGGCGGGGGAGTTGGCGCGGGCGGGGATGGCGGAGGCGGAGACGGCTGAGGAGGCCGATGTGATTCTGTTCAACACGTGCAGCGTACGCCAGCACGCCGAGGACAAGGTCTACTCCAACCTCGGCGCGCTCCGGGCGCGGAAGAGGAGGGACCCCCACCTCGTCATCGGCGTCATTGGGTGCGTGGCCCAGCGCGAGGGCGAGCGGATCTTCGAGCGGATGCCGCACGTGGACCTCGTCTGCGGCACGCGGATGTTCCTGAAACTCCCCGATCTCATCAAACGGGTGTGCGAGTCGCGCGATCAGGTCCTCGCCATCGACGAGGACCAGGCCATCGCCTACCGGCGCAGCACAAGCTGCCGGCCGGACCGCTTCCGCGCCTTCGTCAGTGTTATGCGGGGGTGCGACAACTGGTGCGCCTACTGCGTCGTCCCGGCCCTGCGGGGACCGGAGGTCAGTCGCCCCATTGCCGACGTGGTCGCGGAGGTCCGGCGGCTGGCCGAGGACGGATGCAGAGAGGTCACGCTCCTTGGCCAGAACATCAACTCCTACGGCAAGCGCCTGAGGCCGCGGGCCACGCTGGCGGAGCTGGTGGCCGAGGTGAACGGGGTGGAGGGAATTGAGCGCATTCGCTTTGTCACGTCGCACCCGAAGGACATGTCCGACGAGATGCTCCGCGCGGTTGCAGACCTGGACAAGGTGTGCGAAAATATCCACCTGCCGGCGCAGTCGGGATCGAACCGAATCCTGGGGGCCATGAAACGGCGATACACTGCGGAGCGCTACCGCGAAATTATCGCCAAGGCCCGGGAGTGGATACCGGAGGTCACCTTTGCCAGCGATTTCATTGTCGGTTTCCCCGGCGAGACGGAGGAGGACTTCCAGGACACAGTCCGGCTGGTTCGCGACTGCCGGTTCCAGAACAGCTTCATCTTCAAATACTCGCCGCGCCCGGGCACGGCGGCGGCGGAGCTGCCGGACGATGTGCCCATGAAAGTGAAGAAGGCCCGGAATCAGGAACTGCTGAGGACCCAGGAGGAAGTGAGCCGGGAGCTGAACGACGCGATGATCGGCCGGGAGATCGAGGTACTGGTGGAAGGACCGAGCAAGTCGGACAAGACGCGCCTGGTTGGGCGGACCCGGCGGAATCACATCGTCGTGTTCACCGGCCTGGAGGACCTGACCGGCACGCTTCGGACGATCCGGATCACGGATGCGACGCCGCTGACATTGTTTGGCGATCTGGTGGACTGAGATGAGGAACGACGAGCGATTCATGCGCATGGCCCTGGCCCTCGCCGAAAAGGGGCGGGGCAAGGTCGAGCCGAACCCCATGGTCGGCGCCGTGATCGTAAAGGGCGGCAAGGTGACCGGCAGGGGCTACCACCGCCGCTTCGGCCGGGCCCATGCCGAGGTGAACGCGATCCGGGACGCTGGCAGGCGGGTGAAGGGGGCCACACTGTACGTTACCCTTGAGCCGTGCACCACCCGCGGCAAGACACCGCCCTGCACCGACGCGATCATCGCGGCAGGGCTTGCCAAGGTCGTCGTCGCCTCGTCCGATCCGACACAGGCCGATGCCCGGCGCATTCTCCGCCGGGCCGGCATCGAGATGGTCTTCGGCCCTTGCCGGACGGAGGCCGACGAGCTGAACGCGCCGTTCTTTAAGCTGCGGCTGCTCGGATTGCCCTATGTCACGGCCAAGTGGGCCATGACGCTCGACGGCAGAATCGCCACGCGGACGGGGGACTCGAAGTGGATCTCGTGCGAGGCGTCGCGCCGGATGGTCCATGAGCTGCGATCGCAGGCGGATGCGATCATGGTCGGCATCGGTACGGTCCTCCAGGACGACCCGGAGCTCACCGCGCGAACTCCCCGAGGCCGGGATCCACGTCGGATCATTCTCGACAGTTGCGCGCGGATTCCTCTCACATCGAAGATCGTCCGCACCGCCCGGGACGTGGAGACGATCATCGCCACGACCCGCGCCGCAGGCAGGAGAAAGACTGCCGCGCTGAAGAAGGCCGGGTGCGAGGTGCTTGTGCTTCCCAAGCGGAAAGGCGGCGTCGATCTCCAGCGCATGATGACGGTCCTCGGCGAGCGCGAGCTGGGCCATGTGCTGGTCGAAGGGGGCGCCAAGGCGCTGACCTCCATGCTGGACGCCGGCCTCATCGACCGGGTGTGGGTGTTCATCGCGCCGAAGCTGATCGGTGGGGAGGGCGCCCGGTCGCCGGTGCTGGGGAAGGGTTCGAACGCGATGGCGGATGCGCTGGGGCTAAAGAATCCCGAAACGCTGCCGGTCGGGTGCGATGTGCTGGTCCGGGGTCGGATTCACACGGTCGGCGATTTTCGTAGACGCGGCGATTAAAAGCAATTCATGCCGACTTTGCGCTTGACTGGGATGGGGTTTTTGCTATAATCAGCGCACTGCCAACGGCTAAGGGACCGAGGGCCTCCTGCACTGGCGGGGGTTGGGCCTGTGGTTGAACCGGAGACATGGGCCACGCCAGCCGCCGCGGTGCACAAGCAGAGAGGAATGCTGGGATGCCGGAATCGCACAAGGTGCTCCTGTTCACCGGCGAGTTTCAGATTGAGGGACAAATCACCATCCCGGAGGTGGGGTACCGTCGGCGCATGTCCGACCATTTCAACAAACAGGACCGTTTCATCGCTCTCACACAGGTCAAGCTCACCAAGATCGCGAGCGGCGACGTTCGGGAGACGGAATTCCTGCTGGTAAACAAAGACGCCATCGTCCTCGTGGCGCCGGCGGAATAGTCGCTGTCTCCCGCTCCACAGAGAGGCAAGTCTACAGCCTGATGTCGTCCAGTATCCTCCGCAGGTTTCCCGCGAAGATCTGTTTCTTCTCCTCGATGTCCAGCTTGGCATAGGCCACCCAGGCGATCTGCGGGCAAGGATCGCGCATGGGGAAGTCGCTGCCGTAGAGCACCCTGTCCACGCCGGCCTCGCGGGCCATGTGCTCGACGGTGCCGAAGGTCACGCTCGTGTAGGTGATCTCCAGGAAGACGTTCTTGCGCTTCTTCGCCACTGCGGCGCAGGACTTGGCCGCGCCCCATGACGACCCCGAATGGGCGAAAATGAATTTCGCATTCGGGTATGTTTCGCTCAGGGCCTCCACCTGGGCCGCCGTCACGCTCGTCTGCGCGCTGCCGCCGTAGTGGCATAGGATGGGCAGGTGATGCGTATCGGCGAACTGAAGCACCTTCCTGTTGTTCGCCCCGTCCAGGGGGTATTTGTGCCTCGGCGGGTAGGGCTTCACGCCCATCATGCCGTACTGCCCGAAGCAGTTCCCCAGCTCCGCGTCGATGTCCTCCGGGTAGTTGGGGTTGAAGGTCCCATACCCCCAGAACCGGCCGGGGTATCTCTTCAGCGTCTCCGCGATGAGTCGATTGCCCGCCTTCTCGTCGGCGATGATCCCGATCCAGGAACTGACAAACGCCCGATCAATCCCGGCGCGGTCCATGCTGCGGATCATAGCCGGCGCGCTCTGGTCGTGCAGGGCCGTCTTCTCGATGCCCATGCAGCCGTCGTGACCGATGTGGGCGTGGGCGTCTAAGACGTCGATCTCGAGGGGGCGTCCCGCCTCGACAGCGCAGACGATCTCGTCTTGTTCCTTTTCCCGGTAGGCCGGCGGGGCCTCGGCGCCCAGCAGCCGGAGCAGGTTGCCCCCAGCGATCATCCGTTTTTCCTCGTGGGAAATCTCGGAGTACATGACCATCGCCTTCGCCGCGCCGGGGCTCATGGCGGGGAGGCCCGTGCCGAACAGGACGCGCTCCGCGCCGAACTCGCGGCACAGGAGGGTCAGGCCGTTGTGGCCCTGATACTTGGATGTCTCGACGTGCAGGTTGGGGCTGCGCGCCATGACGGGGAACAGGTTGCGGTCCGACCCCCACCCCACACCCGTGAGCACCACCGGCATGCCGGGGTGGGCCTGGCAGATGTCGTGCACGTCGGCGAGGTCGATCTCGGTGATTTCTACGAAGAGGGGAATCCCCTGGCGCTCCAGGGCCCTGAAGAGCGGGCCGCAGACGTAATCCTCTGTGTCGAACTGATGGAGCTTGGGGAAGATCCGCGCCGCGCGGATGCCCTTCACCTTCATCTCCTGCACCACGTTTTCCGGGTCGGGCATGTCGCCGGCATGATGGGGGACAAGGACCCAACTGCCGAAAAACCGTTCGCGTTCGCGAATGTCTTCCCGCAGGGCTTCATTGCCGTAGCTCTGGTTGAACTCCACGGCCAGGGTGTGGTGGACGAGCGCGCCGCGGATGTTGTGGTACTCCAGTTCGGAGAGGATGTCGTCGGTCCGATAGAGCATCTCCGGCTCGCGGCTGCCCGGCCGGCCGATGACGCAGTTGCAGTCAACAAAGGGGATGTCTTGGGTCATTTGCCTTGCTTTGTTGGCAGCTTGCTCTGCTCGACGCGTTTTTCGAGAATGTCGAATATCTTTTCATTGAGGAGCAGCCTGGCGATCTCGGGGTCCGAGAGGAGCGCCTGGACGTCCTTGTTGAACCAGATGGCCAGGAAGTCCCGCTTCTTTACCGCCAGATCGAGCTGCGGGTTCTGCGTGACAGCGCGAACCTTGGGGTGGTTGATAATCTTCCGGATATATGCCTCGTTCTCCATGCCCTTGAGCACAGCCGGATTGCGGGCCACCTCGATCAACGTGTGGACCCGGTCGGCGACGCGCCATTTTGCCAGCGGATTGATCTTCGACATGAGCGCGCCGGAATAGGAGCTCTGGTACATGCGGTAGAGCGTGCCGGCCTTCCCCTCCTGCACCGCCACGCCCAGGGCCACGTCAAGACCGCAGAGGATGATGGAGACCAGGATCAGCCCCTTCACCGCCCCCAGCGCGGCGCCTAACTTCTTGTTCCAGGGCCGCACCTGGCCGATCCGGTCCTTGCCGATGACGCGGTCGATGTAGAACGCGATCAGCCGAAGGATGACATAGATCGCCAGCCACGCCAGGAAGCCGCTCAGCACATAAGACGCCGAGGGGGACAGGGCGGTGTGCGGGGCGATCAGCCGGTTGATGGGCCCCACCGCTTCCCGCGACAGCGCGAACGAACCGATGAGACAGGCAAGGAGAAGTACCTGCCGGATGACGCCGGCCCAGTATCCGGTGATCGTCAGAAAGGCCAGGACGAGGACGCAGAAGATGTCGAGCGCCACGCTCAGCTCTCCTCGGCAAACTTTGCGATGGCGTCCTCCACGGTAGGATAGCTCGGCACGAAGGACGGCTTCTTCCCGGCCCACACCTCAACCACTTGCTTCACCAGCCCCTTTGCCCCGGCGATGGCAACGAGTCCGTTCTTCGGGTTGAGCAGTTGGACACAGAACACAAGCACCGACAGGCCGCTGCTGGTGATATGGTTCAGCCCGCCGAAGTCGAAGATCAGCTTGAGTCGACCGTTCTCCACGAGGTCCCGTACGCGGGTCTGCAAGGCCGGCGCCGTGCTGACGTCGAGTTCGCCCGTGATTGCCAGAACGGTGACGTCTTCGTGCTCGGTAAATTCGATTCGCATGGGCAAGCGCTCCGCCGTGACAGGAGGTTCGTTGTACTATAGCACATCGTGCGGTCAATGTCAACATCACGCTTTCCCATTGGGCCCAGTCGGCCCGCAAGCAAGGAGGGACGATGGCGCTACTTGCGTGAACCCTTCCCCCGCCCCGCGTCCATTCGGGCCTTGTGATAGAGGTATTCCTGGGCATAGCCCGCATATTGGCCGAAGTAGATCATGGCGAACTCGCGCATCTTGTGGAGCGAGACGTTCTGCCCGTGGAAGTACTCCTTGGCGATGACCTGCTTCACCCAGGTGTCGATGGGAAAGGCGCTCAGGAAATCCATGGAAAACAGCAGCACGCAGTCGGCCGTCTTGTCGGCGACGCCCGAGATCTGCATCAGCCGCTCCCGGGCCGCTTCGTATCCCGCGCTGGGCAGGGCGTGGAGGTATTCGTCGGTGACGAGATTGTTCGCCACGGCGATGCTCTCGGCGCGGAAGCCGGCCTTGGCCTCGCGCAGCGATTCCACATCGTTCAGCGTGCCGGGCTTGGGGAAGGTGTGCGTCTCGTAATCATCCAGTTTGGCTTTCTGGCCAAACCGTTCGGAGAGGAGCTTCACCACCTTCCGGATGTTCGTGATGGTGTTGGCTGACGAGCAGATGAAGGAGACCAGGCACTCCCACGGGTCCTGTCGGCAGATGCGCAGCCCCCGGCACTGCCGGATGGCGGCGTCGATGTGCGGGTCCACGTTGATCTTCCGGTAAATCGCTTCGAGGTCGAGATCCAGGGCGAAGAACCGGACCAGGAACTCCTCGTCCACGCCGTCGTACTCCAGCATGTTGTTCTGCTGGCGGACCTTGAACAGATGGTCGCGGCACGCGACGTAGTACCAGCCCTCACGCCTCTCCGCCCGAAAGAGCTGCCCGCACTCCAGCGTGTGGGCTAGGTCGAAATCGTTCACCTCGATGTTCGGCATAGCGCACGCTCACAGTCTCTCGAGTACTGACTCCAGCTCCGCCAGCGACGGGATCCGCGCGTCCGGCTCGGGCCCGGCCTCCTCCCGCCGCTCGACAAGGATCGACTTCATGCCCACCTGCTGCGCGCCCACCACGTCCACCTCAATCGAATCGCCCACAAAGACACACTCCTCCGCCGGCAGGGACAGCCTCTCCAGCGCGCTCTTGAAGATCGCCTCCGCCGGTTTGCGGATGCCGATGTCGGAGGACACCACCACGCAGTCGAAGAACTCCCGAATGCCCGCCTTCTTCAGGTCCTCCTCGATCAGCCAGCCGGGCCAGATTGTGTTCGAGACGATCCCCAGCCGCAGCCCCTTTTCCCTGAGCGCAGCCAGAACGGGCGGCGTCTCGTCCAACAGGCGAAGATTATCCGAGAAAGGCCCATACCATGTCCGGATTGCCTCGTTGAGATGGTCCGGCTCCAGCTCCATGCCCAAGTCGCTGAAGAGGCCGTGGATCTGCTCGCGGATGTTGATCTCCTCCGGCCCCGACGAAGCGACGGCCATTTTTGCGAAGATCGCGGTGACCTTGGCATAGTAGGCCGTATAGCCCGGCGCCTCAGCGCCAAGTTCCTTCACGCGGTCGTACGTGCGCTTGGCCCCCGTGTAGCCCATGGATGTCGTCGTCCCGGCCCCGTAGCCGAAGAGCGTATCGCCAAGGTCGAACAAAACCGCCTTCACCGTCCGCCAACTCCCTTCTGCACAGTCGTGGAAGGATTCACTCTTTTCATGGTTGTCATTCGGAACATAGCGAAAAATCTCGACGCGTCGAACGTCTGATATCCTTCACTTCGTTCAGGATGACAGGCAGCGTGCCACGCTCAAACTCGCTTGAGCATGTCTTGAATCGCCCCCGTCAGCGCCCCCGGCTCGTCCGTCGTGATTCCGTCCACGCCGAGCTCGATGAGCTTCCTCATCTCCTCCCGCTCGTTCACGGTCCAGACCCAGACCGGCATGCCCTCCGCGTGGAACGCCTCCACGCACTCCCGCGTGGCCAGGCCCCATTGCAGATCGGGGTGGTCCGCCTTCGCATCTCGGACACAGCGGATCAGCCCGTTCGGGCGGGGCGCCTCCTTCTCCCCGATCAGCACCGACGTCCGGATGTCTCGGTTGATCTCCCGGACCTGCCGGAGGGTCTCGGCATGGAAGCAGATCACAGTGACGTCCATCACCATGTCCATCTCGCTGATCTGTCCGACCACCTCGGCCGCGATACCCTGGTCCTTGATCTCGATCACCGGCATGGCCCTGCCCTTCAGCCACTCCAGCGCCTCGCGCAGGAGCGGCACGGGCTCGCCTGCGAAGGTCTCACCCTTCCACGCCCCGGCGTCGAGGGCCCGAATCTGATCGAGCGACAGGTTCGCCACCGCCCCGGTCCCGTTGGTGGTCCGATCCACCGCGCCGTCGTGCATCAGGACGATGCGCCCGTCGGCGGTGCGGCGGACATCGAACTCCACCCCACCGGCTCCGAGCTCCACCGCATGACGAATGGCGGCCACCGTGTTTTCCGGCGCCGTGCTCGACGCCCCGCGGTGGGCGATGACCAGGGGCCTGCTTACCGCCATACTCCATATTCCTCATTCGCTCATGGAAAGAGTACCCTAAACGATAACGCCCGGCAAATCAAGTGCAAAGTCTACCGCCCGGTTTCGCGGACCCGTTGGGGGAGCCGCCACTTCTCCGCCAGCCGGCGCGCCAGGGAGCGGATTTTGGAGGAGGGCAATGCGGTGAGTTGATCGACGATCCTCCGGTTGGCGTCGATTTCGCGGTAGGCATAGGGGCGCCGGTGGATGTCCGAGACCAGCCATTCGAGAATCTTCCGGTATCCTCTCGAATGGGGCGAGTCATCGAAACCTGACTCCAGGTACTTCGTCAGGGACGCCAGGACCAGTCGCGGCGACCGCGCATGCGCCAGGGCCGTCAGCTCTGCGTTGCCCTCGGTGAAGGCGAGGACCTTCACGGGTGAGAACCCGCAATCGACGATCAGGAAAAGGTCCCGAAAGAAGTGTTTGGAGATCGGCAGGTGCGTCTGCGCATCGACCACATGGCCCAGCTCGTGGCAGTCCACCAGGTCGATGGCCTTGAGGAAGTAGGTCCTGCGGTCTCCCTTGCACTCCTCCCTGTAGACTCGCTCGGTCAACCTGGTGGGCTCGCCGGACATGCGGTCGATGAGGCAGGGAGGCCGCTTCCTGTCCGGCATGGGGCCCCGCCACAGGCGGTCGAGAACGCGGATGTCGTCGCAGCACCACCGCCAGATGGCGTTCACGTTCGTGTAAAAGAACCCGTCGATGGCCTGGCCGCCGGTTCGGCGGCTCTCCACGGTTTCGTGGTAGCCGGTCACCTGGAGCCCGTCCACCAGAACGCGATCGCTGCGGACCGGCGCGCCCCAGAGGAGCGACTTCCGGTGCGGCTGCCGGCTGACGACGGTCATCAGGCCGCACTCGACGGGTGCGCTGCCCGAGGGCTTGCCGATGATCAGCAGTTGGTTGAACTCGTCGAAGTATTTCATCAGCTTTGAGCGCTGGGGGTATTTGTGGCCCGTCACCGAGCCGAGGAACGGATAGTGGGTCGTTTTCGTCGTGCCCTCCAGCGTCAGTCCCGTCGCCTCGGAGGCCAGGTCCTCAATCTCGCCCAGGACCTTCTTCACGGAGCAATAGCGCTGTTTCGTCTGGAAGCGGACATAGTCCTTCCGGAAGAGCTGCTCGATCCTCTTGCAGAGATCGATGTGCCGTTTTACACGATCGCGAATCGGTACCGCGGCGTCCAGCGCGGGGGCCAGTCGTTCGGCTATGGCCGCCGCCTCGTCGACCCACCCCGCGCGGGCGTATGCCCGGGCAAGGGCGAGGGCGGACGTCGGATTGGAGCGGTGCTGCATGGCGTCGGTCGTCGCGTGCGACAGGGCGGCGTATCGGTCCGCTGCAACATTGCCGGGGCAGTCGGTCAGCTCCTCCGGGACCTTCTCCCGCCAGACGGCGAGGGCCCGGTCGTAGTCGCCCTTGCGTACGTAGAGCAGGCGCATGGGGTTGGCATAGTCGGCAGGGCAGAGGCCGTTGGCCCGCGCTTTTTTGAAATGGGCGAGCGCCGCATCGTCATTGCCCGCCGTCATCTCGACCAAGCCGAGTGTGGCGAGGAGGTCGGGATGGCCGGGGAAACTCTTCAGCGCACTCTGCAGGCACGTCCGCACCGCGTCGCCGCGGGCCGCCGCAGGGTGCTTCTCGATTATATCGCGGAGCATGTTGCAGGCCGACCGGCAGCCCGGCATCTTCTCGATGGCCCGTTCGCATTCGGCGATCGCCAGGCCGTACCGCCTCTGGTTCCGGTAGAGGACCGCCAGGACCAGGTGGGGCAGCGGATCGGCGGGGTCCACCTTCGCCGCTCGCGCCAGGACCTTCCTCGCCTCTTCATACCGGCCCGTCAGGCCGTAGATCTTTCCCAGCCCGATCATCGGCTCGGTCAGGCGCCCGTCGGAGGCGGTCACGGCGCGCTTGTAGTATTGCTCTGCCTGCCAGGGCCTGCGCTGGTGGTGCGCCACCGATCCCAGACCGTACCACGCCCAAGGGAAGCTCCACTCGGAGGCCAGGGCCCTGTTGAACTCCCGCTTCTGGGCCTTGTCGGTGATCTGGAGCCGGCCGTAGAGGTATCGGTAGAGCGGGTCACGCGGGTGGGCGTTGCACAGATCCTCGTATTCGTCCACCAGTGGCTCGATCCGCCGGACGGCCACGGAGGCGTCCTGGTAGAAACGGTGTGCCTCGGCATACCGGGGGCATTGGGCAATGGCCGCGCGGAACTCTTTCATCGCGCCCTCGAAGTCCTCGCGCCGGTAGAGCTTTCGGCCTGCGATGAAGTGCTGCTCGGCCCTCGGGGTCACCTCCACCGGGAGGTACGGCCGAACGGGGAAGCACCCCGTGAGCGCAGCGAGGCAGCCGGCCAGAGTGAGGATGCCCCGGCGGGCCAGCCATGGGGTTCTCTCGCCAGTCGATTTTTTCATGTCTCTATCTTACCAAAATGTACAGAGGAAACAACCCGGTGGGCTGAGGGCGCCCAAGTATTCGCCTTTGACAGAAGAGCAGAGTAAGCTATACTTGACAGGGGGAGGGAGGGCCTGGATCGCGCAAATGGGAAGACGTGTGATGTTCCCGAGGTATGAGGTATATGGAACAGGCTGGACGGTGGCTGGGACCCGGACTCCTCTGGTTCGCCCTGTTATCACTGCAGACCCTGGCGGAAGGGCCAAGCCTGCCGGCCCTCAAGCGAGCGGGACCGCAGCGACGGATGGAGCGCGAACCGATGGACGACGAGGAGTTTCTGGATCTCGTCCAGAGGCGCGCCATTCTCTACTTCTGGCACGAAGCCGATCCGCGGACGGGCCTGGTAAAGGATCGGGCGCGAAACTTCGGCCCGGATAACCACCACATCGGGAACTTTGCCGCGACGGGGTTCGGATTGACGGCTATCGCCATCGCGGAACGTCGCGGCTGGCTCCCGCGCGACGAGGTGTACCAGCGGGTGCTCACCACCCTCAAGTTCGTCCGTGACGGTCTTTACCACAAGGAGGGCTTTTTCTACCACTGGCTCGATGTGCGAACGGGGAAGCGGGCGTGGAACTCGGAAATCTCCTCCGTTGATACCGCCCTTTTTCTCGCCGGGGCGCTCTTCATAAGCCAGTATTACAAGGACACGGAGGCGGGGAGGATTGCCGAAGCGCTCTACCGCCGAACGAACTGGCAGTGGATGACCAACGGCCGCAAGTTTGTCTGCCACGGCTGGCGGCCGGAGACGGAGTCGTTCCTCAAGTCCTACTGGGGCAGCTATTGCGAGACCGTGCTGGTGGACGCACTTGCCATCGGCTCCCCGACGCACCCGATTGACCCTGCCGCCTGGCGCGACATGCGGAGGAACTGGCGCGCCTACCACGGCGTCCGATGCATTGCCCTTCCTCCCCTGTTCACCCACCAGTACCATAACCTCTGGATCGACTTCCGCAGCAAGACCGACGGCATCGCCAACTATTTCGAGAACGCACGCACCGCCACGCTCATCAACCGGCAGTACTGTATCGACCGCATGGACGTCCATCAAACCTACGGCCCGGACTGCTGGGGCCTGACCGCCTGCGACGGCCCCCAGGGCTACCACGTGTACGGCGCCCCGCCCGGCCGGGCTGATGACGACGGCACGGTCGCCCCGACGGCGCCCGGGGGGTCCTTTGCTTTCACCCCGCGGGAATCGCTCTCGGCGCTCCGCTACATGTACTATACCTACAAGCCGCGCATCTGGGGGAAGTACGGGTTCTGCGACGCGTTCAACGTAGAGAAGAACTGGACTGCGACGGACGTCATCGGCATCGACCAAGGCGCGATCGTTCTTGCCATCGAAAACCACCGGACGGGCATCGTCTGGAGGCGCGTCATGAACAGCCCTCCTATCCAGACAGCGTTGAACCGAATGGGCTTCAGGCCCTTGCCCGATGGCAAATGACAGACCTGACTTGCTGACGCCGGACCCCTTTTCGGTCGGCGGGCGTCAGGGAAGTTTTTCATTGAAGCCCCGTATCGAGGCGTCTATAATCCAATCTACTATCCTCTGTTGGACGCAACTATGCATGGGCGAACTGAGCAGCTATATCCAGAAACTCGATTCGGACCTCCTTTCTGTGTTCGAGGACCGGGATCGCTTCCTCTCCCTCGATCTGTACATCGGCGAGCTGCCGTCGCGAATGGAACTGGACGCTCCGGCGCTCGTCGATGAAGCGAAGCAGAAGTACCAGGCCTTCTTGGGCGGCGGTCCGGCGGCCTTCGAGGTCTTCGTCACCTGCACGGGCCGCAGCGAGCAGAAACGCTTCGCCGAGCGTCTCGAATCGACGAGCATCGGCGCGCGTCACTACGTGTTCCGGTGGGACTTCAGCATTCGTGCGGACCTCGCCAGGGGCGTCACCCATGCCCAGCTCCATTACGGGTCGCTGGGGTCGGTGGACAGCATCCTCCGCATCGCCTACGCCCTGCACTCGCTTGGGCGCGGGGCGGTGCTCTTTCACTCGGCGTCTCTGCGCATGGACGGCAAGGCCATGGCCCTGATCGGCGGGACGGGCGCAGGGAAGAGCGATCTGTCGAAGCGCCTGGGGGCCGAGGTGTTCAGCGACGAGCTGACCATGATCCGCGACCATGGCGACGGCCTGTGGATTCACGGCACGCCGTTCCACGGGCAGTTTCCAACGTTCGCAAACGCGAAGGCGCCGCTCTCGACCGTCATTGCCCTTCGCGAGAGGCCGGAGGACCCCGCCATCGACACCAAAGGCGCGGCGGTCCGGTTTCTGATGAAACATGCCTTCTTCTTCGGCAACGCCCCGCAGACGTCGGAGCTTCTGCTCTCGCGGATCGTTCGCATTGTCGAAAGCGTCCCCGTTCGCCCGTTCCTTCTGGATCGCTCTCGTGGAGAGAACGATCTTCGTGCATCTCTTCTCGAGCTTTGCGCCCGGTGAACCGCCGATTTGACATACGATTGTTGCAGCGCTATGTCCTCCTGGAGGTCCTGCGGTCCTTTGGGGTGTGTTTCGTCGTGCTGACGGTCGTGCTCTTCTCGGTCTCGAGCATGAAGCTGATCCACAAGGGGCTGAATGTCATCCAGCTCCGCGGGGCGCTCCTGGCATCGGGGCTCTCGTTCTTTCCCTATCTCATCCCCTTTGCCTTCATGACAGGGCTGGTCATGGCCTTCGGGCGGCTGTCGGCCGACAACGAGATCCTTGCCATGCGGGCTATCGGGGTCCATCTGGGGCGGCTCCTCCCGCCCGTCATCGCCTGCGGCCTCGTCCTGAGCGCGGCGGCGTTTCTTTTGAATGCATGGGTCATCCCCGGTTTCCAACGGAAGCTGGAGACGCTGGAGGTGGATATCTTCCGCGGCTTTCTCAGCCGGCTCCAGTCTCTGCCTACGCGCATCATCTCCTTTCCCGCGTACGATCTGTACGTGGGCGATGTCGAGGGCCAGCGCTGCTATAACATCATAGCGTTCCAAGTGCGGGGACATCGGGTGTGCGAGATTCTCCGGGCCGACGCGATGGATATCGAGCTGCAGCCCGAGAGGGGGGGCATTCAGCTCCAGCTCACCAACTGCCATGTGATCACCCCAGCGGGGCAGCCCCCAAAGTATCTGCGCCAGGCATTCTTTGGGTCCCTGCGGCGGTATGTGGACATGGCCTTCAAGGCCCCGAAGGTCCAGATCGATCCGGAGCAGGCGAGTTTTGGCGAGCTCCTTCGGATGGCCGAGAACATTGAGGGATCGCTGGCCGCCTATCCGGGGCTGCTTTGCAGGCCCAAGAAGGTCCTCCGGACCATGAATCGGGAGGAGGACGCGCTGCTGATCGAATTCAACCGGAAACGCAGGGAACGCCAGCGGGCCAAGGAGGTCATGCAGGTGGAGGACCACCGGCTCCGACGCTTCGAATACCGCGCTCAGTCGGTGCAGGAGGAGATGAAGCGATCCGGGGCTACGCCGGAGCTGAAGGAGACGCTGGAAAAGGCAAAGGCCAGGGCGGAGGAGGCCCGGGACGCGCTGAAGGAGGGGCAAGACGTGATCGCGGCCCTGTCTGCGGACTTGATGAAGATCAACGAACAGCGTGTACTAATCTATGCGCGCATGCAGCAGGCCCAGTTGCAGCGCCAGGCGATCGACGTATTGGCCGAGATTCACAAACGGTTTGCCCTGGCGGTGGCCCCCCTGGTCCTGAGCCTCGTGGCGGTGCCGCTGGGGGTGGCCGTGACGCGCAAGGGGTTCCTCACTGCTCTGGGGGTTAGCTTCGCATTTGCGTTGTTTGCCTACTACCCGCTGTCCCTTCTTGGCGACATGCTGAGCCGCTACACGCGGGGGGAGGGGGCCGTGTTCCTCTGGCTGCCGAACGGGTTTGCGCTGGCGGTGGGTGTGGTCCTCCTGGTCCGAATGTTCCGGAGGTAAGGGCGGCGGATGAAGCGAATTTCACGATTCGATATCTATCTGACCAAGGCGGTGCTCGCGTGCTTCGCCACGTTCGGTGTCGCCATCTGCGGGCTGTATGTCGTGGCCGACGCTGCACAGCGGATCGTCCGGTGGCAGTACACCGACGTCTCGATCTTCAGGTTCTTCGGTTGTATGGCGGCGTACTACTGCCTGGGCCTACCGGCCATTGTGGTCGACTTACTGCCGCTCTGCTGGGCCGTGGCCGTGGTGGTCGCCCTGTTCTTTCTCCAGCGCCGGAATGAGATCACGGCCTTCAGCACCCACGGCGTGAGCGTTTTTCGCGTTGTCCGGCCCATCCTCGTGCTGAGCCTGGGCGTGGGGGTTCTGGTCGCCCTCGGCAGCGAGATCGTCGTCCCCCTGCTCGCCGGCGGCGTGCGCCGATACGAGCAGGTGGTCGCCTGGCGGACGCAGGGGGAGAAGCTTATCCTTCCCGCTGGAGGGGGGAACACGTTTTACTGGATCGGCTCGTCCGACGCCCGCAACGGCCGGCTCGACGGGGTGGCCATGATTTCCTATGACGAAAATAACCAGCCCAAGGACCTGCTCCTGGCCAAGGAGGGGAAGTGGCAGCGCGACGGCCTGGAGCTCCGCGACGTATGGCGGCCGCGGGGCGGGTTCGGGAAGGGCGGCGGAAAGGCCGAGCATTACGACCGGCTGCCCGCACCCGTACCGATCACCCGGAAAAAGGTCCTCTCCGCGGAGACGCCCACCGACATGAGCAGCGCTTGGGGGGTTCACGCCCTCATGCGAAGCATGCCGGGCAACCGGTTCTTTGCCATGGTTTACTACGACCACTTCGTGCGGCCCTTCGTGCCGCTGATTTTTGTTTTGCTGGCGATCCCTCTCGTTATCGGCAATGCCTTTACCGAGGGCAATTCAGCGAAGGGGATCCTACTGTTCCTTCTGTCTTGCGCCGGCTACTACGCCGTCAAATCCGTTTGCCACAACATGGGCGCCACCGGCACGCTCACGCCCTTCCAGGCCGTGTTTCTGCCGATGGTCGTCTTCCTCGGCATCGGGCTGTATCTGTTCCTGGTAATTCGGACGTAATCCTTCTCGTCGGCTTGACCTGTGGAATGTTCAAGAACCGGCGTCCGGGCGCAGAGCGGCCCACATCTTCGCTGTCCGCCCCCTCGGCAAAGCGTTTTGCGAACGCGGAGGCCCGTCTCACCGCACCTTGACCACCCGCACAAACGAAACGGTCGCATCGCCATCAACGGCGCGAATCTCGAAGTCGAAGTCCATCCCCTTCGCGGGGAAGCAGGCATCGTCGAGAAAGAACGTCGCGGTCTTGACCTTGTTCGTGCCGGTGCATCGTACCTCGCGGGTGGACTCGCCCTGCGGCGTTCGGTAGGCCAAAAGCCACGCGCCCTTGCCGATGTCGCGATAGGTGATCTTGACGGCCACCTTGTGCGGACCGCCGGAGAGGAAGCGGTCGTCCACGGCAAAGCCGATCTTGTCGTTCCCCGAGGCCCGGTCCGTCCGCCGAGCGGTCAGGTCGTACTTGTGCGTCTTCGGCGCGATCCAGAGCCGCTCGTGCTGCTTCACCTTGCAGACCGGAACCGTTTTGTATCCCTCCCGGTCGCGCTGGTGGAGCCACCGCTCGAAGTTCTTGATCGGCCTTGCTTCCTTCCGGTTGTTTTTCTTGCGCGCGTAACTTTCGCGCAGGTAGCACCACACGTCGGGCGTATCCTCTACCTTCCGCCCCAGCTCCATGCTCACATAGGCCGTTAAAGGCGGGTTGGTGTCCACGGACATGGGCGAGATCCAGAGGAAGTTCCGGCGCATCTGCAGCGTCCGCAGCATCGACTCGCGGTAGCGATGGGGGAAGGTCTCCATCGGGCCGAAGCGGACCTGCATCACCTTGCTGTATTCCTCGTTCTCGTCGCCGAAGGCCCGGCCCTCCGCGATGGGCGGGCAGGTCTCGTCTACGGTCAGGTAGCCATCGTCACCGAGGCGCTGCCCGAGCCAGGGGTTGTCGAAGTGGTAGGTGTACATCTCGATGAAGCCGCACCGCTGCCCCATGCCGAGCTTGTAGGCATACTCGATCAGGCGATCACCGAGCCCGTCATACTCCCGCTTACCGGCGAACCCTCCCCCCGCGCCGACCCAGGACAACTTGTATTCGACGCCCTTGTAGGCATCCGCCCAGGCGGCGAGGCGTTCTTTCATGCACGTCTCCATCCGCTCGGGCGTGAGGCCGACGTTCTGCTCGCACCACGTGGCCACATCGCGCGGCATCCAGAATTCCTCGCCGCGGCTCTTGGAGATGCCGTGGACGTATGTGACGAGCAGCTCCTTCATCTGCGGGATGCCCGTCTTGCCGAAGGCTTCGACGAGCTTCAGGTAGCGCTTGTGGATTCGCTCGTCCCAGATAGGCACGTTGTACAACCGAAAGCGCCCCTCGACGTCGCCCATGTCGATGAGCTTCGGCTTGTATTTATCGAGGAGCCATTGCGGGACAACATCGCTCGTCGCCCCGTAGAGGCCGAACTCGACGCCGATGAACTCGGGCGGCACATCCTTGATGCGTTCCTTGATCCAGTCGAAGTTGTAGACCCCCTCCTTCGGCTCGCACTGCTTCCACGTCGCGCGAAGGTGCGTCAGCTTATTGCCCGGGAAAATCCGCTCCTCACGCATGCCAGTGACAAACCCCGAGTAGGGCACAGGTTTGACACCCGGCGGGAGCGACCAATCCCAGCCATCAATAATGTCGTCGGACGTGCGCCAGGGGGTGAGCTTCACAAGGTCCTCCGGCAGCGGTGGGGGGGGATTGTCGGTCAGGGGGATAACGCGCACGTCGTCGAACCACGCGACGCCCTTGTTGCGGAGACCGAGGTTCACGCCAATTGATCGCGTCTTGGGAGCGGTCTTGAGCTTGAACTCGAAGGTCTTCCACGGGCCGGTGTAGCCGCGCTCCAGGTAGTGGTCGTACTTCTTATCATACTTCACCCCCCGCACATCCTCGGCCACCTGGAAGATGGGCACGCCGCCATCGGCCTTCATGCGCACGCTGATGGCATAGGGTGTGTCGCGCCACACGCGGAAGCGCTGGCTGAGACTGACCCGGCCCTTGTCCGAGGTATTGACCAGCTTCAGCACGCCGCCTTCGACGGTCGCCGTGCCCTTGCCGGTCTTGTCGGCAGCGAACGTCCAGCCGGTCGGCTCGCCCTTCGGACCGGTCTGGGAGAAGTCGGGGTTTTTCACCAGGTTCTCCTCGCAGCCGAGGGCAAACAGAACCACGCAGAGCGCGCCGATGGCAATGTGCTTCTTCATATCGTCTCCTACCAATGGAAATGCCGCTCCGGCAGGGGGTCGCGGGCGGCGAGGGTGCGTTCGAGGAGAAGGCGTTCCATCTCCTTGCGCGGGTTCGCATGGCCCGCATCGTGCCAGAGATTATCGAATTCGTCCGGGTCGTTCTTCAGGTCGTACAGCTCGCCGTAGGGACAGCCGGGGTAGTGGATCAGCTTCCAGTCCTTCGTCCGCACGCCGACGAGCGTCACCTCCGACGGCTCGATACCGCGCGGCTCCAGGTCGGGCGATTCGCGATCTTGAACAAGCACCGACTCCCGTCCCTGAGCACCCTTCTCCCCCATGACGAGAGGGCGCATGGATTGTCCCTGCACGCCAGCCGGGGTTTCGATGTCGAGCAGATCCAGGATCGTCGGCATCAGGTCCACCGACTCGACCAGATCGTCGGTCACGGTTCCGCTCTCCATCCCCGGCACGCGCCAGATGAGGGGGACGTTGATGACTTCGTCGTAGAGGAACGGACCATGCCGCCACTGATAGTGGTCGTTGAGCACGAGGCCGTGGTCGGCGGTGAAAATAACGATGGTATCGTCCCATACACCCGCATCCTTCAGCGCGTCCGTGAGCTGGCCGAACTGTTTGTCGAGAAAGCTTGCCTGGCGGTAGTAGCTGACCAGGATATCGCGCAGCGTCTTCTCGTCCGGCTGACGGCCACAGCTCATGTAGCCCTCGTAGGATTTCTTGTGATACCAGGGCTTGTTCTCCATCTCTCCTTCCTTGACCTTCGCCGGCGGCATGTCTTCGGGCCTGTACATGTCCATGAACGTCTCCGGCGGATTGGACGGAGGGATTAGTTCGTGGAAGGAACAAGAAAGGAAGAAGGGCTGGCTGGATTTTACTTTATCTTTCACGAAGTCAATCGCCCGGCTCGTGATCCAGTGGAGTTCGTGGGCCTCTTCCGGCAATCCCGAGGCGCGCTTCTTCACCTTCTCGACCAAGTCCGGGAAGTTCTGCTCCACGAATCGGATGTACTCGATCCCCAGCTTGTTCTCGGTAAGATGAACCTCCTGGAACCCGTAGTAGGGCAGGTCCTCGATGATCGGGGCGTACTGGTCGTATTCCTGCTGCGGCTCGAAGTGAATCTTCCCGCACGCGCCCGTGGCGTAGCCGTTTGCCGCCAGAACCTGCGGTAGCGTCACCTCATCCTTGGGCAGCCGGCACCCGTTCGCCCACACGCCGTGAATGTGGGGGTATCGCCCCGTAAAGATCGACGCGCGCGTCGGCATACAGACGGTGTGGGTGCAGTAGGACTGCCGGAACAGCGTCGCGTCTTTCGCGAATGCGTCGATGTTCGGCGTTTGCAGGATTGGGTTGCCGTAGCAACCGAGGCAGTCGGCTCGATGGCCGTCGGTAATGAACAGGACAAGGTTCTTAGGCATTGGAACCCTCCATGAGGCGTTCGTAGTTCCCACCCGCGATCAGCCGGGCGTGCTCGATCGGCAGGTGGCCGACCAACTCAGGGAACGCATCGTAGACTTTGTTGTAGGCGCTCTTTTCCAAGGCCGCCCAAGACACAAAATCCGTTCCGAGGCAGATCCGCTCTGGGAAGTCCACCATCATCTGTCGCCACGCCTCGTGGAGCGCCACGGAAGCCGTGTCCTCTGGGTTCTTGTGGCGCATGTGCTTCAGCACCGGGCCGACGTCGCACGTCACGTTCGGATGCTCCTCGATCATGCGCCGGGCGTTGTCCGCGTCGCATCGATAGTCGCAATGGGCGGCGAGGAATTGGGTCTCCCGGTGCCGAGGCAGGACCTCGCAGAGGAACTTCAGCCGTTCGCAGTGGATGAACACAAGCAGGCCCTTCTCCGCGCACAGGTCGAAGACTTCGCCGAAGACGCGGCTGTCGGACTTGTCCTTCGGCACGGGGTAGGGATGTTTCTTCACACTCCCGTCACGCAGGGGGATATTTGCGCAAACGGTGTCCGTCGTGTCGAGGAACAGCTCCCCCACGCCGCGCCACGGGCCGTTGTCCAGCTCGTGCTTCACGTAGTCGATGCTCTTTGGGTCGTCCGGATCGAAATTGCAGAGGTATGGATAGAAGAGGTCCGGGTATTTCTCGTACCCGCGAAGCACATCCTCGTCCTCGTGATCGGAGAGCAAGCCTATCCCCGTCAGCGATGCCTTGCGCACGTTGCACGTCGGCATGCGCTCGGCGAGCGTATCCACCCACTCATCGGGATACTCGCTGTGCAGATGACCGTGCGAGTCCCAGAACTCCAGGCCTCGTTTCTCCACTGTCACACTCCTTCAGATCGGTCGACCGTTGACGAGGTTGCCGGACACGAGGCATCCCGGTGCATCGGTGACGGCGATCTGCTCGCCCTCGGACTTCGTGATGTTGTTCGACGCGATCACATGCTGCCCTCCGCCCGGCCCGGCTGTGATGGCGGGCGACCGCTCGACCTCCTCGAAGACATTTCCCGTCACCGAGCATCCCACGCTGTCTGCCAGAGCGATGCCGCCCTGGCCCTCGTATACGCTTTTGCGAATTACGTTTCCCGTGATGGCATGCGCACCCGTGCCGTCGGCGCTGTCAATGACCACCGCCCCCTCCTGGCAGTCGGTGAGGATGTTGTCCGAGATGACAAATCCATTGCACTGCCCCTCCAGGCGGATGCCGCAGCCGTAGTGGATGTAGTTCGAGCCGATGGTCATGTCGCGACAGTCGCGCTCGCGGTCGTTGCGGGCGAGGATGCCGACGGGGAAGCCCTCGATCGTGTTGCCGATGAGGACGTGCTGCGCCGTGCCGTCGAGGATGATCGCCTCGTGGTGGCCGTAGGCGATGTGGTTGTTCACCACACGCACCTCCCGGCAGTTGCGGTCGAGGAACACCTGCGCCTCCTGCTCCTGCCCGTCCTTCATGCTGCGCGTCTGGTTGCCGTGGAGGGTGAGGTGGTGGATGTTCTCCGCGCGGACGGCGTGCTTGCAGTCGCGCATCCAGCAATCGCGGACGGTCACGTTCGTCCCCTTCGTTTTCAGATAGATCGCCTTCCCGCCGTGGCCGTAGAAGAAGCACGCATCGACCAGCGTGTCGTTCGGATGGTCCACGACCAAGGCGTCGCCGCTCGCGTGATTGCCGAGGAACGTGATGTCGCGGATCGTGATCTTGAGGTCCGGCCACCACTCCCCCAGGACGCCGGCGATCCGGAGCAGATCGGCCCCCTCCTCGTTCTCATTGACAATGACCGTGGCCCGCCCCTCGCCGACGAGGAAGAGGTGCTGTCCTTCGGCCAGTTCCTTCTCGATCGTCTCCGATACGACATACTTCCCCGCCGGCAAGAACACCGTCCCGCCGGACTCGGGCAGGGCATCGAGCGCCTGCTGCAGGCCGCCTGCCTCGGCGGCGTTGATTTGCGCCATGGGTTCTCTCCATGAAGGTAGGGTCCCAACGCTCGTGATATATTCCCCCATCCGTGCGGCATTGTCAACCGCCGGTCATGCTCAGGCATTTTTTCAGTTGCCTCGCCGGATGGCGTTTGGTATGATAGACAGTTCGAGGGCAGTGATAGAAGAGAAGGTACACAAGCGCGACCCCATCGTCTAGTCAGGTCCAGGACACCAGGTTTTCAACCTGGCAGCACGGGTTCAAATCCCGTTGGGGTCGCCATTTTCTGTATGGACTCTGGCCTCTTGTTTCCTGCTGGGAGGGCGTCGAACCATGGCCGGGTACGATGCCAGGATGCTGTTCCACACCAAGATCCCCATGCGCTTTCAGAGATGACAGTGCCTGGAAAGTGTGCCCAAGATCGCTCACGACTCCGGCCCGATGTATCCCTCTTTTTCGAGATAGAGGATGATCTCCTGCACACACTCCTCGGGGGTCTCGGAGGTCGTATCAATGACGATTTCCGCGTCGGCAGGTCTCTCGTAGGGGTCGGAGATGCCGGTGAAGTCCTTGATGATCCCCGCGCGGGCCTTGGCATAGAGCCCCTTGCGGTCGCGCCTCTCACAGGTTTCCAAAGGCGTCGCCACATGGACCAGGATGAACCCGCCGACCGGCTCGATCATCTGTCTGACTTGCTTGCGCACATTGTCGTACGGGGCGATGGGGGCGCACAGGGCGATGCCGCCGTTCTTCGTGATCTCGGAGGCGACAAACCCGATTCGCAGGATGTTGAGGTCACGATGCTCCTTGGAGAACCCCAGTTCGGACGACAGGTGCGTCCGGACAATATCTCCGTCTAACAGCGTGACGGGCCGCCCGCCCGCTTCGAGCAGACGGATCAACAGCACATTCGCCAGTGTTGATTTCCCCGCGCTTGGCAGGCCCGTGAAGAACACGGTGAAGCCGTGCCTGTTTCGCGGGGGATAGGTGCGTCGCAACTCCCGGATGACCTCCGGGAAGGAGAACCACTCAGGAATGCCGGCGCCTTTGGCGAGACGCTCGCGCAGCTCCGTGCCGGAAAACGCCTTTGCCTTCATGCCGTCGGGCACTTCATCCAGGGGCACGTACTCGTCCCTCTCCTGAAGATAGACAAGCATCTTGAAGGGGACCATTTGGATGCCAAGCTCTTCCTCGTGTTGTCGCACCAGCTCCTGGGACTCATAGGGGCCATAGAACGGCTGCCCGCTTTCGTTCTCCCCCGGCCCCGCGTGGTCGCGCCCCACGATGAGATGGGTGCAGCCGTAGTTGCGTCGGATGATCGCGTGCCAGATCGCCTCTCGCGGGCCTGCCATGCGCATGGCGAGTGGAAGCAGGCTGAGAAAGGCGGTGTTGTGTGGGTAGCGCTTCAGGATGGCCTGGTAGCAGCGCACGCGGGTGTAGTGATCCACATCGCCCGGCTTGGTCACACCAACTACCGGGTGGATGAGCAGATTGGCTTCCAGGTCTTTGGCTGCACGGAAGGTCAACTCCCGGTGCGCCCGGTGCATGGGGTTGCGCGTCTGGAACGCCACCACACGGCGCCAGCCCATGTTGGCGAAGCGCTGGCGGAGCTGCTGGGGCGTCAGGCGAAGCGCGCGGAAGTCATAATGCCTCGGCAGTTCGACCCCCTCCAAGCGCCCACCCACATACCATGGATGCGTGTTCTGCATGAGGTGCGCCACGCCGGGGTGCTCGGGGGATGTAGTGCCATAGACAGACTGGGCCTCTTCCTGGATGTCCGGCTGCCAGACATCTGTAACCTTCATGGCGGCGAGCATCACGCCCTCGGGATTGCGCAGGGCCAACATGTCGTCCGGTTCGAGTTCCTTCGCTGTCTCCTCCGGGACGTCCAACACGATAGGAACGGGCCATAGTGTGCCATCGGCCAAGCGCATGTCTTGGCAGACCCCCTCGTAGTCTTCTTGTGACATGAACCCCCGCAGGGGGGAGAACCCTCCGTTGAGGAGAAGTTCGACGTCGCAGATCTGTCGGGGGGTGAGATCCCATGAAGGCCACTCCCGGGATAGTTCCCGAAGCTCTTTGGCCCTGTCCTCGTCGGCGATGAGATCGACGAGCGTTCCTCCGTAGGGTTGGATGAGATGTGAGGGCATGTCTATCTTTCTGTTTGGCATTGTTTAGGCAATGGAATACACTACAGCAATTCTACCCGATCCATACGTCGGCTTTCAACAGGAACCCCTTTGCCAGAGTCCGATCTCTATGGTAAAACGATCAGGCAGTTCGTGGCATCACAAAGTTCAGGAGAGGAATGGTGACGTCGGAAAGTTACGCATGGTTTGACATCAGTGAGTTTGGAGTGGAGGGCAAGGGCTGGACGGATACGAAGTCGTTCTACGATCGATTCCCGGCCAAGGCGGAGGGTGTTGTACGAGAGCCGGTCTGGAACCTGAGCCGAGCGCCCTCCGGCATGAGCGTTCGATTCGAGACAGATGCGTCCACGATCCGGGCGCGATGGAAGCTTCGCTCGGCGGCGCTCGGCATGGTTCACTTCCCGGCCACGGGGCACAGCGGCCTGGACCTGTATGCCTACGGCGGGGACCGATGGCGCTGGGCCGGCGCGGCGAAGGAGATCACCTCGCAGGAACCGGACTGCCCGCTCGTTGAGGGCATGGACGGGGCAAGGCGGAGCTTCATGCTCTACCTGCCTCCGTATAACCCGGTGGACAAGGTGGAGATCGGCATTCCCGAGAACGCATCGCTGACTCCAATTCCGCCACGCGATGAGAAACCGGTGGTGTTCTACGGCACGTCGATTACGCACGGCGCCTGCGCCTCCCGGCCGGGCATGACCTATGCAGCCATCCTCGGCCGGCGGCTGGACAAGCCGATCATCAATCTCGGATTCTCGGGGAATGGAAAGATGGAACGCGAGGTGGCCGAGTTGATGGCCGAGCTTGACCCATGTATTTACGTGCTTGATGCACTGCCTAACATGACGGCGGAGGAAGTCAAGGAGCGTGCGGAAACGTTCGTTCGCATTCTGCGGGACGCCCGGCCCGATCCCCCGATTGTTCTCGTGGAGGACCGGACCTACACCGACGCCTGGATCGTCCCGGCGAAGCGGCAGCGCAACGACACCAGCCGCGCGGCGCTTCGAGCGGCCCACGACAGCCTGGTGGCATCGGGCGTAGGCGGCCTGCACTATGTGGAAGGCGAGATGCTCTTCGGCACGGATGACGAGGCCAGCATGGACAGCTCCCACCCCAGCGACCTGGGATTTATGCGGATGGCGGATGCTCTCGAACCGATCCTGTGTGAATTGATTCAGTAGACAGTGTGGGAGAGAATGCCATGGATACCGAGCAACCAACCGAACGCTCTATCTGGCTCTGGCCTGAAGGGCAGGACGATTTCCGCCCCTGGCTCGATCCTTATCCCGTCGGAAGTCATGGTCCCCGCGGGGCCGTTCTGATCTGCCCGGGTGGTGGGTATGCCGGGCGCGCACGGCATGAGGGGATTGCTGTGGCCGAACGCCTCAACGAAGCCGGCTTGAATGCCTTCGTCGTACACTACCGCGTCGCCCCGCATCGCCATCCTGCGCCGCTGCGGGATGCGTCTCGCGCCATCCGCATGATTCGCGACCGTGCGGAGGAGTGGAAGGTGGGGCCGGACCGCATCGCCATCCTCGGTTTTTCCGCAGGGGGGCACCTGGCGGGGAGCCTGGGGGTGCACCATGGCGATCCCGACGCATCACCCGCGGAGGACGATCTGCGCCACATCAGCAACCGCCCGGACGCATTGATCCTGTGCTATGCAGTCCTCAACGCAGTCAGCGAGTTCGCACATCGCGGCTCCATGGGCAATCTGCTTGGGCCTGACGCGCCGGAGGAAATGCTGCGGAAGATGTCACTCGAGCTGCATGTCACAGAGAACACGCCGCCGACGTTTCTCTGGCACACGGCCGAGGATCCCGGCGTGAAGGTCGAGAACAGCCTGCTCTTTGCCGAGGCGCTGTCCCGGCACGGCGTGCCGTTCGAGTTGCACGTCTATCCTGAGGGCCGGCACGGCCTGGGCCTGGCCCCCGAGGATCCCCATGTCGCCACGTGGATGGACCTGTGCTGTGAGTGGCTGAAGGGAATGGGGTGGTGACCTACCCCTTCACCTGCCACACGTGCACGAGGGATTTATCCTCGTCGCCGCGGAACTCGAAGACATAGAGCAGTCCGCGGGCGCGGTCGAAGCCTGCGCCGCGAACGTGACGGACTTGCTGCTTGGACTTGAGGCCGTACAGCCACTTGTCGATCTCCAGCGTGGCGTAGGGCTGGGGCTCGTAGGGCTTCTTCTCGCCTTTGGCCACGGCCGCCAGATCGTCGGGATTGTAGAAGATGATCTCTCCCACAAACTCGCTCGACCACCAGCCGCGCTGATCGTTCGGCGCCGGGGGAATGGGCGGCCAGGGGCCCTCCTCCGGCCAGACCACGCCGTTGGCAAACCCATACCAGCACTTTCCTCGGCCCTTCGTGCCGATGAAGACAACGGCGGACTTCTCCCCGGCGGTCAGCCATTCCCCGGCGGTCCACTCGTCGGAGTGGTGGTAGCCCTTGATCTTGTGCTGCTGCTCGTCGGTTACACTTGAGTAGAGCAGGAGCGGAACGGCCTTGATGGCTGCGTTCTTCGCGGGTGGGTTGCCGTCATTCCAGGGAGCGATGGCAAAAAGCGTCGGCCCC
This sequence comes from Planctomycetota bacterium, assembly GCA_013152475.1. Lineage (GTDB taxonomy): Bacteria > Planctomycetota > Brocadiia > JAADGH01 > JAADGH01 > JAADGH01. The sequence continues at coordinate 28,780 of JAADGH010000183.1, forward strand.
TGCGATGCCTGGCCTCCGTCACGATACCTGCCTGTGGCGAGGTACATGCCCTGGACATACTGGTCGGCCCAGGATTTCGGAATAGCGAACATATAGTCCGCCGTTACGTAGTTCCTGCACTCCCCGATGCGCCATGGCCCGGCCGGTTTCGGATTGGACAGGTCGAGTTCGCACCAGCCGTGAGACGGATTCTTCCCCACCTCATCCAGGTGCGGCGCCCAGCAGAAGTAAAGCTTGTCCGATGTCTGCTTGCCCTGCTTGGGCAGGTACTGCAGCCCGACCCGCGCCTGCTCCATCGGCGGGAACATGCCGCCCCGGATGTCGCGGAACTCCTGCAAGGTCCTTGCGGTGTTCAACTCGTTCAGGTTTTTTGTGGGGGAGACCACCGGGACAGGGATGCTGATCTCGGAGACGTGGTTGTTCCAGTCGTGCCCGACGCCGAAGATCGATCCCGGGTATCCATCGGCCGCCCCCTTCGGATCGCCGCCAGGATAGTAGGTCATGGCGCCGCCGCTCCAGAGCCAGGCGAACTCCTCGGGGCCGTCGGGCAGACGGAACG
>JAADGH010000188.1 GCA_013152475.1 Planctomycetota bacterium
CTCCAGATGGGACTGAGCCGGCAAGGCGGCGTGCCCCTGCTTTACGCAATGGCGAATCCCTTTCCGGAGAAGAAGATACGGTCCGTGACCCTTCGGGGTCTGGTGGAGTCGCCGCTGCTGGTGGCGGGACTGACGCTCTACACCGGGTCGGCCCATCCGCTCGCCCACCTCCCCCGCCGCACGTACCGCGTCAACACGGGCGGCAAGCCGGCGAAGGTGCAGGAGGCGGAGGTCGATCTGGGCGGCGTGGCCAGGGTCTTCCCCAGCACCGGGCAGCGTGGCAAGGCGTGGCTCAAGTCGGACCATGCCGGGGCCACCATGGCCCAAGAACCCGTGAAGGACGCCGAGGACCTGATCGAGGCGTTCGGCGCGAGGGATGCGAAGCTGTCGGTGAATCTCGCCGGACAGAAAAAACCGGTGGACTTCTCCCTCGGCGAGGCCTTCGAGAAGGGGAAGAGCAAGACGGGTCGTATGTCGCTCGAGGTGCTTGGTCGCAGGCGGCAGTGGATGCAGATACGGGTCATCGACGGTTCGACCGGCAAGCCAACAGCCGTTCGCCTTCATATGTCGGGGGCGCGGGGGGAGTACATCGCTCCCTACGGCCACCATACACAGGTCAACCCGAACTGGTTCGAGGACTACGCGGCCGACCTGCTTGTGTCGGGTCGGAGCTACGCCTACGTGCCGGGTGAGTTTCCGACGGACATGCCGGTCGGGGATGTCTATGTCGAGCTTTTCAAGGGATTCGAGTACAAGCCGACACGGGCAAAGGTCACGATCAGACCTGGACAAAAGACGCTGACGCTGCGGATCAACCGGTGGAAGGACCTGCGGAGCAAGGGCTGGGTGACGGCCGACACGCACGTCCACTTTCTCAGCCCCCACACGGCTTGGCTGGAGGCGCAGGCGGAGGGGGTCAATGTCGTCAACCTCCTCGCGTCGCAATGGGGGCGGCTGTTCACGAACGTCGGCGACTACACCGGCCGCGTGGGTGTGGTCGAGGATGACACGATCGTCTATGTCGGCACGGAGAACCGCAACCACATGCTCGGCCACATGTCCATGCTCGGCACAAAGGGCCTGCCCGTCTTTCCCATGTGCTGCGGTGGGCCGGGAGAATCGTGGGTCGGCGATCCCGACTTCATGACGCTGGCCGAGTGGGCTCTGGAGAACAAGCGCAAGGGCGGCGTGGTGATCCGACCGCACTTCCCCTACTGCGGCCACACCGAGGACCCGGTGCCGATTCTCAAGGGACTGGTGGACGCCCTGGAGATTCGCTTCAACCGCGACCAGGGCTTCCCCGTGCAGGAGTGGTATCGCTACCTCAACTGCGGCTATCGCGTGGCGGCGGTCGGCGGCACGGACAAGATGGGCGCAGGCACTGCGCTGGGCTGGCTGCGGACGTATGCCAAGCTCGATACGAAAAAGCCGTTCACCTACGATGCCTGGGGCGCGGCGGTGCGTGCGGGACGGACGATCTCGACGAATGGACCGTTGCTGGACATGACCGTCGATGGCTGCGACATCGGGGAAACAATCAGGATGTCCACCAACGGCGGCACCGTGGAGGTGCGTGCGACGGCCGAGAGCTATCTGCCGCTGGGCCGACTCGAAGTGGTGTGCAACGGACACGTCATGGCAAGTGCGGAAGCCAGGAAGGGCGCGAAGCGTCTAATGATCAAGGAGAAGATTCGCGTCGGCGGGAGCGGGTGGATCGCCGCGCGGTGCTCCGGCCATTCGGGTCACCCGGGATCCTACACGGCGGCGCACACATCGCCGGTGTATGTCAAGTGCGGCAGGACCCGCGCCTTCGATGGTCCTGCGGCGGAGCACATGCTGGCGCTGGTGGAAGGGGGTATCGAATACCTGAACACGCTGGCCACGGTGTTCGACGAGCGTTCGCGAAAGCGAATGGTTAAGTTGTTCAACGAGGCGCGACGTGAGCTCAAGGGACGGCTGGTGGTAGAGGCGAAGCATGCCCACCACCACGGCAGCGAACCTTACCACACGCACGGTCATGGCGTGACCGCCGATCATCGGCACTGAGACACATGTGGCCGGCGCCCTTAGCGCGGCACAGCCAGCTCTGCAAAAAGGCTTGACGCCGTCGCGGAAGCAGAGTATAAGAACATGATCGCACAAGCGGAGGGTGGAGGTGAAATATGGACGAACGCAAACTGCTGGAACGGATCACAATTGACCCCAGAATCTTCGGCGGCAAGCCCATCATTCGGGGACGGCGGCTCGCCGTGGAGCATGTTCTCGGAATGTTGGCGACAGGCGACAAGCCCGAGACCATCCTCAAGGGCTATCCATGGCTGGAGCCGGAGGATATCCAGGCGTGCCTAGTTTATGCCCGGCGCCTCGTCGGACACGAGCGTGTTGAGCCGCTCCTCATTGAGTCTGAGACATGAGAATCCTTCTCGATGCGTGCGTTTGGGGCGGAGTGCGGTCCGACCTCGAAGCAGCGGGACACGATGTCGTCTGGGCCGGTGATTGGGTGGAGGATCCTGGCGATGATGAGATACTCGCTCGCGCCTATTCCGAAGAACGCATTCTCGTGACTCTGGACAAGGACTTTGGCGAACTGGCCATTGTTCACAAGAAACCCCATGTCGGAATCATCCGCTTGGTTAATCTTTCAGTTCGGAGCCAAGCCGCAGTATGCCTGCATATTTTCTCGCGGTACGAGGGAGAACTAAAGGCAGGGGGAATCGCGACGGCGCAACCTGGAGCGGTAAGGATTCGTCCTCCGGGCTGAGGAACCCAAAAGCTCCAGGCCGAGTCCCTCACCGCAACCATCGCGGCGGTCCGGTCCATGCGCACCGCCACGGCGTGAAGCCCGATCACCATCACTGAAAACAGGAGATTCTGCATGAGTGCGAAATGCCTGAAAGACGAGATCATTGCTGCGGGAACGAGCTACGGGCCGACCTCCATCGGCCGGTCGCCGGCCATTGTCGAGCTGATGGGGCTGGTGGGCGGATACCGATTCGTCTGGATTGAGATCGAGCACGCATCGACGGTCTGGCCCGACGTGGAGGATCAGTGCCGCGCGGCGGAGCTTCACGGGCTTTGGCCACTGCTCCGTGTGCCGAGCGGAGAGCGGGAGAACGTCCTTCGTGCCCTGGAGGCCGGCGGGAAGATTATCGTTACACCGATGATCAACACCGCCGAGGATGCGCAGAAGGTGGCGGAGTATGGCAAGTTCCCGCCGCTGGGTCTGCGCGGGTTCAACCTCGGCTCCCGGGGCATGGACTACACCGTTGGCGGATCCATCGATGAACGTCTCGCCGCGGCGAATGCGGGGACGGTTCTCCTCTGCCAGATCGAGACGGTCGAGGCCGTGGACAACGCCGAGGCGATCATCACAACACCCGGCATCGACGGCATCCTCATCGGCCCGGGCGACCTGTCGTCGTCGATGGGCATTTCCGGACAGTGGGACAGCCCGGAGCTGATGGACAACTGCATCAAGGTCTTCGAGGCCGCCCGGAAGCACGGCAAGATCATGGCCACCGTCTGCCCGACGCCCGAGATGACGAAGCGCTGGAAAGAGATCGGCGTGCACCTGCTCTGCGTCGGGTCGGACATGGGCCTGCTGAAGGACGCGCTGAAGGAGCGGCTGAAGGCGCTGCAGGAGCTGTGAGCGAAGAGACAATTAAGTCTGGTGCCCTGGAAGTCCGTTTTCCTGTCAGAAATGAGCAAGCCATGAAACGCATCATCATTGTCGGCATCGCCCTGCTCTGCCTTGGGGCGGGGAAGAAAGCCGACTTGGATAAGTGGACCACAACCTGGGGCAAGTGGAATCGTGAGGGCGGAGTGCTCCACACAAATAACGGCATCGTCGTCTACCCATGCGAGGGGAAGCGTGGTTTCATGCTATCGTGTAAGCTGTTCGTGCACAAGTGGGAGTCTACAGACGAACCCAAATATCTATGCGTCTTCTGGGCGTTCAAGGGGACCTCACCTAAAGAGCCAAACTTCGAAGATCGGCAAACTCTATGGATAAAAGCTTCGCAGATCATCTTCGACGGTCCGCCGAAGCAATCGTTTGATGTGCGCATCCCCCTGGGGAAAGAGATTCCGGTGGCCATCAAGTCGATTTCGGGCAAGACGCAAATCACCGTGGGCAAGACACGATTCACAACATACGCACGCTATTCGTCCCCGGACAAGCTTGCCCTGATGATTCGCAATGCGGATGCTGAAATCCGGAATCTCCGGGTCAAGACGAAGTGAGGAGGACGCCATGAAGTATCTACTGATTTTCTCGTGTCTTCTCATCTGTGCATCTGCCTTTGCACAAAACGCTCCCGGTAAAGTGTCCCCACTCAAGGAATGGTCAATCGTTGGCGGGGAGTGGGAGAAGACCAAGAACGGCGCACGCTGCCGCACGGGAAGGTGCAATCTCCAGTGGAACGGCGAGATCAAGAAGAGAATCGAGATACGCTTCTATCTGACCATCAGCGAGTGGCCGGGCGACGGCGCACACGAAGCGGGGATCACCTGGGACGGAGGCGATGCCCCAGACTCCAGAAATGCAGCCCTTGTGAGCCCCGCCCACATCAGGATATTCAACAACCTCAAGCCGCATGCCACGCACGCCGTTCGCTTTGCCATGCCGCTAAAGAAGGCGATTCCCGTCAAGGCCGTCATCACGGCGAAAGGCGTACAGATAGTCGTCGGCAAGGAGAAGGTATCTAGCACACTCCCATCTCAGAAACTCGACCGCCTCCGTCTCTGGGTCGGCGGGGCGGATGCCACATTCAGCAAGGTCAAAGTCAAGAGCAAGTGAAGAAGAAATCGGAGACAGTATGTTCTATTAACCCAACATTTTCTGGGGCTTGGGCTTGCCGGAACTGGAGGCGTGCGGTATGCCCCTCAAAGACAAAAATTGATTGGGTGCGGAAGGGTTATTTTCATCTTAAATAGTATACTGTCACCGAATATCCCAGTCGGATGAAAATCCATCCTCGTCCCCTGGCTCTGCCGGAGGACGGCTCATCCATTTGGCTCCGCCTCTTCGCAGCGAAGGGTAGCTTCGCCGCGGCGCTCACGTGTGGGGATAGCGCCGAAAGTAGTCCTTCGTCTCCCGCACCACCACGGGCAGCAGGGCAAGCGTGACGATCAGGTTCGGCACGGCCATGAGGCCGTTGCAGGCATCGGAAAAATTGACTACGGCGTCGAGCTTGTAGACCGACCCTATAAAGAGCACGATGACAAAGAGCAGGCGGTAGACCTTTACCCCTGTGGCCCCCCAGAGGAAGTCGGCGCAGCGGTCGCCATAGTAGGACCACGAGATCGCCGTGGACAGGGCAAAGAGGCAGACCGCCAGGACCACAAGATAGATCCCCGCCTTCCCCAAGACCCAGCCGAAGGCGAACGAGGTAATCACGGCCCCGTCCACTTTGCCGTCGATCTTCCCCTTGATCAGCACACGGTCCCCCGGCGAGACCTTTCCGGCCCAGTTCTGCTCCGGTGCGCTTTCGGCGAAGAACGTCTGGTGCATGCCGTCGCCGGTCTTGACAACAATCTGGTGCTTGAACGGGAAGATGCGCACGTCGATCACCTCTCCCGACCACGCGACTTCCTTGCCGACTTGCTTGCGTCCCTCATGAACCGTCGGCCCGGTGGGGGCTGGATGGGCATCGGCCTCGATCTTGGTCATCTCCGTTCCCTGCACGCGCGGGGCGTCGCCCATCTTCCATGTGCCCGTCGTGATGATGACCAGGGCCGTCATGGAGCAGATGAGGATGGTATCGATGAACGGTCCCATCATGGCGACCAGCCCCTCGCGGACCGGTTCCTGCGTCTTGGCCGCGGCATGGGCGATGGGCGCCGATCCGAGGCCGGACTCGTTGGAGAACGTTCCCCGGCGCATGCCCTGCTGGAGGACGGTCATGAAGACAATGCCCGCAAAGCCGCCGGCCGCCGGCTTGATGCCGGTGAAGGCCGTCGTGAAGATCAGCGCAATCGCCTCGGGGATAGCGCTCGCCTTAATGACCAGCACGGTGAGGGCCGCGACCACGTATACTACGCACATGAAAGGGACCAGCTTTGACGTCACCGCACCGATTCGCTTTATCCCGCCGATGATCACGAGAGAGACGAAGATGACGACGGCGATACCCGTGATCCACGGGGGGACGCAAAAGGCATCATGAAGGACGTTCGCCATCTGGTTCGCCTGGAACATGTTGGCCATGCCGAAGGAGGCGGCCATGGTGAAGATGGCAAAAGCCACTGCCAGTGGTTTCCATTTGGCGCCCAGCCCGTTCACGATGGTGAACATGGGGCCGCCGCCGACCGTCCCGTCTTCATGAATCGTCCGATACTTGAGAGACAGCAGGCAGGTGGAGTATTTCGTGGCCATGCCGATCGTGGCCGTAAGCCACATCCACAGCAGCGCGCCGGGGCCGCCGAGGGAGATGGCCACCGCGACGCCAGCGATGTTGCCCAGGCCGATGGTGGCCGAGAGGGCGGAGGTCAGCGCGCGGAAGTGGGAGATTTCGCCCTTCTCCTCGGGGTCATCATACTTGCCGGAGATGATACCGACACTCAGCGGGTACTTGCGTATCTGGATCAGCTTGAGGACCACGGAGAGGACCAGACCGGTGCCTACCAGCAGGACGATCAAGGGGATGCCCCACACGCGGCTGGCAGACTCTTCCAGGACCCAGTTCAGTTGGTCCATGAACGGCTTCATAGGCGCTTCCTTCGTTTCGAGCATGCGGCAGGCCGATGCATCACTTTAACGCGGCCGGTCGCCGAAAGTCAACCTTCATTCCCGCCATGATCCCAGTCCCTTTTCCCCTTGCGGAGGCCAGTGGCCGCCGATATAATAATGAAGTCCGAGTCAATCAGGTGAGCCCATGGCAAAGCTTGTACAGATCGAAGGTCCGCACCGCGGCAAGGAATACACCCTCGGTAAGGCCGTGGTACTGGGACGGCGCCTGGACGCCGACGTCCGCATCCCCGATTCCACCGTCAGCCGGCGCCACGCCAAGATCACGGAGACCTCGAAGGGATTCATGATCGAGGACCTCAAGAGCGGTAACGGCACGATCGTCAACGGCCAGATCATCAGCCGAACGACGCCCCTGAAGCACAGCGACAAGGTGCGCATCGGCAAGGCGCTCTTCATTTTCTCCAGCAATGAGCAAGCCGAGCTGCAGACGCTTGACGAGCCATCCGTCTCCTTTGTTGACAGCTCGCCCACCAACGAGCGGACCATCCTCGGCACCATCGAACCCGAGAAACACAGCATTGCGACGACCACCATCCAGACGGTGGCCCGGGCAAGGACGGGGGCCGCACAGGCCCGACTGAAGATGGTCCTGCGGATCAGCGAGTCAATGCAGAGCGAGTTGGACCTCGGCCAGCTCCTGCCGAAGATGATGGACGGCCTGTTCCAGATCTTCCCCAGCGCCGACCGGGGGCTGATCATGCTTCTGGACCGCAACTCCGGCGAGCTCGTGCCGAGGGTCACAAAGGCCAAAGGGGGGATCGAAGACGAAAAGCAGATGATGGTGAGCAAGACGGTCGTCAACGAGGTGCGCAAGAGCCGCATGTCCATCCTCAGCGCCGACGCCATGACGGACCAACGTTTCGAGGCCGGGGCCAGCATTGCCGCGCTCCACATCCGCTCGGTCATGTGCGTTCCACTGATCCGCCAGGACGACCTCCTCGGTCTGATCTACATCGACACGAGCAGCCGCGCCGCCAAATTCACGTCAGACGACCTGGACCTGCTCACCGGCATCGCCGCCCAGGCCGCCCTGGCCATCCAGAACGCGCGCATGCACGACAGCCTCCTCAAGCGGCAGCGCCTCGAACAGGACATGCAGTTCGCACAGGAGGTCCAGAAAAGCTTTCTCCCCGAGCGTGTGCCGGAGGTCAGCGGCTTCGAGTTCGACGCATGGTACGGCTCGGCGCTGGATGTGGGTGGGGACTTCTACGACTTCATCGACTTGCCCGACGACAAGCTCAGCATCGTCATCGGCGACGTCTCCGGCAAGGGCCTGCCCGCAGCGCTGATGATGGCCAAGCTCATGAGCGACGTGCGCTTCTTTGCCCTCAGCGAACGCGAGCCGGGAAAGGTGCTGAGCAAACTCAATGACCATATCGCCCACAGCCGGGCCGCCGAGGACCGGTTCGTCACGCTCCTCTACATCATGCTCGACCCCAACTCGCGAACGGTCTGGCTGGCCAACGCCGGGCACCCGTTCCCGATAATGCGGAAGCACGCCGGCGAGGTCAGGCCCCTCGACCAATCGGTCAATCTGCCCCTCGGCGTCGTGGAAAACACCGAATACACCCAGCAGGTGTGCAGCATGGACCCGGGCGATACCATCGCTATCTTCACCGACGGCGTCACCGAGGCCATGAACGCGGCCAAAAGTCAGTTCGGCGGCGAGCGTCTGCAGAAGGCCGTGGAAAGGGCCTCCCCCTCGGCCAAGAGTGTGAAGGAGCAGATACTCGCCGACATCAATGAGTTCGTCGGTCTCGCCTCCCCGAGCGATGACCTCACCCTCGTCTGCTTCGGCCCGAAGCCGTAAGTCGCCACTTTTTCCTTTACTCCCCGCGGCGCGAGAAATATAATCCAGTGTCTGGAACGACATTCGGAGGACCCGGTGGTCTCGATCCCCAAGAAATGTGAAAATCACAAGGTGGCCAACTGCCCCCTCTTTCGGTGGTGGTGCATGCTGATCTGCTCCGTTACCGGCGGGCGGCTCTGCTCGCCGTGGTGCCGCCTGGCCGAACGCTTCGGTCTGTGGACGCTCTGGATTACCTTACCCCTTGCCGCCCTCGTCCTGTATTTGTTCATTCGATTGCTTGTCACCGGCCTGACATGAGACGATATACTTTCGCAATTGCGATCCTACTCTTCGCCGCCGGCTGCACCCCGCCGGCGCCGAAAACAATCGTCACCGAGCGCGACAACGCCACAATGGTCCTCATCCCAGGCGGCGAGTTCATCCGGGGCGCCGACGAAGGCCCTCCCCCCGAGCGGCCGGCGCGCCGGATCTACGTCAAGCCCTTCTACATAGACCGCTGCGAGGTTACCAACGCACAATACCGGAAGTTCGTCGAGGCCACGGGCTGGCCCGCGCCCATGGGCTACGGCGTCGTCAACAACAAGCGGGCGCATAACTTCAAGCCCTGGAAGGACGAACGGTTTAACAAGCCGGACCAGCCGGTGGTGTGCGTAAGCTGGCACGACGCCATGGCCTACGCGCGCTGGGCGGGAAAGCGCCTGCCCACCGAGGCGGAGTGGGAGAAGGCCGCCCGCGGCGTGGACGGTAAGACCTATCCCTGGGGCAACGCCGCGCCCGATGCGGGCGGAGTCGCTCGCGCCAGCATGAGCGAGACGAACGACTTCGCGCATCCCTGCCCGGCCGGAACCTTCGCAATCGGAAAAAGCCCGTACGGCTGCCTGAACATGGCGGGGAACGTGTCGGAGTGGTGCGCCGACTGGTACGACCAAAACTACTATGTCATGAGCGTTCAGAAGGACCCCCTCGGCCCCGTGAAGGGAACCTACCGGGTGGTTCGGGGCGGCTGCTGGGGAAGCGACCAGGACCTGCGGTGCACCGCACGCAAAGGCGCCGAGCCGGACTTCAGACACTACTTCATCGGGTTCCGGTGCGCGCGGGACCTGGAGGCCCGGCCCGTCGAGAACCCGACACCGCCATCGCCAAAGGACACCGGCGCGCTGCCGCCGGAGACGATCCATGTGAAGGACGAATCGGAGATGGTGTTGGTCCCGACCGGGCCCTTCGAGATGGGCAGCGAAGAGTACGACTTTGACGAGCGCCCCCTGCACACCATCTATCTTGACGCCTTCTATATTGACAAACACGAAATAACGAACCGGCAGTACCGCTGGTTCGTGAAGGCCACGGGCCACCCCGAGCCGAGCGGGTACGGCTTCCGGAACGGGCAATTTGTCCAGGACTTCAGGCCCTGGGACGATCCGCGCTTCAACGGCGACGACAAGCCGGTGGTGTGCGTAAGCCACGACGATGCAGTGGCTTACGCCGCGTGGGCCGGCAAGTATCTCCCCACCGAGGCCCAATGGGAAAAGGCAGCAAAAGGCACCACCGGCGCGCCCTACCCCTGGGGCATCAGCAAGCCGGACCCGAATCTGGCCTGTTACGGACTGCCGTGGGAGACCGGCGCGCCAGCGTCGGTGGACAGTTACGTCAAGGGCGCAAGCCCGTACGGTTGCCTGAACATGGCGGGGAACGTGTGGGAGTGGTGCGCCGACTGGTATCACGAGCAATACTACCCCGTCAGCCAGACGGACAACCCGCCCGGTCCTCCGAAAGGGACGCTACGAGTGCTGCGCGGGGGCGGGTGGGTGAACGATGCGTCGCAGCTTCGCACCGAGCTTCGGTTCAGCTACCCACCGGCAAAGAAAACATACTACCTCGGCTTCCGCTGCGTGAAGAAGCCGTAATGAACGTCACTGCCATCGATCTGATCACCACCGGCCCCAACGAGCGCGAGGATGAGATTGTCGCGTTCTCGGCGACAGAGATACGCGAAGGGGTAATTGGGGAGACGTTCACCGAGCTGGCCCAGCCCGGCATGCCCCTGCCTCTGGCCGTCACGGCGCAGACCGGGTTGGAGGATTCCGACCTCGACGGCAAGCGTTCGCCGGCAACGGTCCTCCGCGACTTCCGCAAGTTCGCTGGCAACGACCCCCTCCTGCTCCACGACGGCGCGCGGAAAGTGAGCTTCCTTTCCATGAAACTGAAGGGGCGTCTGCACAACGAGATCATCGACCTGGCCCAGTTCGCCCGGATCGTCCTGCCCTCCATGGTGAACTACGGGCTGGAGACGCTGGCCCGGCGGTTCGAGTTGAGACCGCGGCCGGCGCCGTGCGATTCGAAACTGATTGCGGAGGTATGGCTGAAGCTGGTGGAGGAGACCGAGCATATCAGCCTTGCCGTCATCAGCCAGATCTGTCGGCTGATGGCTGACACGGGCCATCCGCTCTGCGCGATCTTCGATGCGGCGGAGAAAAAGATCCTCAAAAGCGCCTTTGCCGCCGAGAAGCGGGAGATGAAGGATGCCTTTCGCGATTACGGAAATCTGATTTTCCGGAAAGAGGAAAAGAAGCCGCCCGCGAATCCCGGGCCGCTCAATGTGGATGAAATCTGCACGCTGTTCTCCTCCGATGGCCTATTCTCGCGCGCCCTTCCCGGCTACGAGTGCCGGAACGAGCAGATCGAGATGGCCCGGCACGTGTGCGACGCCTTCAACGACGCATCGCATCTCATGATCGAGGCGGGGACCGGCACGGGGAAGTCCATCGCCTATCTCGTCCCCTCAATCCACTGGGCCACGCAGAACGCTCAGAAGGTCATCGTCTCGACGAACACCAAGAACCTCCAGGCGCAGCTCTACTTCAAGGACATTCCCTTCCTGCTGGAGACGCTGCATCAGGGATTCAAGGCCGCGCTGATCAAGGGCCGGCGGAACTATCTCTGCGTGCGCAAGTTCCTCTACCTCATGCGCGAGGCCGACCGCGAGCTGGAGCCGGACGAGCGCATCGAGCTCCTGCCCCTCGTCGTCTGGGCCGAGCTGACCGATACGGGCGACGTCGCGGAGGTGACCGGCTTCAGCGCGGATCGGTCGTGGCGACTGTGGGACATGCTCTCCACCGGCTCGGATGAGTGCCTCGGCCGGGCCTGCGGCAGTTTCCGGAATTGCTTCCTTCGCAAGGCCCGGGCCCTGTTGCTCGACGCCGACGTTGTTGTAGCGAACCACTCTGTCGTCTTTTCCGAGATCGGGATGGACAGCACGATCCTGCCGGAGCACAAACACATCATCTTCGACGAGGCCCATAATGTCGAAAACGTAGCCACCGAGTGGCTCGGCGTGCGGATGGATCGGTGGCGTCTGCTCAAGATCCTCTGGCGCCTGCACCGCGAGCGGCGCGATGGGACCGGCAAGGGCCTGTTCACCAACATCCGATTCCAGATGAGCAAGGCGCGCGCAGTTCCGAGACCGGTCGCCGACGCAATCGAAAAGCAGATTCAAAAGGCGATCGATGACATCTCCAATCTGCCGGATGTTGTCGATGGCTTCCTGCTTTCCATAGGCCATCTGTTCTCGACCAGACGAGGCAAGCAGGACAAAATTCGCTATAGCGGCGAGACGAAGAGACCCGATCTCTGGGACCGCATCGAGACCGAGAAGAAGAACCTGATCATTCACCTCGGCAAGTTTGTCAAAAGAATCGAGGCAATCCTTGAGAATCTTGGCGACGCAGCCGAGCACATGCAATATGGAAAGGAGTTCCACCGCGAACTCGAAGTGCAGATCAATCTCATTCGCGAGATCATGCAGGATGTTGAGTTTTTGTTCCGGGCGGAGGAGGAGAACTACGTCTTCTGGGCCGAGGCCGAACAGAGGCGCGGGCGCGATGTGCGGTATGTCCTCTGCGCGGCGCCGCTCGACGTCTCGCAGCTGATGGCGGAACACGTCTATGAAAAGAACGATACCGTCATCTTCTCGTCCGCCACGCTGTCCGTCGGCGACCGCTTCGACTTCATGATGGGGCGGCTGGGTACCCATGCTGTCGAGGGGCGGGCCTTCAAGACGGCGAACGTCGGCAGTTCTTTCGAGTTTGGTGCGCAGACCCGCGTCATGGTCCCCACCTTCCTCCCCGAACCCATGCGGGAGGCGAACTTCGACGCCGAGTTCGCCCGCATGCTCAGCAACCTCCTCCGCGCGGCGCAGGGCCGGGCGCTGGTGCTCTTCACGTCTTACGCAATGATGAATAACGTCTATCCATTGGTCAAAGAGGAGATGGAGGGCGAAGGCATCCTCGTCCTTGGACACGGCAAGGACGGTACGCGAGAGAGCCTGGCGGCAACCTTCAAGCGGGACATCTCATCGGTCCTCCTCGGCACGCAGAGTTTCTGGGAGGGGGTGGACATCGTCGGCGAGGCGCTCAGCCTGTTGGTCATCGCCAAGCTGCCGTTCCAGGTCTTCACCGATCCCATTGTCCAGGCGCGATGCGAGCAGGTGGAGGCGCGCGGGCTGGACTCGTTCATGAACTACAGTCTGCCCAGCGCCGTGATCCGTCTTAAACAGGGCTTCGGCCGGCTCATCCGCACCCGTACCGACCGCGGCATCGTCGTGATCGCCGACAAGCGCTGCGTTACCAAACGCTACGGCGCCGCGTTCCTCCGCTCCCTGCCGACGTCCTGGAAGGCCTATGCCTCGGAGGGGGCGATGCTGCGCGATGTGGCACGGTTCCTCAAAGGCAATCAAAAGACGTTGGCGGAATAGCTCCCCGCAGGCCTCATTCATACAGTGCACGAGACCCCCTTGAAAGACAGATTTGCTCCGGTTACACTGTGCCCAAAGGAAACAACGGCAGATCATCAATTGATGGGAGACGGACATGAAAAGGGCGCGTTACGAGAAATCGAAAAAAGCATACCGGTCTGCGCGGAAGTTCCTGCCCGGGGGGGTGAACAGCCCGGTCAGAAATTTCGCTGGCGTGGGAGGGGCCCCCGTCTTCATCCGGTCGGGCAAGGGCAGCCATGTGGCGGACGTGGACGGCAACGACTACATCGACTACCTGGGCTCCTGGGGCCCGCTCATCTGCGGCCACGCTCATCCTGATGTGGTCAAGGCGGTGACGAAGGCGATGCAGGGCGGGTCCAGCTTCGGCGCGCCCACCGAGCGCGAGACGGAGCTGGCAAGGCTCGTTACCGACGCCTTCCCATCCATCGAGCGACTGCGCATGGTCAACTCCGGCACCGAGGCGACGATGAGCGCGATCCGCATCGCACGGGGCTACACGGGGCGAGACCTCGTCATCAAGTTCGTCGGGTGCTACCACGGCCATGTCGATGGCCTCCTCGTCCAGGCCGGGTCGGGCGCGACAACCTTCGGCGCGCCCTCGAGTCCGGGAATTCCAAAGGGCTACACGCGCAACACCATCGCCTTGCCTTTCAACGACCTCGACGCAGTGAAGCGCGTCTGCGCCAGACGCGGCAAGGACATCGCGTGCATCATCATCGAACCCGTGGCCGGCAACATGGGCGTCGTGCCGCCTAAGGCGGGGTACCTGGAGGGGTTGCGGGAGGTCACAAAGAAGCTCGGCATTGTTCTGATCTTTGACGAGGTGATGACGGGCTTCCGCGTGGCGCGTGGCGGGGCGCAGGAGGTCCACGGCATCGATCCGGACATGACGACGCTGGGTAAGATCATCGGCGGCGGCCTGCCCGTTGGGGCCTACGGCGGCAAGGCGGAGATCATCGACTGCGTGTCGCCCGTGGGGGATGTGTATCAGGCGGGCACGCTCTCCGGCAACCCGCTGGCCATGGCGGCGGGCATCGCGACGCTGAAGCGTCTGTCGCGGAAGGGCTTCTACGAGAAGCTGGAAAAGAAATCGGCCAATCTGGCGGCGGGGCTGGAAAAATCGGCCCGCGACGCCGGCGTGCCGACCTTCCACACGCGGGTCGGTTCGATGATGTGCACATTCTTCACCGAAGAGCCGGTGACGGATTACGATTCGGCGAAGAAGAGCGACACGAAACGTTACGCCCGGTACTTCCATAGCATGCTCGACCGCGGGGTCTACTTCGCACCGTCGCAGTTCGAGGCGGCGTTCGTATCCGAGGCGCACACGAATGATGACATCGAGCGGACGATCGCGGCAAGTGCGGACGTCATGAGGACTCTCTGATGCCGGAACTGATCGCGCAGGGCGAGGTCCCCGAATGGGCCGAGGCGATGCTGCGTCTCCGGGACGAGATGGCGGCCTGGGTCAAGCAGGGCATGGCGATCAACCGGCAGATCCCCTGGTGCGGCGGCCACGACGAGGGGACGTTCCTCAGCTCCTGGTTCGGCTACCACCTTCTCACCGGCGACGAGGGCGTGGCCGACTTCCTGCGCTGGATGCGCGACGGCTGGCACGACTGGGCCGAGAAGAACTTCCACCATGGCTACTACGCCAAAGGCGAGGCCCACCACCAGCCGGAGACGTTCCTGATCTTCCTCACGCGGATGCTCCACCTCGACCCCGACCACCAACCGACTATCGACGCCATGGACCACATGGCCCACCACGTCGGCAACTGGGTGAAGGGCATCCCCGAGTGGTATGACTGGGAGAACCGGCGCTTCCGGAGCTGGCGGCTGGGAACCAAGGAGGTGCAGAACCAGCCCCCCGAGAATTACGAGAACACCGACCATTTTCGTCTTCCCGAGATTCTTCTTGTGGTATATCTCGTCAAAGGCGACGAGCGGTACTTCGACTTCTGCAAACAGTACTGCGACAAGTGGTGCGACGAGATACTGGCCGAGGAGGGGGAAGTCCCCGGCGTCCTCTTCCCGGGCGGCGACAGGCAGGGTTACTCGGAGAAGCTGACGAAGATCGCGCGGGGCGGACCCGAGGCCGGCGTCGAGATGCACGTGGCCGGCTGCTCCATCGACTTCCTCATGGACATGTACCTGCTCACGGATACGGAGCGATACTTGGCGGCGGTGCGGAAGATGATGCCGTACCTTGTCGAAGCCATTGGCGATCCCTACAGCGATCCACCCGGTTCGCTCTATGGCAGATATCGGATGGTTGCGGGTGAAACGTTTCTGGACCACCGCGCGATGGAGATCATGGACTCCATGCCCGAAGCGGGCGAGGACCAGCCGCTCCTGATGATGGCGGACACCACGCCGCTGCCGCATCCCATGGGCATCGGCCGGCGGAACGACGATCTCCGATGGGGCTATCGAAGGGACGACGGGTCCATCGTCGAGGAGACGGGGCCTTCGCCCGCGTCGCTCTTTCTCGCCTGGCAGATATCGGGTTCCGACGCCTGCCTGAGCCGCGCCCTCGGAAAGGCCGCCGGTCGCATGGTCTTGGCGCGGCGCCTCCTGAAGGACGGCCGGCAGCACGGCTGCGCGGGCGCAACGATCTCCGCCGTGGCAAGCGGGCATGGCCGCTGTCCCGGCATCGGGCAGGTGACGGCCACGCTGTATTCGGCGGCCTTCGGCGGGTACCGCTTCTGCCATTCCGAGGCGCCGGAGGTCCGGTACTTCAGCGGGGACGCACTCGGACTGCCGGAGGGTGTCGCGGCTGCCCGACTCCCCGGTGAGTTGCGAGCGGCGCTCTGCAACACAAGCGATGAGCCTGCGCGCATTACGATCGCCCTGGAGCCGGATCGGCCCGGACTGCACGGCATTGCCCGCCCGGCCGACGGCGTGCAGGTGGAGGTGGATGTCCCGCCCCGGAAGACAAAGACGGTTCGCCTGGGATAGGCATTTTTTGGTTCAAATCACCGGCGAAATGATATAAAATACATGCTGGACAAGCAACACCAGCGCGCATGTAAGGCCGAAGTCAGATATGGCCAACCCGGAGAGCAAGAACATCCACGCCAAGCTTCGCAGTCTCCAGGAGTTCGAAACCTTCTCTCCGTTCTGCCGTGTTTTCTACGACCTGATCGACAAGTGGATCGCCCAGGCGGAGCACGAGCGGTTCGCCCTGTCCGAAGTGTTCGTTGATTTCCTCGACGTCGAGTTGCGGCGCCACCAAGCCATCCGGAAGCTGAGCTGCTCGGGGGTGATCACGATTCTGAACCTGGTGGAGATCGCGCAGGAGCTGCGATCCGATGTGGAGCGGATTTTCAATAGGATGGATCGTGTCGAGGATCTCAGCCCTGTTTCCCGTGCGGTCGTCAATCTCATCCGCGCGGAGTGCAACTACCACCTCGGCGAGACGGAGAAGGTGGTAAACGCTTTGCAGCGCTCCATCGCTGCGGGATGCAACCATCCAATCGTGTTTCTGGCCCTGGGGTTCAATCTGTACTGCCGCGCCGTCAAGTCACACACCGAGCGCGGCCAAGAGCCGGACAAATTGCTCATCGCCGACCCGGACAAATTTGCACGGGCCTGCGCGGAGGCCGTGGATGCCTTCAAGAGCGGCATCCGGGGTGAAGGGTCGCCATTTGACAGCAAGCTGTACTGGTGGATCGGCTCGGTCTGCGAGATCATGCAAAACAAGCAGGACGCCATCCTGGCCTACCGGCGGGCAATGGAACTCGACCCGCCGAGCTTCACCTCGGAGGCCATGAAGAAAATTGCCCATCTTTCCCCCTCCGCCAGAGACGCCATGTCTGAGAAGGAAAAGCTTCGTCTGGCCGGCCTGCCGAGACTGACCGACAAGGACATCCAGGAGGGTGCGAACTGGCTTCGTCAGATCAAGACCATTGACGATCTGCTGGGGGCGCGCTGATCTGCGCAGTCGGTTTCTTTCGTTCCCCCGTCGGCATCAATCGCTCTGTGGAAAGGAGGATAAGGCATGGACAAAGTGTTCTACGTTCTGAACGGCATGCTCCTCATGGCATGCCTGCTGATCGCGACGATGGTCGTCTCCACGGCATGTCGCACGCGGGCGGCGGCCCAGGTGGCCGGGGAGGTGGGCAGCATCGTGGCCGTAACAGGCCCGCCGCGGCCCACGGACGATCAGCCTCTCTTCATGGCCGACACGAAGCATCACAAACTGCTCGTCTACGAGTACCAGCCGCAGATCGACCAGTTCTCCCTGAAGGCCGTCAGGCATATCGAGTACGACCCTCGCTTGAGCTACTTCAACCGGGCCCGGAAGAACCCGCACCCCACGCCGGACGATATCCAGCGCATGGTTCGGCGGATGATCCGATAGACAAAAGGGAGGAGCGAACCCAATGAAAAGCAAGAAACTGACACTGGTCCTGCTCATGGCGCTCGGCTTTCTCGTCACGATTCAGATCGCGTTAACGGTGCTGGAGGAAACAGCCAACGCACAGATTTTCGGATCGGACCGCTACATGATCGTCGTCAACGGGACGTGGATCGACAACGAAGAGCCGGTCTTTGTCATCAACACCCGCGAGGAAACCATTTGCGTCTACGAATACAACAGCGAAGAAGACAAGATGAAACTCGTGGCCGTCCGGCTGTACAAGTGGGATCGGATGCTGCAGGAATACAATAACGACGCGCCCTCGGTCGCCACGATTCGGAGCACCGTCGTACCACGCTAAGTGCACTATTTCATAAGCTCATATAGGGTTAGGACAGCGTAGAAGCCCGTTTGTAGTAAGCACTTTAGTGCTTTCTTCGTGGCGCAGACCGCCTGCCCAAAGAACGGACTGAAGTCCGCACTACAAACAAGTCGCCGTCTTCCGTCCCTATACGGACTTATGAAATGGTGCACTAAGCTTGCGGCAGCGGTCACTTCACTCGGGAGCAGTGGGTCATCATCGCCGCCGGCGCGGTGTAGTAGACCTCCTCCGGACCGAGAACGTCCGGGCGGAAGGCGCGGAGGAAACTGCGCACGAGAAAGCAGAGGTGGCACTTCTGCACCGCGCGGGTGATCTCCGGGCAGCCCTTCTCCCGGGCCAGCCTCAAGAGTCCGCCGGGCCCTTCCGCGGCGAGCGTTCGCGCGATCGGGTTGACACGCTGGATGCCGCGCGCGAAGAGCTCCGGCACGGGCGTGTGTCTTGCATTTCCGAGGATCACGCCGCAGTTCGTCTGGATGTTGCCGTACGGATCGACATGGACCTCCCACATGCGCTTCGGGTCGAAGGCGCTGGGGCAGCCTCGGGCCTCATCGACGTTCGGGCCCCACCCGCACCGCAGCGGCAGTTCGTCAATCGGCCGGAGGGGCAGACAATGGGCAAGACGAAACGCGGCGTTGCCGACGATTTTCGGGGGGTGCGACCGCACGTATTCTGCAAGGCGGCCTTCGTCCACCCCGATGTCCGCCAGCATCCGCATCTCCTCCAGCGTGTGCTCCGGACACATCACATTCGCTTTCCCGAAAATATCCCATGCGATGCACCGGGCGCGGTCCACATACTCGGGAGGGACACAGGAAAGATGGTAGGGGTCGGCGCTGAAATACATCCCCCGAACGCCGCAGTCGCGCAACCGAATGAAGCGCTGGCGAACGATGCCGTCGGCGGCGGCCCAAAAGGCGTTGGTCTCGATGAAGTGCGGAGCGATCCCGAGCCTGCCCGCTTCTCTGCAGACCTCGAAAAGGACGCGCCAGAAAAGAAACGGCTCCCCGCCCGCGATGTGGACGGCGCGGTCGAGCCGGTGGAGCTGTCCGAGGTACTCCACCGCATCCTCCACAGGCATGGCCCCCGAGGGCACATTGCTGCCACATCCAAAGAGGCAGTGCGCGCAGGAGATGCTGCAACGGTAGGTGAACAGCAGCGCCGCCGGACGCTTCAGCCGATTCGCAGTCGCCACGCCGGCCTTCTCGATTACCTCGGCCACGGGTAGCGCCGCCAGTTGTTCGTCCGTCAGGGTCGTAGTCGACACTTCAGTATCTCCCCTCTTCCCCGACCACCTCCACCATGGCCTTCAGGTTGTCCAGCTTCGCATCGGCGGGGACCTCGTCACCCGTGACGAGGACATACCCCCCACCCTCCATGCCCTCCTGGAGACACCGGCGCGCCTCGTCCCGCGCTTCGTCCATCGTTCCTCGGGCCAGGATCACGCAATCGAAGTTGCCCATAAGGCATATCTTCTTGCCATAGAGCTTCTTCGCTTCGGCGAGGGTGATGTCGCCTTCATTCGGTTCGAAGGTCTCCACAAAATGCACGCCGGCATCGACAAGCATAGGCAGCAGGTCACGAATCTTGCCGAGGGTGTAGAGACCCAGGTATTTGTCGGGGGCCTGCCTGACAATCTCCATAGCACGCACCACATCCGGCAGCGCCCAGCGCTCGAACATCTCCGGCCCCAACTGCGATCCGGTGGCCCAGCAAATATCCAGCCAGGCGACTTCCGTCGGTGAGGCGACGAACGATTCGACGTTTTTTTCCATGATCCGGCGCTCAACGGCGAACAGTTCCTCCATGAGGTCGGGGTAATCAATGAGGTCCACCATGAACCCTTCCATTCCCCGTCTCGTCGCAAGGGCCGAATAGGCCGAGCCGAGAGCCACGCTCGGCATCCCGTCCTCGCCCATAAGCTCGACCGCCTCTTTCACCGTCCCGTGGTTATACTTTCCCGTGAACCCCTCCAGCATGAGCTGGCGCATCTCGAGGAAGGCCCGCCAGTCGTCGGGCGTTTTGATCGGATAATCCACAGTCGCGGTGATCACGGGGTCGTTGGGAGCAAAGTGGGAAACTCGTCTGCCGACCATCGCCCGGTTCGGTGTTTCAATCTTCCATTCGCTTATGACCCGCCCGTCGGATTTCCGTTCGATCTCGCACGTTTGCTCGCGGTACCCCTCCGGCAACGAAAAGCTCGCGCCGCAGCCGATCGGGCCCCGATGGGCGCACGAGCCGATCATTTGATGTACCTCGAACACCGCCTTCCAGTCCGAACGGCCAAGAACCGTATTCGCAAAACGGTGATGAATCAACGGTGCAACGGGCACGGCGTCCGGCTGTTCGCCTTTCACGGCGGCGAGGAATCCCTGTTTCTTTGTCATGGCCATAGCTACACCTCCAGCGTGGTTCCTTCCTTCGCCAGGTCCGTATTCGGAAAAATATTCCTTGCTTCCGACCGCTTCTGTTCGGCTGCACTTTCGGGGTAGTGAATCAGCAGCAACCGACCCACGCCCGCCTGCTTTGCAACCTCGGCTGCCTGCTCGGCGGGAGTGTGGCCCCCGTCGTGGATCAGAAGCGGCACGCCCTTCGCAAACTCCGCAATCGGCGGATGAGGGTGTGTGTCGCCGGTGCAGACGAAGCACGCACCGCTCTCGTCTGTAACCTTATAGACAATAGCCTGTTCCTGCCGCTTGTGCCCCGACATGTGGTTGGCCGCACATGTATCGATGTGCAAATCGCCCAGATCAAAGCTGTCTCCGGGGACAACGGGGACCAAGCGTTTTTTCACCTCAAGCTCCGGGAACCGAGGAATCTGCTGCAGGTCCTCGGCTGCTTTAACAATCCTCTCCAGGTGATCGGCCGGGCCGACCAGATTCAGCGGCCCTCGTTCCTCCTTCTTCCCGCGCAGGCCGATGTAGAACAAGAGCTGTGGCAGACCGAGATAATGGTCCTGGTGGAAGTGCGTGATGAGGATCGACTCCAGTTCCAACGGATCGAACCCGAACTCCCGCATCTTCAGCGCCGCGCACCAGCCCGTGTCGATGAGGTGCTTGCCATTGATGAGCAAGCAAGCCATCTCCTTCCCCACGTCGGGGATGCAGCTTGAATGACCGATGACCGTGATCTTCATTTGCTCTTTCCTTCCACTATCTCGCGAATTCCCCGGGCCGCCTCACGGATTTCTTCAGGTTCTTTGGCGTGATGGACCGAGATCGCCCGGAAACGCTTGACCGCTTCCTCTGTCCGAGGGCATGCACCTGGGGTGTATTGTACGGTATCGGGAAGCGGAATGCCAAGGGATGTCCGCCGCTCACGCTGCATTTTTTGAAACTCCGCCTCCAGGTAGTTGATCTCTGCATATCCACCCAGGCCGGCGGGGACGCGGACGGGATAGGTCCAGTAGTTCGGCTCGGTATCCGGATAGACGTATGGAAGCTCGATCCCGTCCACCGCACCCAGTTCGTCCTCAATGACCTTCACCAGTTTCTTTCGCCGTTCATTGAACTCAGGAAGCTTCTTGAGCTGAGCGACGCAGACGGCGCCCTGCAATTCGCTCATGCGAAAGTTGTGGCCGAAGGAGAAATGCCCGCGCGGCGTATGGCCCGCGATGGGCTCCCGCTCCGGCGGCTCCATGCCGTAGCCGTACCACGGCATGCCGCAGTTCGAGAAGAGCGCCATTCGTTTGTAGATATCCGGCTCGTCCGTGGCGACGATTCCCCCCTCGCCGGAGCTCATGTGTTTGCTCTGCTGCAGACTGTAGCAGGCGACGTCCCCAATCGTGCCCACCTTCCGTCCCCGGTGCGTGGGGCCATAGGCCTGGGCGCAGTCCTCGAGGACCTGCAGGCCGTGCTTCTTCGCCACGGCCATGATCTCGTCCATCGGGGCCGGCTGGCCGAAGAGATGCACCACCATGACGGCGCGGGTGCGCTCGGTGACCTGCTCCTCGATACCTTCCGCCGAGATGATCAGCGTTCGCGGATCGACGTCGGCGAAGACCGGTACGCAGCCGATGGAAACAACAGGAAATGACACGAAGATCGGCGCGCTCGCCGGGCAGATCACTTCATCGCCGGGCTCCAGTCCCAAGCCTGCCAGGGCCGTCTCCTCGGCACACGTTCCGGAGCAGATGCCGAGGACATACTTGCGTCCCAGCCACTCGCCGAACTCCTTTTCAAAACGCGCCGTGAAATTCTCGTGCCCCGTTCCACGCCAGAGCTCCTGGCTCTCGATCACCTGCCGCAGGTTAACCCGTTCCTCTTCGCCGTAGCATTGCTGCGTCACCGGTTCATCCTCCAACCAAAAGACCGTTGCACTTCTGTGCATTATGGACCGTATTCCGCCGCCCGTCAAGGGGAGCTTGTTGCTATTCTGGTGGACTATCTTGCGGGGGCGTGATAGTATCTCGGCATGGCTCTAAACAGACGCGACAAACAGAAAGCCGTAACGCAAGTCCGCCGCGAGCAGGTTTCCGACTGGAAACCGCTCCAGGCGTTGGAGGGTGTCATCCCCGATTTCGTTTTTATCTCCATCGACGACGCCGAGCGCCAGTGGTCCCCCGGCGAGGAGACATTTTATTACTATGAATTGGTCTATGTCTACGCCGGCGAGCTGCGGATGTGGCTGGCTGGCGAGCCGATGGAGGGAAAGAAGGGCGACCTGTTTGTTACGAAGCCCGGCGTGCCGCATCGCGAGGAGTCGCCGCCGGGCAGGACGTCGCAGTTGCTCTGCCTGGCCACGGCGTTCAAGAACAAGAAAGGCAAGCGGTGTGAGTTTCCTCTGGACCTGCCGGACCGCGTGCGCCTGAAGCCAGGGCACATCGTCGAGCGCTGCCTGCGCGCCATCGCGAGCGAGGCCTACCACCGGACCCTCGGCTACGCCGCGGCCATCAACGCCTACATCGTGCAAATCTTTATCGAGCTGGTCCGGACCGCCCGGTCCGTGGAAGCCCCGGATGTGGATGTGGGGGAGATTCGGCGGCAGCGCCTGGCCTCGGAGGCGGTGCAGTTCATTGAGGAAAACTACGCCGCGCCGTTGACACTGCCTGAGATCGCGCAGCACTTCTTCATGAGCCCCTATCACTTCAGCCGCATCTTCAAGGAGAACACGAACCTCTCGCCGATCGCCCACCTGACCAGGACACGGATGGAGAACGCCAAGCGACTCCTCCTCGACCCCGACCGAACGGTGAAAGCCATCGCCACGCAGGTCGGCTACCACGACCCGCACTATTTCACCAAGGCCTTCGCCAAAGAGGAGGGCATGACGCCGACGGCGTATCGGCGGAAACACTTGCGGTAGGAAGGCGGCGGATCGCCGCCTTGAAGGCCGTCGTCCGCCCTACTTGATGGTCAGCTTACACTCCGCCACCATGAACCAGCCCTGGTCTCTTGCCTTTGAGTCGTTGAGCGTGGCGATGCGGATTTCGTTCTCGCCCTGCTTCAGCACACCGGCGGGAATGGGGAACTCGGCAGCGGACCAGCCCTTTTCCTTAAACTGGTTCGGGCCTTTGAAGATTTCCTTGCCGTTGATGGTGATGCAGATCGCCACCGCACCGGGCTTGTCGTCGTCCTGCGCGACAAGCGCGAGACGCCCTTGGCCCGGGGGGAGCTTGTCGATGTGCAGTTTCGCCTTCATCGCCGGGGTCTTCGTGTTCTTGCCATAGATCCATATGGCCCGGCGCGCGGGGCACTGGTAACTGTATTCCGACGGCCCGCAGCATCCGGTGAAGGCGTCCAGCTCCACCAGCCATCCCCCGGGAACTTTTTTCTGGCTGTACTTGCGCTCCTCCTCGGTCAATGTTTTTACGGGATCGGCGATCATCCGGTCGACGAGCGGGTCGGCATACCACGGCTTTACATTCGTGCGAATCCGGGCGATCTTGAAGAGCCAGTCGCTGACGATGCCGTCGTCGCGCCGCCCGACGACTGAGGTCTTCGTAATCCGCCCGATCTTCATGAACTCCGCCAGCCGCCGGGCGAACTCCTCCCGGCTCACGGCCAGTTTTTCATTCACCGGATTGCGTTCGTTCAGGTCGGCGAAGAGGACGCAGAACTTCTCCTTGCGAACGCGATACAGGGCGGCCCGGTCGTCCTTTACCGCTTCTTCGGCTTTGCGAAACATCTCCAGTGCCTTCTCCGCATACTCCGCTGTTACCAAGCCGGGGTTGCGGCCCTCGCACATCTGGTGCACCTTACGATCATCGACCTGCTTGTGCATGAAATCGAAGTACTCCCGCACATGCGGCGCCGCCTTACCGTAGTAGGCCGCCATGAACTCGTCAATCAATCGTTCCACGTCGGCCTTCGGGTCCCAGTGAAGTTTGCTCTGGACGAAAACAAACAAGTCGCGGAAGTTCGTCGGCACACCGCAATAGAAGATCCCCCGAACGCCGTGGGCCGCATAGAAATCCAACTTCCTCTTCATGGCATAAAAGCTGCCGAACGGTTCATACCAGATCTTGTATCCGCGTGGGTAGTCGAAGATATACATATTATTGGGGCAGGCCTGGAGCCAGCCCTTCAGGTCGGCGAAGCCGGACTCGTTCTTCTCGCACCGCATGTCATGGCTTTGGCACGCCGTCCGCCGGGGGTAGGGGCAGTACTGCACCATGACATTCGGTTCCGGCATTACCCGCCACGGCGGCGGCGACGTCGCGTTGGTATAGGCGAGGGTAAGGATTCGCTTGCCGGGATATTTCTTCGCTACCTCGCGCGCGCAGTAGTTGACGTAGTCCAGCAGGCGGTCGGTCATATCGCGGCCGGGGATGGCGTCGAGGGCCTTGCACTTTTCGCATTGGCACCAGGCATGGCCATCGCCCTGCGACACCCCGAAGAAGGTTCGGTCCTTCTGCTTTTCGATCAGCGCCAGCAACCGCTCGGCGGAGATGCGCCTCACGTCGGGGTTGGACAGACACAGGTGAACATCGAACCGTTTTGCGTTCGGGTCGCGATGAAGCCGCTTGCCGTCTTTCTGCAATGCGAAATATTCCGGGTGCTCCTTGTGGTATTTGTCGTAAGGCAGGAGGTAGGCCGCCGCATGGACCAGCCCCCCCGGTTCGCCGATCTCGCGGGGGTTGCCGAGGTCGTCGGCAGGCGTGTGGCCCAGCTTCAGGTTCTGGGTCATCTTGCGGAACTCATAGACCGGCTTCGCCTTTAATTCGCATTCGCGGATGTTCAGGTCCTTGACCTGGGGAATCACCTCGCACCCTGGTGCATAGAACTTGCAGCCGAGATGTTTGAGCAGCGCGTACGCCGCGTAGACCGTCCCGAGATCGCGCCACCCGCATACGGCCGCCCGCCCGCCCTTGACCCGGACGATATAGCCGTCAATCTTCAGCGGCGCAAGTTCGTCCTTCGAGACAAGACCCGCGTCCACGGCCAGACGTCCCACGGCGATGGTCCCCTTCGGCACGGTCTTGTCAGCGACCTCAATGCGGTCGAGCTTCTTCCCGGAAATCTTCATGAGGTAGGCGACGAGTTCAGCAGCGGCCAGCTTCTCGCGGTCCGTCGGGTTCGTCGCCGTTGCCACAGCCTTCGCTGGCACGTTCCCCAGGAGTGTGATCGTGCCGGCCACGGGCGCTGGCTCGGGCGGATCGACGCGCAATTCAGCGACGGACACGGTCTCTTGCCCCGGGCCGACGGGAATCGATGTAAACGCCCATATTCCCTGCCGATTGCCATACTGCTTCACCCTCGCATCGAACGGGTAAAGTCCCATCGCCGATGCAGAGGACATGACGATGTTCCGTTTGGATGTTTTGATCACAAACCCGTCACCGCGCCGGGTCATGCCGCCGCGCTTCGGAACGGAGGGGACGGGCTTTTCCTCCACGGTCATGCCGGCAGCATTGAACACTTCGATGGTCCCGCCCTCAACGAGACCCGTGGGGATTTGAAACGCCGCATATTCAACAGGCCCGACCTCTACGTCTTCGACGACCTTGACACGTGTTGCCACCCTGACGCCTTTGGGAGATACGGTGGCCGAGTAGGTAAAGCCGCCCTTCTGCAGCTTGGCTTCAAGGGTGATGGTGCGGCCGTCCCTGGACACGGAGACGCGGCCCGCCTTCCACCCCTCGCTGGTGGAAACGAGCGAGCCCTTGTATTCGGGCTTGAACACGCAGAAATAGGAACCAAGGGTAATCCGCTCCCCCTTGTGCGTGATCTGGAAGCCCTGTTCGGTCATCTCTACGGCGTAATCGCCGGCGCGGACCTGGTTCTTCTGCTGAGCCGGCAACACGGAAGACGCAAGAACCATCGCCGCAAATAAACACGAACCAATCCGACGAGCGTGCATCATGGGTCTCCTTTGGACGAAGTAACGATCTTTCCTCGTTGACAGCGTGGCCTCGATGATACCACGCCTCCGGGGAAGCATCAAGCGCTTCACGAAACGATCCCGTTGATCAAGACGGAGAATCGGTTGAGCCGCAACCTGTCGAGCAAGGACTTGACCGATGTGCTGAACCGCCGGTTGAGTTGGTTGGGGTCGGCCCACGTGAAGCGCGACACGGTGCTGGCGGCGGATGTGGGTGGAGATCGCCCGGTTCTACCACTACGCCGTGGCCGACGGCACCCATCGCGTCCTCTTCGCCAGCACCTCCCCGCCCCACGTGTCCGCCACATCCTCCGGCCCCATCCAACAACGCCTCGCCTTCGAACTCCCTCCCCCATGAACCATGGGGAAACTCCTCGTCGGAATCCTGTTGACGAATCCCCGACGAAGTTGTACTATCCCCGGACTGTGTTTTCCGAAGGCTGAGAACTCAAGAAGGAGTATGACATGGCGAAAAGGAAGGTGACGAAAGGCAAGGCAAAGATCGCGATACGGGAAGCAATGGTTCCTGGCGCGGACTATGCGGAGAAGTGTCGGAATCTGGTGGAACTGGGTTTCGACGGCATTGAGATTACGACGCCGTACACGCTCGAAGACTGCGCGATGATCAACGCCGCCACGAAAGAAACGGGTATCCAGCCGGTGCTGACGTCGTGCGGCGGTGCGTGCCTGGTCGATCCCCGGAAGGGAGAGCGTGAGGCCGGTGTGCAAATGATGATCCAGCATCTCGAGGTCTGCGCGGAGATCGGCGCCCTTGGCGTGATTCATCCACCGCTCATTTCGATGAAGATGCAGATCGGCGGCGCGCGTGAACGGATGCCGGACCTTTCGCCGGTGGCATCCACCATGAAGCTCGAGCGAGACATGCTTGTTGCTCTCTACCAGCGCATCTGCAGGCGCGCCGAGCAGTTGGGCACGTGCATCATCATCGAGCCGCTGAACCGCTACGAGCAGTGGTGGCCGTGCACGCTGGCCGACGGCGTGGCCATCTGCAAGGAGGTCGGCAGCCCCAACTGCAAGATCATGGCCGACTTCTTCCACATGCACATCGAGGAGACGGACATCGGCAAGGCGATTGCCGCAGCGGTGGACTATATCGTCAACATCCACATCGCCGACAGCACGCGACAGACCCCCGGCACCGGCCTGACCGATTTCAGGCCCGGTTTCAAGGCGCTGAAGAAGGGCGGATATGAGCACTTTCTCGGCCTCGAGTCCGGTGTGCCGGGTGATGACAGGGCAAAGGAACTGAAGCGCGCCGCGAAGTATACCCGCGATCTCTATAACCGGTGCTGAGGCCGACATTGCCCTTCGCTATTCTTCTGTGTCGGGCAGGCGGAGTTTGAAGAATACCATGCTGGGGAAATCGAGCCGGCGGGCGGATTCGGCGGCCTGTTCCTCGGGACAGGGAAACCATTTCAGGTAGTGTCCGAAGGCCCGCAGGCTCGGGCGCCAGTACTCCTCGATCTCGATGCGGAATCCATCCAGGATCCGACCGAGCCGTTCGCGACTGTACCAGCGCTCGCAGCCCGGCACAATTTTGTCTTCGCCGCTATAGGGAACAGTGAGAAGACAGACTCCTCGCTCCTTGAGAACGCGCCGCACTTCCTTTATGGCAAGGAAATCTGCATCGTCGCCAGGCGCGTCACCGTATCCGCCGAAGCCGAAGTGTTCGAGAGAGGAGAGGAGAATAATCACGTCGAACTGTTGGGAGGGGAGGTCGCTCTCCAGGAAACTTCCCGCGAGGGCCTCCAGGTTTTTGTGTCGATCCGGATAGCCGCGGACATCGATAACGGTTACACGGTGCCCCGCTTGGGCAAGAGTGAGCGCCAGCATGGATCCGCAGCCGCCGACGTCGAGGATCCTTAGCCCTGATCCCTCGATGTTGAACCAGCAGAACCGATCCTCGGCGTCCCGCCCGGAACACCCGCCGAAGAAGCGGACGAACCGGCGGCCCGTTGCGCGCAGTCGACTTCGTATTCTCTTTTGGATATTCATCATCGTGACAACCCGTCGCCGCAAGAATACGTTTCGCAAGACGAGAAATCAAACCCAAAAGGACAGGATTTTTCCCAGAATGCAGACGGGATCAAGTCGGCCATTTGGGTTGCGAAACTCGGCTTGCGAGGTCCACGCCGCGCGGGTCATGGGGACACTTCTGCTTCGGCGCCCCGTTGACTCGCCGAAGATAGGGTAACATACTTCCGTAGTCTGAATCGACGGGTCAACATGGGCCTGGCACAAGTGCAAACGATGGACAACGAGACAGGACGCGGAAACTACTTCGAGCGTCAAAAAAAGCCGTGGCGGTGGACGTGGAAAACGACCGTCATCCGCTCCCTGATGCCGATCTTCATCTGTGGGGCGTTTGTCTTTATCATGCCCAAGTTCGAGGAGATGTTCGCTGAGCTCGGCGTCGCACTGCCCGGCGTAACGATTCTCCTACTGAACTTGAGCCACTTCCTTCGTGTATACTTCCTTGCGATCCCCGTCTTTGTGATCCTTGCCGTTGTAGCGGACTACGGAGGCTACGTCCTGCTCAAGCAGTACCTTGGCGATTCCGCTGCGCACCTGTGGATGGGATTTGTTGTGGTCTGTTACGTTACTTATGTTGGCTTCTGCGTGATCGTCCTTTTCCTGCCTCTTATAGAAGACCTAAACATAGTCACCCCCGCGTCCACACCTGCCCCTAAACCAGCCAGCCAGCCCTCCGGCATCTTCCATCTCTTGCGCTGAAGCTCAGCCTGCACTCTTCACTTCGACATTCATCATTCATCATTCATCATTCATCATTCGACATTCATCATTCATCATTCGACATTCATCATTTCTCTTCGTCCTTCTTCCCCACCTGCTCCGGCCCGAGATTCATAAAGACGAAAAGCCCTTCCTTGCCGGGGGCGACGATGTCGAGGCGGCCGTTGCCGTTGAGGTCGGCGATGTTCCAATAAAGGCCGGTGCCGGAGTGCTGGCCCACCTTGCCGTGGTCGATGACCTGCTTGGCGAAGCCCTCGCCGGTCCACTTGAAGTAGTAGAGGCCCACGATGTCCGTCTCGCCCGGGTCGCGGCCGCAGTGGGCGCGGTAGCGGTTGCCGGTGACGAGCTCCCCCTCGCCGTCGCCGTCGATGTCCACCCAGGACATGTTGTGGTATTGCGAGAAGTAGGGATCGATAGGGTGCTTCGTCCACGTGCGCTTGCCGTCCTTGCCGAGGGTCTGCTGGTAGTAGTCCAGGCCGTAGTCGTGCGCCTGGCCGACGATCAGCTCGGCGAGGCCGTCGCCGTTGAAATCAGTAACGATGATCGGATTGCTCGGCCGGTCGAGCTCGAACTCCTGATGGAATGTCCACTTGTCATTCAGCGGGTCCGCCGGCGCCTCCCACCATCCGTTGTGGACGACCAGCCCGCCTCCGCCCTTGCCGTTGCCGGTCACATCGCCGAAGCCGAGACCATGGCCCGACTTCTCCTCCGAGATGACCACCTTGCGGAACTTGCCCGTGCCCTTGCCGTTTTCGTCGCGGATGAGCTTGTAGAACATGAGTCCAAACGGAGGCGTATTGGGGACAATCTCCACATCGCCATCGCCGTCGATATCCCATGCCCCGCCGGTCTCGACGTTGCCGCACTCATCGATGAGGTGGGTCTTCCACTCGACGGGCTGGCCTTTCGGATTCTCGCGCCAGAACAGGCCCTTACTGAACCATCCGCCGCTCACGATGTCCATGTATCCATTGCCGTTGACGTCCATCGGGATGGTGATGAAGTCGTCGTAGTATTCACCCTCGCGGCGGACGTCGCAGAGCTTGTGCTGGGTCCAGTCGGGGGCTTCGTACCAGTAGCCGCCGCAGACGATGTCCAGCTTGCCGTTGTTGTTCACGTCCATGACGCCGGCGGACTCGAACTCGCCGTCGTTGATCTTGACCTTTTCCCATTCGATGCGCCGTGTGTTCATGGCCTCGTCCTGTTCAAAAAAAGTTCCTCAGACAAACGTTGGGTATTGTAGCCAGTCCATTGGTGTTGTCAAACCGATTCTGGGGGGGGCGAATCCCGCGAAATCCCCTGGGGGTCGTTCACGTCTGCATCGAGATCACGACCGCACCCGCGCCGGCCGCCGACAGGACCACCGCCGCATCGCAGGGGCTTGCGATGCCCATCCCAGCGGCGAATACGACGGCCCCGCCCATGATGCCCGCCGCCGTGCTCACCAACAGCATGAACAGCGCCTCCGGCGAGCCGATCAGCGTGCTTGCTGCGCCGAGAGAGAAGGCCATGAGAAAGGCAATCAGCCCGCCGAGGAACGGCAGTGTAAGGCGTATGTTGGTGAGCCACCACGCCTCGCTCTGCGTGGCGATTCCACCCAGGATCGTTGGGAACAGCAGCGAGACAACCATCAGCCCGCTCAACGCGCCGGCCAGCGCGGTATAACGCTTCTGGCGCCCGACGGTGGTCGCGTTGGCGATTCCCTGTCCCAGGCACAGCCCGATGGCCCACACCGCCAGGAGGAAGGCAATCTCGTGGTATAACGTGCCGTAGACGGCCTGGACGGCAAGGAGTCCGGACGAAACCAAAAGTCCTCCCGCCGCGCCGGCGAAGAGGATGCCCACGCAGGCCGTTGCGATGTGGCGCTTCCCAAAAATGAAGCCGAGCGCCACGGCAACGAAGGCAATGCCCGCCGCCCCGATCACGATGTTCCCGAGTGCAAAGTAGGCGCGGCGCGCGCCGACCCACCGGTCGAACAACCGGCGGTAGCAGGACGGAGTGAAGTCGTGGTTGGCCCCGGCCCGGGTGCGGGGAGGGGGGAGGCGATCCAGCTTGACATGCGCCAAGGCCACCCACGATAGATTTCTCTCCCGGCAGCGACTCGCCAGGACGTGGGGGTCGATGGTCGGCCCGAGGCCGCCCACGGACCCGATCAGCAAACACACCTTCCCTCGGGCGATGATGTATTCCGGGAATACCGACCCGAAGGCGACGGCGATGGACTCGGCGATCTGGCGGTCGCCTTTGGTCGTCTTCCTGGGAAAGCGAAGCGTCACGGCCGCGAACCCGCCGTCACGCACCAGGCGCCTGAGCGCGGAGAAGAACTCGATGGTGAAAAAACGGTTGATTCCGGTGTTTTCGGGAAGGGGAAGATCGACCACGACGACGTCGAATTTGTCCCGCCCCTGTGGGTCTCGTATCTTCTGAACATAGGCCCGGGCGTCTTCGAGGGGTGATTGCAACTCCACGGCGCTGGCTCGGAGCACGTCTCGGTCGGGGCAGTGTTTGCACAGCATGGCCACAGCCATGGGATCGATGTGGAAATAGCGCAAGGACTCGATATTATGCCTGAGCACCTGCGCCACCAGTTGCGGTCCGCACCCGCCGATAAGGAGAACGTTGCGGGGCATGAAATGCTGGAGCATGGGGATGTGGGCGACCTCATCGGCGCCCGCGTGCGATGTGATGGAGAGCCGATTCAGGAAAAGCGCGGCACCGTTTTTCGTGGAGAGGACCTGCATCATGCCCTGTGCGCTGGCAACGGTGGATGACTCCGTGTCCTCGTGCCGCGGGGCCCTGCGGAGGAGGCCCTGCAGGGGCTTGTTCGTTGCGGCAATGACCAGGATGACAGCCAGCCAGGACAGGACGCCGGGAATCAGGAGAAAGCCGGGGGTATACCGGTTGCCAAACATGAGCAGAACGGCGGTGAAGAGGAGGAGAGAGAGACAGAGTGTGATAAGCAGGGGCGGCATGTGCCCGCCCAGAACGAGGAAGAACGCTCCCGCCCCCAGGACGGCGCCGGAGCCCAGCAGGATGAAGGCATCGGAAATGCGGTCTCGCGCCTTCTCGCCCCCGGCGCCAAAGATGGTGACCAGCAGGCCGATATCTGTTGCCAGCGGACCCACCGCCAGAGCGAACAGGAACATCGATCCCGCCAGGGAGGGCGGACTGAAGGAACGTTCAGATCCGAGAAGGCGGATGAACCCCAACTGGACGGGGGGGAGGAAGCCGGCCAGCCAGAGCACGACACCGAACAGCCCCACCCGCCGGCGCTCGGGGGCTTCCGCAGAGGGTCCCAGGAGGACGCCGGATGCCAGGAAGAGCATGGTAACGCCCATCGACGCGACCACAAGCGGTGCGCAGGACCGCACGAGGGGGAAAAACTCCTGGACGGCGACGATCTGCCAAATGGCCAGGACCATGCCGGCGATGACGAAGTATCCTCTCATGATTGCGAATTCTACCAGAGAGGCTGAACCAAGAGAAGGGCGGCCCTTCTTTCTTGTGCATTTGCCGCTTCTATGGGGATCCCGCGCCCCCCGGCGCGCCCGGGGGCTTTCGGAACGAGGCAATCGCCTCGGCTTCGGTAGGATAGACATCCAGCACGGACTGCAGACCGGTTGACGAGAAAATGCCCATCAGCAGGGGAAAGACCTCACATACCTTCAGGTGTCCCCGGCGTGCGCGCAGGTTTCGATTCAGGGTGACCAGGAGCGTGATTCCGATACTGGACATGAACTTCACGTTGGACAGGTTCAGAATGACCTTACCGCCGACTCTCTCGGCCAGCGTGTTGAGCTCCTTCCCTGCTTGGTTGGCGTATAGGGGGTCGGTGACTTTGTCCACCTTGAACCGAATGAAGGTAATGTCCCCCCGCTTTTCCCATTGGATTGCACTCGACGCCTCAAACATTCCTGTCCATTCTCGATCACTCGTGCACGAGAAACGCAGCCTTCTTTCACAAAACATAGGATTATGGCATGAATGCCTCTCCTTGTCAAGCTCGAATTGAGAGGAGTTTCCCCATGCGCTTCAGAGATGACAGGGCGTGTGTTCCGCGAACGAAACGGCCCAGGCGCAGTCGGTAACTCGGGTTGGGACAGATGGCGCTCCGGTTCTGGGGAAAGTACTCCGAATTGGGAATCGGTGGTCAAGAAGCGACCGAGGGACAAAGGCGATTGAGGTCAAAAGGGGTTGAATGTGAACGGATGCTGTTGCTATAATGAAACATCCAGGGATGTGCTGACAGGGGCTTTGGGTTGAAGGTATTGACAAGCTATGGCGAACCAGAGGCATCTTGCGGTCGTTTCTTTGGGCACAGATGGGATACGCCACTGGCGGGCCAAAAACCCGGACCAGCCCATGGACTTGAGCGGCGCAAACCTGGACGGGGTGGATCTCCGAGGGGCGGAGTTCCTCGGCGCGGATTTGCGGAGGAGCTCTCTCCGCGAGGCCGACTTGGCGGTCTGCGGCCTTCGCGGGGCCCTTTTCGACGAGGCGACTCTCCAGCGGGCCTGCCTTGAGAGGGCAGACCTTGCTTGGGCCAGTCTTGTGGGGGCCAATGCGGGGGGGGCGGACCTGAAACGAGCCAAGCTGGAGAAGGCCAATCTGGAACGGGCGGACCTGACAGGTGCGGACCTTTCCGGGGCGGACCTCACCGGGGCGAACCTCGTTGGTACGGTTCTCCACAGGGCAAATCTAACCGGCGCGAACCTGACCGGCGCGAATTTGCTCGGCGCCAATCTGAAAGACGCCGATCTGAAGGGTACCGTATTGCGGGAGGCCAGCCTGATCGGGGCGGTAGTGACGAAGGGCGGGCTGGAGGTGGCCGATCTTGGCGGCAATCCCATGAGCGGCGTAATTGTTGAGGAACCCACGCCGGAGAGACCTCCCGAGCGCGAACCGGCTGCCCAGGCCGCTGCGCCCACCCCGATGCCCATCCTGGAGACGCGCCGCGGCCGGCTTCGCGTCGAGATCAAAGACCGCGTCTCCCCCAAGAGCATGGTGGAGCTGCTGCGGGCGTTGGGCCAGCTCAGTGTGCTGATCGATCCCGCAGGTATTGTGATCGAGAAGATGGCGATTGGGCTCTCCGAGAATGTAATGAAAACTATTAACGAAGCGGAGCAAGCCCGATCGGGTGAGGCGCCGTCCTCCCGCAACTGGATGGTCGTGGAGATGGCCGGCCGGGCGGCGGCATGCGCCAAGGAATGCCTCGATGCCGTGGAGGCCCAGATCAAGATGGCCGCCACGAGCAAAGACCAGGACGCCAACGTCATCTCCATCCGGACCATCCGTTTGCGCAAACATCAATATGAAAACGCGCGGTGGCGGCTGAACCGCTATTCAGAGCTCGGCGTGACCGATGCCGACCTTGTTCGGAAGGTCGAACCCCTCGTCGAACGGTCTGTCGACCCTCTCGCCGTTCTGCAGGAGCTGGCGCGGGATTGCGTGACGTACGGCGCCAGGCTCTGTTACGTCGGCGGCGGAGAGGCGGAGATGGCAGCGGGGACGGCCGAGGCGCAGACCGAGGTCAAAAGGCTGATCGCGGCACTCAACTCCGGCGACTGGCACGCCCGGTGGTCGGCGGCGGTGGCGCTCGGGCAGATGGGGCCGGACGCCGCCTTCGCGGTACCAGACTTGATCGAGTGCATGAAAGACGAAAAGCGCGCCGTGCGCTACACGGCAGTGTGCGCTCTCTCCGCCATCGGCCCCCCGGCGGCGAACGCCGCCGTGCCTGCTCTGGTCACCGCGCTGAGAGACGGCGATCTGGCGGTTCGGAGCGAAGCCGCCAAGGCCCTCAAGATCCTCTCGCCCGAATGATCCGGCCGGCCGGCGCAATGCCTCGCGAGAGGCCCAGTGGGCGGGCCGGAAAGAATGATTGCATTTCCGCCGGTCTCGTCGTATTATCTTGCCCATGAAGACCCGGATCATCCGATTCAACAAGGCCGTCACGACCCGGCGGCGCATCGACCAATATCTTTCAGCGAACCGGCTGGCAGGCCTGACGCTCGACGTCGGCGGGAGGCGCGGCGGACACTATCGTGAGTGCTATAGCGAGGCCGTCGTGGTCGACATCGACCGCACCGTGCCGATTGACGTTCAGGCCGATGCCCACATGCTGCCCTTCCGAGCCGACGCGTTCGACTCGATCCTCTGCATGGAGGTGATCGAGCACATGGACCGTCCGGGGCAGGGCGTCGACGAGATGCGCCGGGTGCTCCGGTGCGGGGGGCGGCTCCTTCTCACCACGCGGTTTCTGTTTCCCATTCACGACGCTCCGGGAGATTTCTTCCGATTCACACGCTTCGGCCTTGGGCGCCTGTTGCGGAAATGGCGCGTGGAGGAGATTCTGGAGACGGACACGTCAATCGAAACGCTTGACATCGTCCTGAACCGGTTTGCTTTTGACAAGGGGCTCCATGCGTGTTTCCGGTCCGCCATCCTCGGGCTGTCCCTGCTGATGCTCCCCATTGCGCGGGTGCTCTCCAGAGTAGTCAGGACGAACGCCGTGGCCACGGGTTACATCGTTTCAGCGAGGAAGCCCGAATGAGCGGCGAGGATCGTCCCTTCTGCGGCCATGTGCCGACGACGTGTGCGGTATGCGGGGCGGACCGATATTACGTCATGTACACCATTCGCGGCAAACACCACCGGCTGTTCAGGTGCGACGGCGACGAGCAGGTGGTCAAGTGCAAACGATGCGGCCTGGTCTATCTGAATCCCATTCCAGACCCCGATGCCCTGCTTCACGTCTGGAGCGATCATCCGGTGACGGAGAGCGACATCAGCAGCACCCTGGCCGATGCTGCGCTGGGTGACGTGGCCAACATCCGAAGGTTCAAGACGTCGGGGACGCTCCTGGAGATTGGGTGCGGCTACGGCGCCCTTCTGGGCGAGGCGCAGCGGGCGGGCTTCGATGTCTGCGGCTGGGAGGTGAACCCGCGCAAGTGCGAGTATATCAAAAGGACCCATGGCGTGGAGAACGTCTTCTGGGAGCCGCCCTGGGAGAGAGGGCTTCCCGACAGGACCTTCGACGTGATTGCGATGCTCGACGTGATCGAGCATATCCGGGAGATTCATGAGATTCTGAGAGAGATTCGACGTCTCCTGAAGGATGACGGCATCCTCTACCTCAACACGCCGAACCTGGACGGGATTCGCTCCCGTATCAAGCGCCGGCGCTGGCCGTACTTTATTGCGCTGAGCCACATCTATTTTTTCACCTGCGAGACGCTGGACAAGCTGCTGCGGACGGAGGGGATGACGGTGCGCAAGCGCCTGATCCGGCCCTCGCGTTCGTTCGCCCGCAATCTGGTGAAGTCCGCGCTCCGCACGGTGAACATCTTTGATGAGCTCTGCGTCGTGGCCGCGAAGGCGTGAGGCCCGTCAGCCGGCGCCGATCAGGATGTACGGTTCTCGCACGCCGCTGAAGATGCGAAGCACCGCCAAGGCCGCAAGGCCCATCACCCACACGAAGAGCCATGGACTGATTTTCTCTTTCTGGTCCCTGTAGCACAGGGCGAAGGGGAGAAAGATGCCGGCGTTGATGCGGGTCGCGTTCACGAAAGTGTCCAACACCCGCTTGTCCAGGATGAGGATAAAGAGAAGTTGGGCAAACAGCATGAAGGCATAGAGGTTGTTTCTCTTGCGCCAAAGCTTCCAGCAAGTCAAGACCAGCATGGCCAGGAACAAAAGCAACGCGGGGACGACCATCATCTGTCGCGCATAGCGGATGAAACCCTGTGAGGGTCCGACGCGCGTGAGATCGACCACGGCCCGGACGATCCCTACCAAGGGCAGGTTGATAGCCATGGGGCTGCCGGAAAACAGCTTGGCGCCGAGCTGGTGTGCGAAGTACGCCTGGCTAACCAGGAACGGTACAGGCACAAGGGCGAGGCAAATCACATTCTTCCACCGACGGTGGATCAGTTCCCACAGCCCGAGCGGCCCGGCGACGAGAACGGCACTCTCCCATGTGACAAACGCAAGGGCGAAAAGCAGGGCGGACGGAACCATCCGCTTGCGCTCGTAAAGATCGAGGGCCGCGACAATCATGAAGAAGCAGAGATGCATCTGGAGATCGAGCCAGAACCCGAACAGCATCCCCGGCCCGAGCACAAAGATCAGGCTGAGCCAGGGGCTTGCCCCGCGGCGCATGAGCATCCTCATCAGCACGATCGTGATTCCCACCATGGACGCAACGTTGATGAAGACCATCGCAAGGGGGAAAAAACGAGGCCGGCCTGCCGCGATGAGGTGGATGAGCGCGGGGTAGACAAAACGCTGGTAGCGCACGAACTTGGACTGCGATTTGTACGTCGGCGCGATGTCCGGGTTCAACAGGAACGGGTCGAGAGCGACCATGTAGTAGTCGCAGGCGTCGTACCCGGACAGATGGGTATACTTCACGGTCCCCGGAGCGAAGTGCTCTTTGTCTGCCCACTGGAACGAGGACCCCACATTCACGAAGCAGCTCAGGTTGAAGCCGAAGAACGCGGA
Organism: Planctomycetota bacterium; assembly: GCA_013152475.1. Taxonomy (GTDB): domain Bacteria; phylum Planctomycetota; class Brocadiia; order JAADGH01; family JAADGH01; genus JAADGH01. Next base: position 37,674 of record JAADGH010000188.1, read on the forward strand.
GTAGCCGAGGATGATGGCGAGATGAACCGCAACCGCAACCGCCAGCGGCTTCCAGGCATGGAGCCAAAAGGGCGTCGCGTCGGCCGCCGAGCTGTTCTCGTTTTCAGCCATCCTGCTTGGGCAATGGCTCCGGCTGGGGGCAGACACCGTTTTTGCTCGCGACGGAGAACATCTTCATGCCGAGGTTGCGGAGGACAAACGTGTCGATATCGAAGAATTCCCCCATGCTCTTCTTCAGTTTCTTCGGGGTGAACCGAGAGGGATGCACGTTGTGGTCGTAGGGCTTGCAGTTGCCGCCGAAGATGCGGTACCACGTGTTTTCGAGGGACAGCCAAAGATAGCTGTCGTAGTTCTCGGTGCATATTTCGAGCCGGCCCCCCGGCTTCAGGACCCGATGGAGTTCTTTCAGCGCCAGGCGGGGCTCGTACAGGTGCTCGATGGCATCGTTCATCACAACGCCGTCGAAGGTATCGTCCTCAAACGAGAGGGTGTATACATCTCCGACTTCGTAGGTGCCATCGTGGTTTTCCTGGCAGAAACGGATGGCGTCGGGCTGAATGTCGACCCCGTAAATCTGGTACTCGTCCGTGAAGTCTGCCGTCACGAAACCACAACCGCAACAGGCGTCGAGGAGGGTCGAACCCACCGGAAAGCTCTTGATGAAGTTGCAGATGAACCGATGTTTCGCCGCGAAGTAGATGTTGCGCGGGAAGGTCGTCCCCTTCTTCAGATAATTGAAATAATATTGCTCTTCGTACTTCATTGCTCGAACAATCCGTTCTTGTCTTCTCCCATCTCCTTCGGCCCGAAACTCCAGGCCTGACCGGGCGTGCCGCACAGCAGACAAGCAATAACGGGGATGACAAGAAAACCATCCAGGGAATCAGACAGCAAGGCAGTCGGATGGGTATACATGCTGTGCCGCAATCCCGCTCGCCCGTCCGCATTCAACTGTGGGAGGTCCTTCCACGCCGCTATTGCAATTGCAATAATTGCAACACATTACTTTTACCATAATCCGTCTTGCGTGTCAAGATTCCTTTTGAGAGGAGTTTCCCCATAACCTGTGCGGTGTCATTGCGAG
>JAADGH010000192.1 GCA_013152475.1 Planctomycetota bacterium
GAAGGCGCGCTTCTCCTTCGTCTCGCCCCAGAAGACCTCGTAGTTGCGGTTGCTGTTGAAGGGCGGGTCGATGTAGATGAGGTCCACGCAGCCGTCGGGGAGTTTCTTCAACTGTTCCAGGTTGTCGCCGCAGTAGATGACGCGTGTGTCCACAAGAGTGGACGGTTTGCGGGTGGGCATTGGTTCCCTCCTCAAGGATCAAGTCCAACCTCCCGGAGGTTTGGGACCTCCGGGAGGCTTGGTTCGGCTGCATTATACCCCGGGCGACCGACAACGACGAAGCAAAATCTCATGCGAATCCGCAGAGGCCGGAAGTCACAGGCCACGCTGCCTCCTTGCCGAGGCAGGTGTGAATCTGGTAAGGTAAATCGCATGTTAATCGCATGTTTGTTTCTGGGAGACCCATTGAACAAGGAGAATCGCTCATGTCCGACAACCGACCGAACGTGCTGCTGTTCACCACCGATCAACACCGCGGCGACCACCTAAGCATCGCGGGCCATCCCGTGGTGGAGACGCCGAACCTGGATGCGCTGATCAATCGCGGGGCCTACTTCCCCAACGCCTTCACGGAAATCCCGTCCACGCCCGGTGCGCGGCGATGCCTGCTGGGCGGACAGGGGAGCCATGAATGCGGCCTGATCGGATACTCCGCCGTGGAGTGGCATCCGAAGACGACCGTGGCGCAGGTCCTGGCCGATGCGGGCTATCACTGCCTGAACACGGGCTTCCGAAACATCCACCCGCAGCGGAAGCTCTACGGCTTCCACCACGTCATCCCCCACTTCCACCCCCGCCAGGACGGCCCCGACGCCCCGCCGCGCCGCGATCCGCTCGTCGGCGAAGACGACTACGTGGAGTGGCTCCGGGCCGAGCTCGGCCCCATGGCCCACGACCGCGGCACAGGGTGCGACATCAATGGCTGGCTCGCCCGGCCGTGGCACCTGTCCGAGCGCTACCACCCGACGGTGTGGACGATCAACACGGCGATCCAGATGATCCTCAAGCGCGACCCGACGCGGCCGTTTTTCATGTGGTGCTCGACGCTCCGGCCGCACTCGCCGTACGACCCGCCGCAGGTATTCTGGGACATGTACATCCACCGCAAGCTGCCGGAAATCCCCATCGGCGACTGGGCAAAGAAGTATGACATCCCCAACCCCGGCCTGCCGCGCGACGCCTTCTGGGGCCGCTTCACCCCCGAGCAGAACCAGCGCATGCGCGCGGCCTACATGGGCTGCATCACGCAGATCGACTACGAGTTCGGACGGATGATGGAGGTGCTGCGGCGCTACATCGACCTGGACAACACGCTCATCCTCTTCACCTCCGACCATGGCGATATGATGGGCGAGCACCACCTGCACCGGAAGGGCTACGCCTATGAAGGGTCGATCCGGATTCCGTTCCTGGTGGGCTACCCGAAGGGCCTCGACCTGCCGAGCGGAACGTTCGATCAGATCGTCGGCCTGCGCGATGTGATGCCGACGATCCTGGATGCGTGCGGGGTGGACTGCCCGGACCCGGTGACGGGCAGCAGCGTGTTCGACGCGATTCGAGGAGAGAAGTGGCGGGAGTTCACCCACGGGGAGCACGGGCCCGTCGGCGCGCCGGACATGGCGATGCAGTATTTGACGGATGCGAAAGAAAAATACATCTGGTTCCCGGTCACGGGCGAGGAGCAGTTCTTCGATCTGAGAAAGGACCCGAAGGAGCTGCGCGACTTGGCGAAGAGGCCCGCCCATGCCAAGCGGGTCAAGCGCTGGCGCAGCCGTCTGATCGCAATCCTCGGCAAGCGAGGCGACGGCTTCTCCGACGGGAAGAAACTGCTCAAGAAGGAGCCGGGATTCAGCGCCGTAGTTTGACCGGCGGCCGTCCTTCCGGCATCTACAACTCAGAGTTCCTCCGAAAACCTGTCGCCGCAGGCCTTAGCATGCGGTCTTCGTCGCGGGCGCTTGTGCTACCGAAATACCGCACCCGGAAAGGGCGCGGCTACATCGGATAGGCCCTTGGTGGGGGGCGGTCCCAAAGATTCAAGGCCCGGATTGAAATCGCAGATAAGCGCGGATAGAGCCGTTCACACCTGGAAAAGCGGGGCCACATCTGGTATAATGCCACTCTGGCACGCTGGCACGACGCCGACCTGTGGTCGAACCCCGTGAGCTTCCAGCCCCGGGCTGCCACCAGAGGCTGACAACATATGGGAAGTGGTCGCTATGCTCACCCGGCAAAAGATAGCACTCGCCTTGCTCCGAGAAGCAGGAACGGAGCTGAATCGTACGGCTTTCGTCAAGTTGATGTTTCTCCTGCGACACGAAACACGGGTCGGGAAGGATCCTTCTTTCTACGATTTCGTGCCATACAAGTACGGCCCCTTCTCATTCTCCTTGTACTGGGAAGTGGGCTCGCTCCAGCGGAACGGCTATCTGGCTCCTGGCGACGAGCAAATAGCCATTCCAGTTGATGCTCTTGCCGCCCAAAGGACCGAAGAACTTCCCCAGGCGACACACGAAGCCGTCACAGAGATACTCGACCGTTACGGAAGGCTAAGTCGGCAAGCGTTGTTGCGCCGAATATATGCCAAGTATCCCTGGTATGCCAGCAGAAGCACCGGGAGCAACGTGCCCGAGAACAAATCCAGCAGGTCCAAGAAAGCCCGACCCGCGGTGTACACGGTTGGCTACGAGGGCACATCAGTAGATCGCCTCTTCGACAAGCTGCTTCGTGCCGGCATCCAACGTGTCCTCGATGTGCGGGCCAATCCGGTGTCGCGCAGATATGGTTTTGCGCGGAAGCATCTCACAAACATTGCTGAGAAAATGGGGATGGACTACCGGCATGTTCCCGCCCTCGGGATCCCCAGCAAGCACCGCGCGGACCTTGGCGACGACGACTCGTATCGAAAGCTATTCGACTGGTACGAGCGAGATGTCCTGCCCACTCAGAGCGAGTCAGTCCGCGAGGTCGCTCAACTTATGGAAGAACGACCCTCTGCCCTGCTGTGCATGGAGAGGGATGCTCAGCGCTGCCACCGGAATCGATTGGCGCATTTCATCTCGAAACATGAGGATCTGGAGATCAGGCATCTATGAACGGTAGTGGGGGAAAACAGAAACTCCGTGTTCTCATCACCGTCAAGACGCTTCCTATCCCATCCGTGAAGTATGACGAGCTTGTGTGCACTGCCGGTGTGACCGAAAACGGTGACTTCGTCCGCCTCTATCCTATCAACTTCCGTGACTTGCCATTCAGCCAGCAGTACAAAAAGTACCAATGGATCGAGGTGGCAGCGGAGAAACACAAAGGCCGTGACATAAGGAAAGAGAGCTATCGTCCCGACTGCAACTCGATCAAGCCGTTGGGCGAACCGATTCCGACGAAGCGGGGCGACTGGTCGGAACGGGCGAAATACGCCTTGGCGAAGAAGTCGCGTTCTATCGAGGACCTGAAAGAGAAGTGGGAGAGGGATCGCACATCCTTGGGAGTATTCAAGCCCAAGGCTGTTGATAATCTCATCATAGAGCCCGACGAGGCGGAGTGGAAGGCATCTTTCATGGAGGCTCTCCGGCAGGCGCGCCTTTGGGATGACCGCAAGGTGACGAAGGAGCCGCCGAGGAAAGTCCCTTTCAAGTTCAGGTACGTTTTCGAGTGTGACGACGCGAGATGCAACGGTCACAAGATGATGATTGAAGACTGGGAGGTGGGTGCCCTGTTCTGGCGTTTGGTGGATCAAGGAGAATCACACGAGCAAGCAGCACAGAAGGTCAGGCACAAGTTTCTCAAGGAGCTATGTGGCCCGGACAAGGACACACACTTCTTCGTTGGGACCATTCTCGCACACCCGGCAAGCTGGGTAGTCATTGGGGTCTTCTACCCCAAGAAGGGCTCAGGACAGAAGACGATGTTCGACGGAGAAGATGGCCACTGAACAGTACTCCCTGGCCCAGAACAACACGCCCGTCAGCGCCTTTGCCTCACCGGTGCCGTCCCCCGCATCATTTGCCCTGCTTTTTCTTTTGCTTCTGCCTCTCCTTCCTCCTCTTCCGCTTCTGCGCTTTCTTCTTTTCCTTCCATGCGAAGTAGCGCTTGTATTCGGGTGAGTCCGGGTCGGGGCCGGGGAGCTTTTCCAAGAGGGCGTCGAACTTCTTCCGGGCGGCCTGGACGGCGGGGTCCGTGGAGTCGGTGACATCGACATACCCCTGCTCGTCACGCTTGTCGCCGCAGTCCCACAGCTTGCCGTCGCCGTCGAGGAGGAAGCGTTTGTCGCGGAGAAAGCGCCTGTCGGCGTAGTAGCTGAAGATCCAGTCGCGCCCCTCGAAAGGCTCGCCGCGCAGGAGCGGGGCGAAGCTGACGCCGTCGAGCGGGTTGTCCTCGGGAATCTTCGCGCCGGCGAGGGCGGCCAGCGTCGGCAGGATATCGGCGAACTGCACCAGCTCGCGCCGCTCGCCAATCGGCTTGACGATGCCCGGACCGTTCACGATGAGCGGCACGCGCGGGCCGCGTTCCTGGATCGTCTGCGCCTTGCCGTAGCCCGATGTCCCGTTGTCGGTGGTGAACATCAGGACCGTGTTGTCGCGGATGCCGAGCTGGTCGAGCTGCGCGACGATCTGGCCGACCATGTGGTCGATGTAGGTCACGTTCGCCTTCAGCGTCGGCTCGCTCTTGCCGGGGATGCGGTTGCCGGCCTCGTCGAGCACCGGCGTGGGCAGGTAGCCGGAGCAATTGCGCTCGAAGTCCCACGACTTGTGCGGCAGGCACATGGGGAAGTAGAGGAAGAAGGGCTCGTCCTTGTGCCGGGCCATGTAGTCGTTGATGAACTTCACGAACAACTCCGGGCCATAGTCGTCGTCGCCGGTATCGACCAGTTTGCCGTCGTGGACGAGGGCCGGGTGCCAGTAGCGCGCCGGTCGGCCGGGCAGGCTCTGGCCCTTCTGCTCGACGGGGCCGTCGAACTTCGACCGGAGTTTGCCCCACAGGTTGTGTCCGCCGAGCCACATGTAATATTCGTCGAAGCCGTGCGCCTTTTGCGTGCCGGGGAGCTGCCACTTGCCGACGATGGCCGTGGCGTAGCCGGCCTGCTTAAAGACCTGGCCGAGGGTTACGTTGTCCTTGCAGAGCGGGTCATTGGTCTTCATGTTGTTGTGGAACCAGTGCGTGCGGAAGCCGTAGCGTCCGGTCATGATCTGGGCGCGGGTGGGCGAGCAGATGGGCGTGGCCCAGCAGGTGAGGAAGTTCGCGCCGGTTTTGCCGAGGCGGGTCAGGTTGGGGGTCTTGTTCTCCGGGTTCCCACAGCAGCCCATGTCCTTGGACGACAGGTCATCGGCCATGATGAGGATGATGTTGGGCCGCTTCTTCTTCGGGTCGGCGTGCACGGCCCTTGGCAGGGCGCTCGCGCCGGCGGCGAGTCCGAGTGTCTTCAGGAATGTTCGTCGGTCCATAGGGTTGATCTCCTTCTATCCATTCTCATTGTCCGTGGAACATTCTGCCCACCGTGCAAGTTGCAAGTATATCGCCCCGTCGGGATTTGTCAAATACGAAGGGGGCTGTGGCGGTTTAGCGCTCCGGCACCCTCCGCCCGGCCTTCTGTGCCAGGTCGCGGACGGTGGTGAGGATGGTGTCTTGGGCCTTGGGGGAGAGGAAGCCGATCTGGTGGAACAGGCCGCGGGTCTCGTAGCCGCCCTCTTCGAGGATCTTCGCGGTGACGACGTAGCCAAAAACATCGTTACAGTAAGCCGCGAGCCAGAGGCGCTCCGGGCCGAGGGCATCGCGCAGCAGCGGCACGTACTCGCTCACCACCTCCCCGGACAGGCCCACCAGCGTCAGGTCGTCGCCGAACTGCCAGAGGGCGATGGGCATGGGGTAGTGCGTGGGGAGCGCCTTTATACTACCGGCGGCAAGGGCCGCGAGCATTCGCCGGGCTGTGAACTGCTTCGGCCTCGGGCCCCGTTTCACGATCCGTTCCAGCTCCTCCCGCGAGGGCGTGGGGGCGAGGGGTATCTCGGCGCGGGCCAGCTCGGTTCGCAGCGGACCGCGCACCGGCTTCAGGTCGCCCGTCAGCACGCGGCAGACCTCCGCGCCCAGGGCCTTTCCCTGGGCCCGGGCCATGTCCGCCGTCCCGCGCGGGTCGGGGTTGGCCGAGCCTGCGCAGCCGATCATGAACATCGCCTGCGCGCCGGCGTACTCCTTCTCGATATGCTCCTGGGCGAAGCCGGCGTAGTCGCCCGAGACCAGATAGTTGTCTTGCGTCAGCGTGACACCGTGGCAGGCACAGCCGAAGACCACCGCGCGCAGGGCGCCGTCCGGCGAGTCCACGCGCAGGACGGGCACGGTGCGGTCGGCAAAGCCCTCGCGATTCACGCCGATCCGCCAGCCGTACCTCGTGCGTTCGCGACGGTTGACGACGAAGCCCACCTTCCCCGTCCCCCAGGAGAGCACCGCGGGCTTCAGGTCGGCCAGACCGGCAACGGCGAGGTCCGCCAGCTGGCCGCGCAGATTTTTATTATAGCGAAGTACTGTCCGGCGCTCCCCCTCGGGGACCGACGGCTTGCGATAGCCCCTCAGGACCACGACGGGGGCGGAGTGGGTATGGGAGCAGTTCAGCAGGATTTGCTTGCGCGTCAGGCCGGTTTTCTCGGCGATGGCGCTGCGGATGGCATCGCCCACGGGCGCGGCGAAACCGATCAGATCGGCGGTGATCAGTACCGCCCGGTGACCGTCGCGGTCCTCAATGGCCATGGCCTTGGCGTAGAGGTCCGACAGCACGCCCTCGGACGGACGGTTGCGCTCGGCATACCCGTCGAGACGGATGGGTCCCTCCGGCGTGATCTTCACCCGGGCCAGTCCGACACGCCACTCCGCCTCCGCGCTGGCGGCGGGGGACGCCAGCGGGATGAGCGAACCCAGCAGAAGGGTGATGGTGGCAAGATCAGATTTCACGAAGAACCTCAGCATCTTTAGATGGATTCCCTGCCCAAGTATATCCTCCCGGCGGGATTTGTCAAATGCGAAACATCGCCCATCCGCATTGCCTGGAAAATATGACTTTCCCCAGAATGTGGACGTGATCAAGCGTAACCACAGTCGGTCATTTAGGTTGCGAAACTCGATCTGCAGAACCCATGCCCTGTCATTGCGAGGAGTCACGCGCTTCACAGGATGACGAAGCAATTTTATCAAACGATGGCGTGTCGATGGATGGGATTGCGGAGCCTGTTCCGAGCGTGGCGAGGAATCCACTTTTGCTTTCGCGAAAAATGTTCCTTGCAATGACAGCGCCCGAGTCATGGGGGCGCCTGTCTGGGTCAAGACGGCCCGCTGCCGCGCTTGATATTCAGCAAGAATTGTGATATGCTACTCAAAAAGGACCGAGGAAGAATTTGCCTCCAAAAACGCTGACGGGCCGCCGACAACGGCGAGCCCTGTTTCTTGTTGAGAGATCGTGCTATGAAAAGGGCCGGGCGTTTCACTGCCGTCCTCTTTGTCGCGTTGTGCCTGTACGGGCCGGCTTTCTGCCAAGAGACGGCTCTGGAAAATGACTTTCTCCGCGTCGGAATCTCCGAGAAAACCGGCGCGATCATCACCCTCACCAACAAAGCCACGGGCAAGTCTTACAAGATTACGCAGACGCCCTTCAGCATCACCACCGACAACGGAACGTTCACCGGCCCCGGCGCCCCCCCCACCCTCATCGCCAAGGCGAAAGACCTCGTCGCTTTCTCGTTCAAGGGAAACGGCCTATCGGTCCGGCTGCATTACTCACTCAAGTCCAAGCGACCGTTCCTGCAAAAATGGCTGACCGTCCGAGGGACGGGGCATCGGGAGTTCGCAATCCAGGAGATTGTCCTCGAACGCATGGCTTTTGACCCTGCGCTGACGAATGTGCTCCCGTACTATTCGTACGCCGGGCGCGGAGGCGTGGCGCCGGGCAAGGTGCGATGCCCGACGGCGATGTTCGTGCGGACCAAGGGCGGGGGGTTCTTTCTGGGGATCGAGAATCCATTCTTCCAAATGGAAGTCAAGCAGGACGGTATCAAACTATCCTACCATCCCATGCTCAAGGTCAGAGACGGTGAGAAGTACGTAAGCGACAGGGCATTCATCGGCGTCTACAGGAAGACGAAACGGTTCTATGTCAAGGAGCTGCCGAAGGCCACCGGATGGGTCCCGGATCGTTTCCCCGATATCTGGGAATGTCTCTCGCATGATGAGCTGGACTGGGCCGAGATCTGGGCCATGCAGGATTACATGCGGAGCTACATGCCCCCGGCCCTCAGCAAGATGTGTGTCAAGCTCGACGGGTGGTGGTCGCAGCTCCCCTCGCTGCCGGCGCAACCGAACCGGAAGGATGTAGACTTTGTCTGCGCAATCGCCGACAACCTCCGTCAGGTGGGTGTAGACCTCATGAGCCTCATGGCCTTCCCAAAAGAACCCGCCAAACTCCCCGATCTCGCCACGGTCGGCTGGGAGATGAATCCGAACGTCGAGGAAGTAATCCGACGCGAGAAACCGAAGGACACGCGCTTCGGGGTCTATCTCGGTGATGCCTCCGCCATGAAAGAGTATGGCAACAGCGGGCCGCGCAACTTTCTGCCCGAAAAGGAAGAATGGAAGAAGCGCCGGCCAGACGGCCGGGCGATGGCGGTAAACTGCCTGGGCTGTAAGGAATTCGCGGAGTGGTTCTTCAAGGTCCAGGACAGCACGATCAACCACTACGATCTGGCATGGTGGCAGTGGGACGGTGCGCTCGGGTCATGGGACGCCTGCCACGCCAAAAACCACAATCATGTCCCCGGCAAGAGCCAGTACGCGGAGTGGCGCGGGCGAATGGAAGTCATTCGCCAACTCAAGGAGGCCCATCCCGATCTGTGGATTCATGTCTATTGGGGCCTCAAACCATACGGGCCGTGGGGGTTGAAATGGGTGGACACGCACGAGAACTATTACGAAATGGGCCGGTCGGACATGATTCCCTCCATCTGGGCCGATCACAAGATGGCCGATGACGGGCGGCTTCAGTTCTGGTGGAATCAGAACTGCCGTTTCCTCCCCCCCTACAAAAACTACGCACAGGTCGGCCACGGGGCATACGGCCCCGGGACAAAAGACCCCGCGGCGGAGATGGCTCAGGGCGAGTGGTGGGAGGAAAACGCATGGAAGTACGCGCTCCTCTCGGCTATCGGCACAAGCGGCAGCGCGGTGATCAACGTCTTCCCAAACGATCTCAAGGCCGTACGAAGCCCGGACTTTATGTCCTTCTATCGCAAGTGGCTCGGTTGGGCGAATGACAACGTGGAGTATCTCAAGGTCGGCCGATGCATCTTCGGTCCGCCGGGCCCCGGGGTGGTGGACGGATACGCCCACATCATCGGCGACCGGGGGTTCGTCTTCCTCTTTAATCCCAATTCGCGCGACATCAACGTCGCCCTTCCCCTCGACGAAGAGATTATGCTGACGGCAGGGCAGGAGTTTGTCATCACCGAGCTTTATCCACTGGAGGGCCGTAATCTGATCTGGCGGGCCCTTGGCGTCTTCCCACGCGGGATGGAGGTGGTCATCACCGTTCCGGCCGAGGGCGTATTTGTGGGGGAGGTCAAACCGTACGACAAGAACCTGCCGAAGCTGTTCGGCCTGCCCGGGCGAGTCCAGCGCGATGGCGATGCTCTGCTGATCGAGGACGTTTGCGGGGAGGAGGGATCCATCGCGCAACTACTTGTGTTGGTCGACCGGCCCCGCGCCATCAAGAGCGTGCGAGTCAACAGCCAGGAGGCGCGCTTCAAGGTAACGAAAAACCAATATATCCGGTCCGTGGTCGAATTTTCAGGGGTGCGAATCATTCGAGAGATGGACAATTGGGACGATGAAAAGGGAGGACGCATCAAAATCCCCAACGAACGCACCTTCGAGAGTGTGCGGCTTCACACGGAGTTTTTCCTCCCGGGTAACGTGAGAGACGTCCTCCAGGCCCGCAAGCCCGCGCCACGGCCGTCCGGCAGACCTACGCCCCTGACGGCGGATGCGAGTCGGCTGCTGGTGAGTTTGCCCTTCACGTTCCCCGGGGCCATCAAGAAAATCATGGTGAAGATCAATGATGTCGAGGCGCCCGTTCACCGCGCTGGGCTCGGGCGCTACGTAGACATCACCGACCACGTGCTGTACGACAGAGGCAACTCGATGGAGATCGACCTTTCCGGTTTGTTGCCGGGACAGTTCCTTGGACCGCGCATCGAGAACGTTCCCGTGCAGATTACGGAGCAACTGCGAGTCATTTCGGAACGCGCGCGGACACTGACCAAGATCGGGCCGTCGCCCAAGAAGCCCTTCTGGGATGCCGAGGCGTTCCGCTCCGTGAAGGCACGAATGCAGAAAACGGCAAGGACCAGAGCGCAACTGTTTCGGGCCTATCACGCCGTGCACGAACAGGATGGGATTCCCTACCGGATCGAGCTCGCCACCAGGGATCGCCTGGACCGGAAACGGGGCAGCGAGAACCTGTTCGATGGCGCAAAGGACGACGCCGGCAAGGCGTGGGAAGTCGAAACCAACGGGCTGGTGAATGTCATCGTCGGCTTCGAGGGGGAGAATGTCGAGGTTCGCGGCATTCGCCTCTGGAACAACCCGCTCCATCCGCCCAATGGCCTGGCAAAGACCTTCGCCGTCTATACCTCCACCAGCGACGATGCGCGCCGGGACCCCAGGCACCCGAGTTGGGAGCTTGCGCTCATGGACGAACTGAAACCGGAATGCAAGGGATTCCAGGAGTTCGCATTCCCGCCGACAAAGGCGCGATACGTGCGAATCCAGTTGATCGAGAGCTACGGCGGCGGGGCGATCGGGTTGGGGGAAGTGACCTTCATCACAAAATAGCCCCGGCCCGGCGACTAAGAAAAAGGGTTGAACGCACTGGCCCACCCCTCGACCGTCATTCCCGCGAAGCTTGTCCCCACAGCCCGTAAGGGAGGCGCGGGAATCCACTCTTCGACCTCTTGTTATGCGGACTTATGGAATGGCCTACTAAGGGCGCGGGCAAATGCCATCGTGAAGCTCTGCCGGTAGCTCAGGTCTGGCCGTCTCGAGCAACCATAAAGTAGATCATCATCATGAAGGCGACGATCCCTCCACCGACCAGCAACCCAAAGACGGTCTGGTCATTGAGCGTGGCAAACCCCATCATGGCATACTGGTAGACGATCCAGAGGTAGAAACAGAAAGCGAGCGCGGCCAGCAGATGCAGGAGTTTATGTCTCCATATGGCATACAGTGCCACGCATCCGAAGAGACCCAATTGCCACCCGGGGACTTGAGTGACGAGCCGCCGTACACTTTCGATCGCAATATTCATTAACGTCTCCTCGTCACTGGCCAAACGCTCGCATTCTTGTTTTTCATAAAGCTCCTGGGGAAGCATCTTGCCCTTCCGCAACATTCGTGCCGCCAAGGCACATGTGCGTTAATTCCGCATAATCTATCCGTAACTTATTATTGACACATACGTTACAACTTCGCCAGTTGGAATCAGCCGCGCTACCGTTGGGCGGACTCGCAAATCACAGTGTTTTATAATGCAACAGTCCATGGCAGCGCGCGGATCATTATGACACACCGCCCTGCGCCAAGAAAGCCTCAGATTGGAACACGATTCTGGGAGGGAGTCAGGGCAGGGCGTGGACGGATACCTTCTCGCCGCCCCCCGTCACCGTGACGCTCACAAAACAGATCTGCGCCCGGCCGAAGGGGAGCAAGGCAGGAGGGACCCCCCCTGATCCACAAATCAGGTAGTCGGTGTCTTCATAGTGAAGCGAATCCACAATGTGAACATGGCCCATGAACACACGTTTTACCTTGTGGACCCTCATGAGTTCCAAAAACTTCCGGCTGCCCCCTTTGGATGAATCAAACCACCAGTTCCCCAGAAAGGGCGGACAGTGCATGAGGACAAACTTGCGTTTTTTCGTGAGCAAAGCCTCTTCAAGCCAATGTATCTGGTCTCGCGTCAATCTCTTGTCCGCATTATCCAGGATGACGAATCGGCAGCCTGCGTAGTCGAAAAAGCAATCTCCTCTGCCAAACTTGGACTCGTATCGATCCCTTCCTTCAGGAAGAACAACGTCATTGTCGCCGATTACCGATAGGATCGGTGCTGGCGCGGAGGAGATCGCCTGCATGTAGGCCGCATAATCGTCCTCGCCGCCGCGCGGGGTTAGGTCGCCAAGTACAATGATAAAGCGGGGATTCACGTCGGCACTCTGCGCGAGTAGTTTCTTGAACTTTGCATACCCGCCCTGTGGATCGCCGATGAGGACGAAGGTGAAGGGCGTCTCTCCCGGCTGGGCCGTGATCTGCTTGATGGCCCTCGCGTTCAGGTCCTGTGCAACAACGGGAGCAACCGGCAACGCGAGCCACACCGATGCCAGGACAACCCAAAATCTTTTACTTGAAGTCGACATCCGTCAAACCGGAGTTGATCTTGTAGTCGCTGATCGTAACGGTTACCGGAAACGCCGCGCTCCGGCGCTCCTCGCTCAGGTCGGGGTATAGGACGACCTTCACTGGAAGCTGGTACGCCTTTCCCGCCTTGTCCCTCTGCGCGGCATAGGTCAATGTGAAGGTGAAAATTCCCTGCTGCGTGAATAACCTTCCCTGGACAGGAAGCCACTCGTCCTTGTCGATCCAGATCTTTACCCCGTTCCCCACGGCCCCCATCGGCAGCGGGGCGAACACACTGGGAAAATACACCAGCATGGCCGGACGCCCTTCGATCTTCTCCACACCGACCCCTTTGGCGTTCATATCCCCTTCCAATATGGCAAAGAAGATATCGAACGGACTGACGGTCAGATTGTTCCTCGATCGCATTCCTTTCAACCGCCGGAGGAACGGCTGCATGCGGGCCTCGAAGTAGGACGTCCCCCGAGGGTCCTTCTCGATGAAGACCACGTTCAGCAGGTTGGGCTTCTTCCACAGGAGCCGCATCGCGGGAATGGGGTGCGACTCATGGAACCCATCGCGGTCCTCGCCAGATACAAAAGAAACGCGCAGGACGCACGACAGATCGCCGGGGATGTTCTTCAGGCGGGCCGCCTTCAACCGCTGCACCCAGTCCCACGCGCGCTCCTGCCCTCGGACAGGAACTGCAAGCAAAAGGATAGCAAGCAGGCAACAAAAGCGAAATGGACTATTTGGCGAGGTTTTCATACCCGAAGGCGTAAAAGTACTCCTTCATCTTCTGGACGACCTCCTCAACCCAGACGTTGGTCCGATCGACCTCCGCCACGACCTCAAGCACAGGCGCCAGCTTCCCGCCGCAGACGCCCTTGATGTAGGATGGGTCGAGATACTTGTCCGTCAACCAGCCCTCCTCGATCAGGGCCTTGATCTCCTCTTCACTCAAGATGTTCCCGAGTTGCTTGACCACATGCTTCGCGATGGCCTTGCCGCCGCTCGTGGCAAGGCGCGTCCAGATGTTCACCTTGACAATCCCATCCCTGCCCAGATTCTGCATCGCGCCCTCACCGAGGCTGGACGTGCCGTGCAGGACCAGGATCTTGCCCACCGCTGCGCTGATTTCCCGCGCGCGATTGGCGTAGTACTTCACCTCGCCTCCCGTCGCCCGGTGCTCCGTGCCCAGATTGGGCACGATGAAGGCGCACCCGGTCTCAGAAAGGAACCGCTTCGCCTGCTCGACGGTTGTGAGTTGCTCCTCCCCGGAAGCCCCAACCTCGCTGATCTCATCCACGGCCCCTTCGACAAGGGTCTTGCCCTGGACCGCCTCGACATAGGCGGCCGTCTGCTTCACGTTCTCCTCGAAGGTCAGGTGCGAACAGTCGTGCATGGACGTGGCAAACTCCTCGGCAAAGTTGTACAGCAAAGTCCGGTCCGTATCCGGCATGCCGTGGTCCAGGTGGGGCATGATGCGCACATCCGACCACGGGCTGTCCTCGCCAGCGAAGAGCTTCACGTCGTCCAGCAGGGCCTTCACGCCAAGGACCGTATCGCGCGTGGTGGTGTAGTTCATGAGCTGCTGGCGATGATGGTAGGTCGCCGTAAACCCGACGACCAGCGGCGGGTTCGCGATGGCAAACTCCTGCCCCACCTCATGCGCGGCACGAAGCATGGCCTCGATGGTCTTCTGGTTCTCGGTGCAGAAGCACGGGATGCACGCGCCTTTCTCGGCGACTTCCTGGTAAATCTCTTTTACTTCCACCGGATCGGTTACTACAGGCACAATCTTACCTCATGAAGAATACATCTGGATCAGACGGACAATGTCGTTCTTGCACACCACCACCATCAGTGTCAACAGGACGGCCAAGCCCACATACTGCGCCACCCGCTGCGCCCCCTCGCTCACCGGCCCGCCCTTGATCTTCTCGATCACGAGGAAGAGCAGCAGCCCCCCATCCAGGAGCGGGATCGGCAGCATGTTCACCACCGCAAGGTTAACGGCAATGACCGCAACGAAATACAACAGCTTGCCCATCCCCTGAAGGGCGGAGTAGTAGGACGCCTGGGCGATGAGGATGATGCCCCCGATGTTCCTTATGGCCACCTTCTTCGTCAGCAGTCCGGTAAGCGTGAGGTAAACCCGTTTCATGTTGGTGATGGCCTTCCGGCAGCCGACCACACAGGACTCCCACAGGCCGTACTTCTTTATCACCCTTTTCTCGTCGGTCACAATGCCGATATATCCCTGCGCGTTCTCCGGGTCCTCGCGAGGAACAATCTTGAACGGCGGAAGGACCTTGCCGTCGCGCTCGACGACAACCGCCATCTCCTCCCCGTCGTTCTCCGCCACAGCCTGTCGAATCTGCGCCCACTTTTCGATTTTCTGTCCGTCGATGGACACAATCGTATCGCCCGGTCGGATGCCGGCCTCCTCGGCGGGAAATCCCTTTTTGACCGCCGTCACCGTGGTGCTGCCCTTCACAAGCAGATCGCGCAGCATGCGAACGCGGGAGCGCCGATCGAGCCCTTCCAGAGACAGGGAAACGTCCTTTCCCCCCCGATCCACCGTGACGGTCTTGACCGGCGCCTCCGCCGCCATCCGGTCGGCGAACTCCCGCCATCGCCGGATCGGCGTGCCGTCCACGGCGAGGACCCGGTCGCCACTGCGGAACCCAACCTTGTCATAGGCGAGCGTCCGTTTTCGGACGGCGTCCAGGGTTTCGGTCTCGCCGACGATCCCGATGATTCTCGGGCGGCAGATACTCTTCGTGACCAATTCCTTTTTCAGCGTCTTCTGCCCCCGCCGGATCGTGAGCGTTACTTTTTCCCCCGGCCGGCTCCGGAGCTCTCGGCTCAGGTCCTGCCAGGAATGGATCTTCACGTCGTTCACGCCGGTGATCACGTCACCCACCTGAATCCCCGCCCGTGCGGCGGGCGAGGAATTGCTCTCTTCTTTATAGCCGTAGATCTTTTCGACCGTTGTTGTGCGTTGTGGACGGACGCCGATGCGGAACGTCCCCATGACATCATCGTATTTAGGTTTTACCGTGACGGCGAAGTCCTCGCCCGGCCGTTTCACGCGCAGTCGGATGGAATATCCATTGCTGAGCGCTGAAGCGCAGAAAAGCTCCTCGTAATCCACATCGCTTTTGCCATTGATCTTGACAATCTCGTCGCCGGCCTGAATGCCCGCCACCCACGCCGGGGAGCCCACCTCTACGGCCCCCACCTCGGCCGCGGGGAAGGGAACACCGATCCGGAAGGCCGCGATAAAAACAAGGAACGCGAAGACGATGTGCAGCGCAACCCCCGCCACAACAATGAACGCCCGTTCGCCCACGGTGCGGGATTGGAACTCGTCCGGCAGCCCGTCTTTGGAATCGCCCACGTGTTCCCCGGCCATCTTCACATACCCGCCGATGGGGACCAGGGACAGGCGGTATTCCGTCTCCCCCTTCTTGTATCCAAGGAGCACGGGGCCAAACCCAAGGGAGAACGCATCGACCCGGACACCGACTCTCTTGGCCGCAAGAAAATGGCCCAGCTCGTGGACGAAGATAATCACCCCGATCACAAACGCCACGAGAAAGATATAGAACCCCGAGGTGAGCACTGACATCAATGCGCTCGCGATACCCATCGCCTTGCCTCCTCTCGCGCCTCGCCGTCGGCGGCCAGGATCTGGTCCAAGCTCGGGGAATGCACAACCGAGTGCGCGTTCATGACATCCTCAATTAGCTCAACCATCTGCAGGAACTTCAACCGGCCCTGCAGAAACGCCTCCACCGCCACCTCGTCCGCTGCGCTCAACACCGCTCCCATCGACCCGCCGACCTCCGCAGCGCGATACCCCAGCCGAAGCGCCGGAAATCGGCCCGTGTCCGGCTCGGCAAAGGTAAGCTGGCCGATGGCCGACAGGTCGAGGTCGGGCGTCAGGCCGTTCCTGCGCTCAGGATAGGTAAGGGCGTACTGGATCGGCAGCTTCATATCCGGCAGCGCCATCTGGGCGAGGACCGAACCGTCGCAAAACTTGACCAGCGAGTGGACGATCGACTGGGGGTGGATGAGCACCCTGATCTGCGCGGGGTCCAGGTCGAACAGCCAACGCGCCTCGACAACCTCCAGGGCCTTGTTGACCAGACAGGCCGAATCGACGGTCACCTTCTCCCCCATGTTCCACGTCGGATGGTCGAGCGCACGCTCTGCCGTCACGTCCTTCAGCTCCGAAAGGGGCAGCGCGTAGAACGGCCCCCCCGATGCCGTGATGACCACTTCGGACACCTCGCTTCGCCGGCCGGACTGCATGGCCTGGAAAACGGCGCTGTGCTCGCTGTCCACGGGCAAGAGCGAAACATTGTTTTCTTTTGCCTTGGCCATAATCAGCTCGCCGGCCATAACCAGGGGTTCTTTGTTGGCGATGGCGATGGTCTTCCCGTGCTCGATGCCGGCAAGGACCGGCGCCAGGCCCGCCGCACCGACCACGGAGGCCACGATCAGGTCCACCTCCTCGCCCGAGGCGATCTCGCACAGCGCCTCGGCCCCGCCGCCGACGTCGATGTCCATGTCGCTCAGGGCCTCGCGCAGCTTCGGAAGGTGTTCCTGATTGGCGATCGCAACGCGGTCCACGCCCAGTTCGCGGGCCTGATCGGCGAGCATCTTCCACTGCGAGTTGGCGGAGACGGCGACGGCCCGGTAGTCGCTACCCAGCCGCTTGATGACTTCGATAACGCTTCTGCCGACCGAGCCGGTCGAACCGAGAATGGCTATCCGTTTCATGCTAAAGCTTCAGACCACCATCCAGATCCAGATCGTCCTTAGGCGGAGGTCCCTCTTCCTTGGGTTTCGGTTTCTTCACGTCCTCCTCCGGCTTCTTCTCCTCCTTCGGCAACACCGGAGGGCTGGGCTTGGGGGGCCCTTCGGCGATGGGCTTCGGAGATTCGGACGGCTCAACCGTCTTCGGCTCAGGCCGCTCCTCCGAACGGGGCGGCTCAGGCCTCGGCTTCTCCACAGGAGGGGGGGCGGCTGCGGGCGCTGGGGGCTGGGGCTCTTCCGCAACGGGCGTCGGTGTTGCCGGCGGCGGCTCCGGTTTCGTCTCGGGGGGGGGAGTCGGCTTTGGCGCAGAGGCGGGATGGCCAGTAACAAAACTGGTCAGCCGGTTCAGTCGGCCGCGCTTCCTGGGCGGCTGCGCTCGATGGATGTCGGCGGCGGAGATCGTCTCGCCCAGATAGATCTTCCGAACCTCCGCGTCGTTGACCAGTTCATCCGGGGTGCCGCTCCGGAGGATCTTTCCCATGTTCAGGATGTAGGACCGGTCGGTGACGGCCAGCGTCTCGCGCACGTTATGGTCGGTGATCAAGATACCCAGCTTGCGATCACGAAGGTCAACGATGATATGCCGGATGTCCTCCACGGCGATCGGGTCCACACCGGAGAACGGCTCGTCCAGGAGCAGAAGCGAAGGCGACGTCACCAAGGCGCGGGTGATCTCCAAGCGGCGCCGCTCGCCGCCGGAGAGCTGGTAGGCCTTGCTCTTGGCCAGCCGGGCAAGGCCGAGCTCGTTGAGCAATTCCTCCAGGCGGCGCTTCCGCTCCGCACGGGAGATCTTGAGCGTTTCGAGGATGGCAAGGACGTTCTCCTCCACGGTGAGCCGCTGGAAAACCGACGGCTCCTGGGCCAAATAGCCCATGCCGGCCCGCGCTCGCTTATACATGGGCAGGTTCGTCACGTCTTTGCCGTTGAACATGACTTTCCCCGAGTTGGCGGTGATCATGCCGATGGTCATGCGGAAGGCCGTTGTCTTGCCCGCCCCGTTGGGGCCGAGCAGACCGACGATCTCTCCCGAGTGGACCTCGAATCCGACATGGTCTACAACGTACCTCTTGCTGTAAATCTTCACCAAATCTGACGTTTCGAGAAGCTTCACTTCATTTCCTCAGCCAACAACTGAAGGGTTGCGCAATTCTCTCTCACTTAATTCTATGGATGCCGGAAATGGGCCAAAAGACCAAAAAGGCGCGTCCGATCAAGTGCTTCATCGGCACACGCCCCCAAATCCGGCTGTCCCTGCTGTTCGGACTATTGTCACCCATGGCGAAGAAATACCCATCGGGGATCTTCTCATCCGGCAGCGGGAACGTCGCATCGACTCCGTGCGTGTAATAGATGTCACGCTGGATCAGCACATTAGAGAACACCGCCTTGCACCCCACCGCGCCGATCATGGCCGTGCTCGCTGGCGTCCCTTCGCCGTTCGGACATTCCGCAGAAAGCACTCTTTTGCCGTCCGCCAAAACGCCTTGGGTATCGTCTACATTGTAAAGCGCCACGCGGCTGGATTCAAACGGTTTCAGGGAAAAGTTCGAGTTCCTGGCCACAATCTCCCCGGATCGCATAAGCACGCTCTCCCCCTGCCCTTTGCCCACCTGCAGCAACATCCGGTAGGCAACGCCGTCCTCGACGATCTCCGCACAAACGAAGCCCTTCTTGCTCTGCGGGGTCACATCGCAGGCGATTCGCAGATCGCCCACAGGATTCGCCGTACGCGCCACCGAATAGCCGTACTCGTCGGTGATACTCCTGTTCAGCGCCAGCATTGACGGCTCATCCGCCGCTTCGGCATCCACAGCAAGTCGGTTTCCATCGAGCTGCCAGCAGCCGTCGCTGGTCTTCCAGATTTCATTTTTCACCATGTCATCTTTCGGCACATACCGGCTGTCGTAGACATGCCGCCAGAGCGCGTTCTGGATGTCTTCCGGTTTTCTGGCGATCTTGCCGTCGATGTAGATGTCGCCGTGTTTGATCTCGAGATGTTCCCCAGGCAGGCCGATGAGGCGCTTGATGAAGTTTTTGGTGACACGTTTCACATGAGAGCTGCCGCAGGTGGGGCAGATGAACTCGCCCTCGGGTCCTTTTGCGCTGGCCTCGCGGGCCCCACAGGCCGGACAGGCGCCGGGGCCGCCAACCGTCCCTCGGTCGCTTGGGGTCGAGCCGCAGACCAGGCAGACCTCATCAGTCTTCGCCTGACAGGCGGGGTTCTTGCACACCAGCTCCACGCGGGGATACAGGAAGACGATAACATCCCAGCGGTGGGGCTTGGAAAACTTGTAGATGACCTTGTTCACGAGAATCCGGTTGCCGCCCCGCGTGCCTCGGTTCAGTCCGTCGGTACTCCTGAACGGGCAGGAGCTGCACCAAACCCAGGGGGTGTAGATGCCCAGCCATGGCAGGCCGAGGACCGTCAGATCGCCGCCGCATTCCGGGCATGTTCGCCAGACGTCGACGGGCATTAGGCAATTGGGGCATTTCTCGCCCTCGAAGCGGCTCAGCTTGTTGTCCACGGGGAACTTCCATCCGCACTCCAGGCACTTGACCGCCTTGTGCAGGCCCAGCAGCGTCGGGGCCATGGATCCGGTGGGTATCTTGAACGCCTCGACCGCAAAGAAGCGGATGACCAGCGCAAGACAGACGGCCACGAGGATGGACTCGACGTTATCGCGAAACCAGCCCTTTTCCTTGCTCTTTTCCCTCTCACGGCCCACGCTCTTGGCCGCGGGCTGCTCCCTATCCTTCTTGTCCTGGTTTGTCTTTTTTTCGTCTTTTTCCGTCATGGGTATCGGGTCGCTCACTTTTCTACGCTGAGGACGGCCAGAAAGGCCTCCTGCGGTATCTCCACCCGGCCGATGCTCTTGAGCCGCTTCTTGCCTTCCTTCTGCTTTGCCCACAGTTTCCGTTTGCGGGTGATATCGCCCCCGTAGCACTTGGCCGTCACATGCTTCGACAGCGGCGGGATGCTGTCGCGCGCGATGATCTTGCTTCCGATCGCCGCCTGGATCACCACCTCGAACAGGTGCCGGTCGATCTCGTTGCGCAGTTTCTTCACCAGCGCCCGCCCGCGGCGGTCCGCCTCCCGTCGGTGGACGATGGTGGAGAGCGCGTCCACACGGTCGCCCGCCACAAGGATATCCAGTTTGACGAGGTCCGCCGGTTCGAAGCCGGTTATCTCGTAGTCCATTGTGCCATAGCCCTTCGTGCCGGACTTCAGGCGGTCATAGAAGTCGTACACGATCTCCGCCAGCGGCAGGTCATAGGTCAGGATCACCCTCGTAGGGCTCAGGTATTCCGTGCTCACATACCCACCTCGGCGCTCCTCGGCCAACTTCATGATCGCCCCGATGTATTCGGAGGGGATGATGAGGTTGATTCGGGCGACGGGCTCCCGGAACTCCCTGATCTCGTTCGGGGGGGGCGTCTGCTCCGGGCTGTGCACATGGACAATCGTCCCGTCGTGCTTCAGTATCTCGTAAGTTACGTTGGGGGCGGTCTGCACGGCCTCGATGTCGCTCTCCCGCTCCAGCCTCTCCTGCACGATCTCCATGTGGAGCAGCCCAAGGAACCCGCAGCGAAAGCCGAGGCCCAGCGCCTTGGACGACTCCGGCTCGAACTGGAACGACGAATCGTTCAGGCTGAGCCGCTCCAGCGCCTCGCGCAGCGGCTGGAAGTCGGAGTTGTTGCCGGGGTAGAGCCCGCAGAAGACCATCGGCTGCGGTTCGGCATAGCCCGGCAGGGCCTCAACCTTCCCCACGCCCTCGGTGGTGATGGTGTCGCCGATCTTCACATCATGGATCGTGCGGATACTCGCGATGAGATACCCTACCTGCCCCGCCGAGAGGCGCGGCGTCGGTTTGATTTTCGTCGGGGTGAACACCCCCACCTCGGACACCTCGTAGATTCCCTTGGACTTCAGAAATCGAACGCTCTGTCCTGCCTCGATCACGCCATCGACCATTCGCAGATACACAATGACCCCGCGATAGTCGTTGAACACCGAATCAAAAACCAGGGCACGGGCCGGGGCGTCCGGGTCCCCATCGGGAGGCGGCACGCGGTCGATAATGGCCTGGAACACCTCCTCGACGCCCGCTCCGGTCTTGGCGCTGACGCACAGCACTTCGGACGGATCGACATCGAGCGTCTTCTCCATCTCGGCGATCACTTCGTCCGGTCGCGCCTGGGCGAGGTCGATCTTGTTGAGCACCGGGATGATGATGAGGTCGCTGCTCAGCGCCTTGTAGAAGTTGGCCACTGTCTGGGCCTCCACGCCCTGGGCGGCATCGACGAGGAGAAGCGCCCCCTCGCAGGCGGCCAGGCTCCGCGAGACCTCATAGTGGAAATCAACATGCCCCGGCGTGTCGATCAGGTTCAGGGTGAACTGCGCCCCGCCGTGCTTGTAGCTGAGCGCAACGGCCCTGGCCTTGATGGTAATGCCCCGCTCGCGCTCCAGGTCCATGTCATCCAGGATTTGGTCGCGAAATTCCCGGGGGGTGATGGCCTCGGCCCGCAGGAGCATTCGATCGGCAAGAGTAGACTTCCCATGATCGATGTGGGCAATAATGGAAAAGTTTCGCAGTGACTCCAGTTTCATCCGTGAGCTATTTTCCTCCCGCCGCCTTCAGCGCGCATCCCGCCGCCCCGATCAAGCCGGCATCGCCGCCCAGTTCGGCAAAAACAATCCGGCATCCCTTCTTTGACGCCTCGAAGGCCCGTTTTTTCACCTCGTCCAGGATCGGGGTCAGCAGGAAGCCGCCGGCGGCAATCATCCCGCCCGCAAAGATGATCATCTCGGGGTTGAGGATGTGCATCATATTTGTGGCCACCGTGCCGAGCATCCGACCGGTCTCCTCGACGATTCGCCGGGCCGTCTCGTCACCCGCCTGGGCCGCCCTCGTGATGTCGGCGGCTTCGAAATCGCCGATCAGTCTGGACGGCTCGCCCCGCGCGATGGCCGCCTTCATCCGGCGAACCATTCCCGGACAGGAGGCGTACCTCTCCACGCACCCGATGTTGCCGCAGGCGCATTTCTCGCCGTTCCACAGAATGGTCTGGTGGCCCAGTTCGCCAGCGACATCGTTGGAGCCGTGAACGATCTCGTCGTTAATGATAATTCCGCCTCCGATCCCCGTGCCGAGGGTGAACATGACGAGGGAGTGCGCCCCCTTGCCCGCGCCGACCCATTTTTCCCCCCAGGCGGCCGCGTTGGCGTCGTTCTCCAGCACCACCGGGACTCCAAGCTGCTCGGAAACGAGATCGCGGATCGGGGCCTCGTTCAGGCACGGGAGATTCGGGGAAAAGAGGATGACACCGGCCTCGAGATCGAGCGTGCCCGGCACGCCCAGGCCGACGCCTTTGATGCGGTCGGGCTTCACGCCCGCATCCTTCATGACCTTCTCCGCAGCGTGACAGATATTCTTCACCACCGCCTCGCGGCCCTTGTCCACTTCCGACGGTATGCTCCCCGATTGGACGACCTTTCCTTCCAGGTCCACGACACCGGCCTTGATGTTCGTCCCGCCGAGGTCGATACCGATAACTCTGTCCGTCATTCATCATCTCCCGTGGTCGTTGTCTTGTTGGAGGAGCTTCTTAAGTTCCTCACGGAATCTGCGCAGCGCCTTGCCGCGATGGCTCAGGCGGTCCTTGATCTCGCTGCCGAGCTCGGCGAAGGACCTGCCGTATCCATCCGGGACGAACACCGGATCGTAACCGAAGCCCGATGTCCCTCGGGGCCCCAAAGCGATCCTGCCCTCGCAGGATTCCTCCACCACAAACAGAAGCCGGTCCGGGGCGGCCAGGGCGATGGCGCATTTGAATCGCGCCGTGCGCCGCTCCATCTCCACATCCCGGAGTTCCTTCAGCACCTTCGCCATGTTGTTCTCGTCGACCTGCTCCGGCCCGGCGTACCGGGCGGAGTAGACCCCCGGCCGGCCGCCGAGCGCGTCCACCTCCAGGCCCGAGTCGTCGGCCACCGTCCACTCCCCGATGGCGGCGGCCGTTTCTGCGGCCTTGAGGACGGCGTTGTTCTTGAACGTCTTGCCGGTCTCCTCCACATCGCCCGCCTCGGGGTAGTCATCGAGGGTGTTCAGAACCACCGGCAGACCGTCGAGCAGCCGTTGTATCTCGGCGAGTTTCTTCCGGTTGCGGGTGCCGATGACGAGCGTGCGGTTGTCGGTCATGAGTCCTTCAGGACCTCATTTTGGGTCCTGAACAGGTCCGCAATGCCCTTCTTTGCGAGGGCGAGCAGTTCTTGAAGCTGGGCCTCGCCGAAGGTCCCATGCTCGGCCGTGCCCTGAAGCTCGATGAACTCCCCGGCGTCGGTCATGATGATGTTCATGTCCACCTCCGCCTGGGAATCCTCGGCGTAGTTCAAATCGAGGACCGGCAGCCCGTCCACAATCCCGACGCTGACGGCGGCCACCTTGCCTGTGAGCGGGGCGACTTGGATCATCTCCCGACCGATCATCCAGTTCAGCGCATCGACCAAGGCCACATAGGCGCCGGTGATGCTCGCGGTCCGGGTGCCGCCGTCGGCCTGGAGCACATCGCAGTCGATCCAGATGGTCCGCTCGCCGAGGGGCGTCAGGTCGATGATGGCGCGGAGCGACCGCCCGATAAGGCGCTGGATTTCCGTCGTGCGCCCGTCCACCTTATACGTATCCCGCTTCTTGCGCATGGCCGTGGAACCGGGCAGCATGCCGTACTCGGCCGTGAGCCACCCCTGGCCCGAGCCGTACAGGAACGACGGAACGCCATGCTCAACGGACGCGGTGCAGATGACTTTCGTATCGCCTGCCTCGATCAACGCCGATCCCGGCGCGAATTTCGTATATCCCCGGGTGATCTTCACCGGTCTCAATTCATCCGACTGTCTTCCGTCTGATCTCATCATCTCTCCTACGACATTAGTCGCTTCAGGATTGCCTTCTGTACGTGCATTCGGTTCTCGGCCTGATCGAGGGCCACGGACTGCGGGCCGTGCGCAGAATCTTTTCGATGTTCTTGCGAGGCAGATCGGCAACGGTAACGATGTTGTCCGACTTCATCGCTGTTTTTCCACCACCGCGTAAAGGGCCTTTGCCAAGATACTAACCGACCGGTCCACATGCGTCTTCTTCACCACCATGGGCGGCATGAACCGGAGCACCGTCTCGTGGGTGCAGTTGATGAGGAGGCCGCGCTTCATGCACTCGTTCACGATGTCATTTCCGGACATTGTGAGCTCAATGCCGATCATCAGGCCTTTGCCCCGGACCTCTTTGATAATGCTGAACGTCTCCTGAAGGTCCCGGAGTCTGCTCAGGATGTATTCGCCCATCGTCCGGGCGTGCTTAAGAAGCCCCTCCGACTCGATGGCATCGAAAACGGCAATCGCCGCCGCGCAGACGAGCGGATTGCCGCCAAAGGTGGAGGCGTGGGTGCCGGGGACGAGGTCCTTGGCCACTTCCTTTTTCGCCACCATGGCCCCCATGGCCACACCGCCGCCCAGGGCCTTGGCGAGGGTCATGATGTCGGGGACGACGCCGGAGTGCTGGTAGCCGAAGTACTGGCCCGTCCGGCCCATGCCGGTCTGGACCTCGTCGAAGATGAGCAGGAGTTTCTTCCTGTTGCACAGCTTCCGGAGGCCCTTGAGGTAGGCGGTGTCGGCGATGTTGATCCCGCCCTCCCCCTGGATCGGCTCGAGCATGATGGCGCAGGTCTTCGCATCGACGGCCTTTTGCACCGCCATCAGATCGTTGTAGGGCACGTAGGTGAAGTCCTTCACCAGCCGGTCGAGTTTCAGGCCCTTGTGGTATTTCGGCTGGGCCGTGGCGGCGACGGTGGCGAGCGTGCGGCCGTGGAAAGAGTTTTTCATGGTAATGATTTTGTACTTCCCCTTCGCCGAGTGGAGTCGCGCAAGTTTGATGGCCCCCTCATTCGCCTCGGCGCCGCTGTTGCAGTAGAAGCACTGTCCGCCGAAGGAGTGCTTGGAGATCAGCTCCGAAAGCCGTCCCTGGGGCTCCATGTAGAAGGTGTTGGGGACGTGGAGGAGCTTGCCGGCCTGTTTTCGAATGGCCTTTACCACCTTGGGGTGGCAGTGGCCCAGCCCGTCCACCGCCCAGCCGGGGAACATGTCGAGGTATTTCTTCCCCTCGGCATCCCAGGCGTAGGCGCCCTTGCCCCGGACGATGGCGACGGGGTAGCGGGTGTAGTTGGGAATGACGTATTTGTCAAACAGCTTGATGATGTCTTTGGTTTTCATCGTGATTTCTGTCCTCGTGGAAACCGCTTATTAGAAAAACGTCGAGTAGATGCACTCGTCCTCGCCTTCGTAGTAGTGATCCTTCAGCGTGGCTTCGAGCT
Source organism: Planctomycetota bacterium (assembly GCA_013152475.1). GTDB lineage: Bacteria > Planctomycetota > Brocadiia > JAADGH01 > JAADGH01 > JAADGH01. Next base: position 25,615 of record JAADGH010000192.1, read on the forward strand.
TGAAGCCGATCTTCTCATAGAAGGCCCGGGCCACGTTGTTGGAGGCATGGCAGGTGGTGAACATCTTTCTCAACCGGAAGCCCTGTTCGTGGTAATACCTCTTGGCATCTTGAACCAGATAGTAAAACAAGCCCGCGCCGATGCCTTTGTGGCGATGTTCCTTGTGGATGGCGATGCGACGCAGCTCCGCCAGTTCGTGCCGGGGCAGGTCGCGAAGCGTCCAACTGGCAAAGCCCATGATGTCGTATCCCATGGTCGCCACGACATAGCGATGGAACCTCTCCATTTCGTCAGTAAAAACACCCTCGGCGTCAGCAATGGTGTCTATATTGTAGCCCTCTTTCATGATGCGCGCGATGCCCTTCGCATCGTCCAGCGCTGCCCGTCGGAGCTCCATGACTCAACCCCTCATGATCCCTTGGTTACTCAACCGTCACACACTTCGCCAGGTTCCGGGGCTTGTCCACGTCGCACCCCCTCAGCCGCGCGATGTGGTAGGCCAGCAATTGCAGCGGCACCACCGTCAGGCATGGCAGCAGGTGCTCGATGCCGTCGGGCACGAAGAAAACGTGGTCCGACACGCTCCCGATCTTCTCGTCCCGATCATTCGCAATCGTGATAATCCGCCCGCCGCGGGACTTCACCTCCTGCATGTTGTTGATCACCTTTTGGTAGGTTCCGTCCCTCACCGCAACGAACACGCTCGGCATGTCGTGGTCGATCAGGGCGATCGCGCCGTGTTTCAGTTCGGCGGCGGACATGCCCTCCGCGTGGATGTAAGAGGTCTCCTTCAGCTTCAGGGCCCCCTCCATAGCGATGCCGAAATTGACCCCGCGGCCGGCGTAGAGAAAGTTCGACTGGTGACAGTAGGTCTTCGCCAGGTCCACGATCACCGGCTCATCCACCAGGACCGCGTCGACGAGCCCGGGGACCTTGGCCAGTTCGCCGTGCAGTTCGGCCGCCTCGCCGTCGTCCAGCGTTCCACGCTCCCGGCCGAAGTGCAGGGCGATCATGAACTGGGCGACGAGCTGGCAGTTGAAGGCCTTTGTCGAGGCCACGCCGATCTCCGGCCCGGCCTGCGTGTAGAACACCTGCTCCGACTCGCGGGCGATGGCGCTGTCCCGGACGTTGCAGATGCCGAGCGTCCGCGCACCTTTGCGCTTGGCCTCGCGGACGGCCTCCAGGGTGTCGATCGTCTCGCCGGACTGGGTGATGGCGATGACCAGATGGCGCTCGCCGATGATCGGATCGCGATAGCGGAATTCCGAGGCGTGGTCCACCTCGACGGGGATGCGCGCAAACTGCTCGAACATGTACCGACCCACCATGCCGGCATAGCAGGCCGACCCGCACGCGACGAGGATGATCCGGTCGATGTCCTCCGACGTGATGCCCTCAAGCTGATCCTCAGACTCAAGGGTTCGGGCGATGGCGTCGGGCTGCTCGTGGATTTCCTTGTGCATGAAGTGGTCATGATCGCCTTTGGAGGCGGCGCCGGCGCTCCACTGAATCTCCCGGACCTCTTTCTTTCCGGGCTGGCCCGTGAGGTAATTCAGGACGCGGACCTCCTCGCCTACGAGGGCCATTTCGCGGTCATCGAGGAATAAGGCGCTGCTCGTGTGGTCCAGGAACCCGGCCAGATCGGAGGCGATGAATGTCTCGCCCTCGCCCAATCCGATAATCAACGGTGAACCGTGCCGCGCCACGATCAGCTCGTCGTTTCCCTCGGCAGCAACGATCAGCGCAAATGTGCCCTTCAGTTTCCGGAGGGCGGCGGACACGCTTTCGAGTAGGCCGTCAGACTTCAAGTTCTCCTCGATCAGATGCGGGATCACCTCGCTGTCGGTCTCCGACCGGAAGCGATGGCCCAAGGACTCGAGGTGGGAGCGGAGGGTATCGTAGTTTTCGATGATGCCGTTGTGGACCACGGCAATCCGGCCGTCACAGGAAAAATGCGGGTGGCAGTTTTCCTCGGTGACGGCGCCGTGTGTAGCCCACCGTGTGTGGCCGATGGCGATTGATCCGGCGGCGGAGGCGACCGGCCCGTCGAGGTGCTCCTCTGTGATCCGGCCCACGTGTTTTTCCTTGACGATACCGCCCGTGCCAAGGACGACCATGCCCCAGGAGTCGTAGCCGCGATACTCCTGCCGTTGGAGACCTCGAAGCGCAATGGCCCCCGCGTGATCGGCCCTACCGATGTATCCCATAATTCCGCACATATCAACCCCTCAGAACGCGCCAAAAATGACAGACGAAAAGGCGCCGATGGGGATCTGCTCCTTGGCGCCGCGGACGGCCTCGCGGCCCTCCTGCACAACCTTTTTCATTTCATCGAAAAGCGTGGGGTCGTTGATGAGCTTGCCGACGGTGCCTTCCCCCTTGTCCAGCTTCTGGGCCACGCTGTTCAGCGCGGCGACAGAGGACTTGATCTCTTCGAAAAATTTCTCATCGTTCATGAACCGGGAGACGGCGCTGTCGCCTTTCTCGACCTTGGCCAACAGCACCTTCACTTTTCCGAATGTTTCCGTGAGGTCTTCATACAGGCCGGGGTCGTTGACGAGCTTTCCGATCGTGCCCTCGCCCTTTTCGATCTTTTGTGCGATGGCTTTCAGGCTGGTGATGGCTTCTTTGACCTGCGGTCCGCTTTCCTTGATGGCGGCGAGGGCCTCTCGAATCTCTCCCTCGTTGTCGCCGATGATTCCGGCCAGACGCTCGCTGGCCGTGCGCAGCGAAGTGGCGATCTGGTCCGCCTTTTTATAGATGTCGTCGTTATTCACGAGCTTGCCGATCGTGCCTTTGCCGGCGCGGATTTTTTCGGTGATCTCCTGGAGGGCCGTCAGTGTTTTGTTCAGCTTCGGGCCGGCGTCCTTGAGCGACTTGAAGAACTCCTTCCCTTCGGCGATGGAGGAGGTGAAGTCCGCGACCTGGTCGATGGTCTTGACCACATTGGCGATGATGGCATTCAGGTCGGGAGGATTGTTCAC
>JAADGH010000128.1 GCA_013152475.1 Planctomycetota bacterium
GGGAAGCGGCAGGATGCCGCTTCTACCAATGTAGAGGGCCTTCCAGGTTCTTCGGGAAGCGGCAAGATGCCGCTTCTACCAATGTAGAGGGCCTTCCAGGTTCTTCGGGAAGCGGCAAGATGCCGCTTCTACCTTGTAAGCCAAGAATTATACACGGAATGGTGTGAAAAGCAACGAGCTTCCGGTAATGGATTGCCAGTTGGCTGTGCGGTGGATATGTGCTACAATCCTCCGGCGTTGTTGAGGAACTTGTGGCCGGAGGACGTGATCATGGTGAGAAGGTTGTGTGTCTGCTTGACGGTTCTGCTCTGGATGGCATCCGCGATGGCGCAGGAACGCGCCGTGCTCTACGTAGCCACGAATGGCAATGATGACTGGTCGGGCAAACTCGCCGAGCCAAACGCCGGGAAGACCGACGGGCCCTTTGTTACGCTCAAACGCGCACGCGATGCGATCCGGGAACTGAAGAAGACGAACGGCCTGCCGAACGGCGCAACGGTGTTCGTCCGAGGGGGAATGTATTTCATCGCCGAAACGCTCCAGCTCCGTCCCGAGGACGCCGGCACGGAAGACGGACGGATCGTCTACTGTGCCTACAAGGACGAGAAGCCCGTCCTCGTGGGCGGCAAGCAGATCACCGGTTTCGTCCCGTACAAGGGCAAGATTCTGAAGGCCGACCTCAAGGCCCAGGGCTTTCCAAAGTTCTATTTCCGCCAGCTCTACTACAACGGCAAGTGGCAGCACATGGCACGCACCCCCAACTTCGAACCCGATGCGCCCATCTGCGGCGGCTGGGCCTTTGTGCCCGGCAAGCCGGTGCGGCACTATGGCAAGCCTCTCGATGAGACGGCCGAGCAGCGGCGGACGCTCCATGTCCGGCCCGAGGACATCCACGACTGGGCCCACCCGGAGGGGGGCGAGGTCTTTCTTATCCCCAACCACAACTGGTGGAATCATATCGTGGGCATTGAGTCGGTGGACAGGGAAAAGGGGATCATCAAGCTGAAGAAGAACCGCAGCTTCGAGGCCCGCCTGGGCGACCGGCGCTTCGGCATGAAGCCGGGGTGCCGGTTCTACGTCCGCAACCTGCTCGAAGAGCTGGATGCACCGGGCGAGTGGTATCTGGACAAAAAGACCTGGACGCTCTACTTCTGGCCGCCGGGGCCGGTGAACGATGCCGTCGTCACCGCGCCGACGACGAAGAGCATCATCAGCCTGTGGCAAACGGCGCACGTCACCGTCCAGGGCTTCACCATCGAGTGCGCAGGCGAGTACGGCGTGAACGCGTGGAAGTCCAGCGACTGCCTGATCGCCAGGAACACGATCCGCAACATCGGCGGGTTCTACAAATCGGCCATCAGCATAGACGGTGGAAGGAATAACGGCGTCGTGGGGAACGACATCTACAACGTCGGCAGCCAGGGCATCGGCATCAGCGGGGGCGACCGCGAGACGCTGACCCCCGGCAACAACTACGCCGACAATAACTACATCCACCACACCGGGATCCTCAACAAGGCCGGCAGCGGCGTCTCCTGCAACGGCGTGGGGAACCGCGTTTCGCACAACCTGATTCACGACACGCCGCGCCAGGGCATCCGCTGGAACGGCAGCGACCACATCGTCGAGTTCAATCATGTCCACCACACCAACACGGAGATATCCGACACCGCCGGCATCAACGCCTGCAACAGCAACTGGACCAAGCGCGGCACGGTCCTGCGATACAACTTCGTCCACGACACGCTCGGCTTCGGCAGGAACCGCGATGACGAGTGGGTGTCGCCCTACTATTGCTGGGGGATCTATCTGGATAACTTCACCTGCGGCACGAAGGTCTACGGCAACATCTGCGCGCGGATTGTCCTTGGCGGTCCGTTCATTCACGGCGGGCGCGACAACATCATCGAGAACAACTACATCATCGACTGCAAGACGGCGCAGATGTGGTACAGCCCCTGGAAACCCCTGAGCGAGAAGCAGGCCGAGGGGCTGAAGAACGAGCTGATGAAGTACGGCAAACTGCCCGCCTACCAGAAGTACCCCGGTCTGCCGGAGATGTTCAATGCGAACTACGACGAGTGGGTGACGATGGCCGGCAACAAATTCCTCCGGAACATCTGCTATTACTCCGACCCGGACGCGGCGCTCTACCGGCAGCGCAAACTGCCCTACGACAAGACGGAGTCGGACTACAACCTGATCTGGCACTTCGGTCAGCCGTTGCGTGTAGGGCTCAAGGTCCCGCACGAGAAGCAATGGGAGGAGTGGAAGAAGCTCGGCTTCGAGGCGCACTCGGTCGTCGCCGATCCAATGTTCGTTGATGCGAAGAATGATGACTACCGCCTGAAGCCCGACTCGCCGGCCCATAAGCTCGGCATCAAGCAGATCCCCGTCGAGAAGATCGGACCGTACGAAGACCCGCTCCGCGCCACCTGGCCCATTGTCGAGGCGGAAGGCGTGCGCGAGCACCCGCTCCAGCTCGACCGCATGCCCAAGCCGCCCCCGAAGCCCGCGAAGGCCAAGCCCTATCCCCGCAATACAACTCCATTTAGGACAAAGAAGGTCGCAAATCCGCCGCAGATCGACGGCGTCCTTTCCCCCGGCGAGTGGCCGGAAACAACGCTGGTCATGAAGCAGACCCCCCAGCGCATACCCATCGAGGGCGCCCCTTGCTCGGCGCGAGTGTGCCGCGACGACCAGCGCCTCTATGTTGCCGTGACCGTGCCGATCAAGGACGTGTCCAAGCTCGTGCGGAAGGAGAAGTGGGGACCAGCCGATGCGATGGAGGTGAACGTCCAGGACCTCTCCGGCGAGAAGCCCGGCCCCATCTTCGTGCTTCATGGCTTCCTCTCGGGATTTCACGAAAGCGTAACTCTCGCCGGGGCCCCGGCGGAGGCGGCGGAGAAACTGGGCAAGGCCGTGCGCTACGCCGCAAAGGTGGGGGACAAGGAATGGACCTGTGAGTGGGCCATCCCCTTCGCCGCCGCGGGCATCGAGCCAAGATCGGGTGCGAAGCTCGCCTTCAACCTCGCTGTCCACCGAAACGAGACGGGCCAATGGATCTGCTGGGTCGGCCCCATGGGCTCGGCCTATCGCCTGGAGGAGGCGGGGTATCTGGTGTTGGAGTGAGCGGGAGGAAGGGAGGGCGCCCCCATGCGACGCACCTTGCTTGCAACACTGCTGTGGGCCGTGATCGCCTTGCCGTGCGGCGTGGTGGACGCGGATCACTCGGCAATGGCCCGGGCGAAGAAGCAGGTTCGGCAGGTCGCCTCGGCGTTGTCGCAGCAGTCACGGAAGAGCTGGTAGAGGCCCTGCTGACGGCGGGCGGTCTTGATTATCTCTACGGCGTGGTCCTCGTCGCGGAACAGAACCCCCCTCATGAACCGGGTCACACTGTTGCCCGCCATCTTCCCGTGCGACGCATACATGGCGTGCAGCTTCCGCTCCAGGGCAATGTCCTCCTCCCGGCGTGCATGGAGCAGGAGCAGAGGCAGAACGATGTTCAGGACGATTGCCGTCGCACGCTCCTTGCCGACCAGGCTCATGGGCCGAGGCATCGGCTTCCCTCCGAAGGTGCAGTGCTGCGCCCAGTAGCCCCGGCCCGGCTGCGTGAAGAGCTTTTCCAGGGCGCGGAAACCAACTCGGCTCTTCTTCCCCGCCGTGCTCTCGATGGCGCCGAGAAGGGCGCGGACAAGACCCGTTTCGAGGTGTGAGGCCAGGATATAGCTCGCGCCGGCAATGCGGCGGACAGGGAAGTTCGTCGGGCGCACGCCGGAGAAGGACCACGCGTCGGCCTCCATCGGCTTCTGCTTCAGGTTGCTCTTCATCTGGCCCCAGAGGGTCCGGAGCGTGTCCACGTATTCTTCGGTCTCGGGATCGGTTGACTCCGGCAGGTCGGCGGGCAGAAGCCCCGCCATGCCGAAGAGGAGGGCCTGGATCGTTAGCGCGCCGTCCTCCTCGGGCACATCGGGCGGGACAAGTCGGCGGATGTCGTCGAGCCCGACGTTCCTCGCCAGCTCCTTGAACTGCTCCTTGTTCGCCTTGTATCCCAGCGCCTCCATCATGCCCTCATAGAGCGCGCGGTCGAGGGTGCGACCGGCGAGGGATTCCTCCAGCCGACGCGAGCGGGCGATGACCCGCTCATCCCCGGCAAGGTCCAGGAATCGGCCGAGCCACGTGTCGGCATTCTTCCGCCTGGTTAGCAGCTCCCGGCATCGCTTCGTGATGTTCTTTGCCGCGCCGGGATACGCGCCGATGTCGATGGAGTCGAGCAGCTCCAGCGGCTCGCCCTGGATAATGTCCTTCAGCTCGAACTGAGGGACCTTCTTGCCGGCGCTGGTCTTCACGTGCTTGTCGGGTGTGTCCACGAACAGGGCCACATGCAGGACCACATTGTCGTACCCGGGGTCTTCGTGGTGGCCGTGCCGGCGCCAGTGCGAGGCCCGGACATGGACCTCAATATCCCCCCGTGTGCTGGTCAGGGGGGCGAAGGAGATTTCCGCATCGCGAAAGTCCGGCCCGGCCTCCACGTTCCATCGTCCGGGGGATGCGATCGTGACCGGCGTGCCATCGACTGTTTCGAGGCCGTCCTCCGCGAACATCCGGTCGAACCAGATGCAGCGGACGAGGCTCTCCGGTATCTTTCGCTCCGCGGCTTCGTAGCCCTCGTCGCCGGGCTCGCGAACGGAGCAAGCACTCAGGACTTCCCGGTAGCCGTCAGAAAACAGATCGTTCATGAGCTGTTCAATATCCATGGCTCTTCTCTTGCCTGCCCAACGTAGAAGCGGCATCTTGCCGCTTCAGAAGAGGCTGGAAGCCTCTTCTACATTGGCCCACCGGCAACCGGAACTAACTCCCACTGAGCCGTTCGACCACTTTCCGCTTGCCCCAACGTAGAAGCGGCATCTTGCCGCTTCCGTAGCCATTTCGCCAAGTGGGTGGCCGGGCGTCATTCCCGCGTACGCGGGAATCCACGAGTCATCAAGGGCCTGGATTCCCGCTTTCGCGGGAATGACAGTGCCTTTTGGGGGTTCAAATGCCGACCACTACATTTGGCTAAATGCTTACCCGCTTCGGAAGAGGCTGGAAGCCTCTTCTACGTTGGCCCACCGGCAACCGGAGCTAACGCACCTTCAGCCGCTCGACCACGACCTGCCGCATCCGCTCCACCGGCGCGTCGGTCTCGGTCCACATCTCGAACTGCGCGACGGCCTGGTTGACGAACATGTCCACGCCGCTGACGGTCACGCATCCCCGCTCGGTCGCCTCGCGGAGAAGACGGGTCTCCATGGGATTGTAGACGGCGTCGAAGACGATCATGCCCTCCTTCAGGACGTCGGTCGGGGCGGGGGTGTCGTCCACGTTCGGGTGCATGCCGACGGACGTCGTGTTGAGCAGCACGTCGAACTCGATCTCCGTCAGCCGATCAAGCGGACCCCACTCGCAGCCGATCTCGCCGGCAAGTTTCTCGGCTTTCGACACGGTCCGGTTCAGGATGGTCAGCTTGCCGCCGCGTGCCTTGATGCCGTAGCCGATGGCGCGGGAGGTGCCCCCCGCTCCCAGCATGACCACGCGCTTGCCCTTGAGCGGCTCCTCGCCGCCCATGACGTTCTCGATGGCCCGCAGTGCGCCGAGGCAGTCGGTGTTGTAGCCACACAGCCTGCCGTCACGGTTCACCACCGTGTTCATCGCGCCGATGTCGCTGACGAACTCATCCACCTCGTCCATCACGTCGATGACATCCACCTTGTGCGGGATGGTCACGCTGTAGCCCTGCATGTCCAGCTTCTTGAACTCGGCCACGAACCGGCGCACATCCGCCACCTTCAGGGGCAGGTAAACCGCGTTGATGCCTTTCTCCTGGAACGCCGCGTTGTGGATGGCCGGGCTCATGCTGTGGGCGACGGGATTCGCGATGACGCCGTAGAGTTTCGTTTCGGCGTCGAGATCGTTGACCCGGTAGAGCCCCCGCATGTCGCGGATGGGAATCTGTCCCGGCGCGGATTGCTTCCCCTCCGCCAGCGTGCCGAAGGAGAGGAACGACCCGAAGCGCGGGCCGAGGATGCGCGTGATGACCCCCTCCTCGCCCATGCACAGGCCGATGGTCGGGATGCTCACGTCCCGGAGCAGGTCGAACATGCGGAGCGTGTCGCAGATGTCCGTGGCCATGACGGCCAGCTTGGCAATGTCCGCGCCCGCGGCGACGATCTGTTCGTGGATCTCCCTGAGGTTGTCAGGCATCTGCTTGAAGTTGTGGTACGACACGATCACCTTGCTCGCGCCATGCTCGCCGAGGCGTTCCACGCTGTCCAGCTCGATGTCGATGTAGTCGAATCCCGCGGCGGCTGCCTCGCGGAGGAGGGCGATGCGCTTCTTTTCATCGCCTTCGTACTTCCCGCCCTCTCGCGTGGGGCGATTCGTGGCGATGATGGGCTTGGTGCGGTTTTCGACAAAGGGCTTGACGGCCGGGGAGTCGATGTAGTCGAGGCGTATCTCGACGATGTCGGCTGCCTCGCACGCCTTCTTCATGTCGGCGAGGGCCGTTTGCATCGTGGGGGAAGTCAGGGACGCGCAGATCATGTCAAGCCATCCTCACAATTTTCCGTGCGGTGTGCCTGTGATAGAATACCATCTTGGCATGTCGTTTTACAAGAATGAAGCAGGCCGCAATCCATTTTTCCTTGCGGGAGTTCGGGCACGCGAGTTAAAATAGGAAATATGTTGCGGAACCTTATTATCCTTGCACTCGCGGCAGTTGTTCTAACCTTGGGGTATTGGGTGTACTTCAAAAAGGGCCCGGCCCAGCCCCCTCCCGCCGCGCCGGAACAGCCGCCGCATACAGTCCCCGCGAAGGAGAAGCCTGTTCCCCCTCCCAGGCCGGTGCCTGCCGATCACCCCAAACCGGAGAAACCTGCGCCTCCTCCGAAGGCGGAGTTCGGCTCGCGTGTCCTTCGGAAGGGGATGAAGGGGGATGATGTTCGTGTCCTTCAGCAGCGCCTGCGTCTGGCGGGATTTGTTCATGACGAGTTCCAGGATGGTGTTTTCGACGAGGCGACCGAGAAGGCGCTGATGGACTATCAGCGCGGCACGCCGTTCCTTCGGCAGATGTACGCCTTCTTCGGCATCCCCGGCGATCCGAAGCCCTGCGCCGACGCCGAGCTCTGCCGGCGGCTCTACGAAGTTCCGGGGCGGAACAAGGCCCTGGTGAAATACAAGGTCCGGAAGGGCGACACGCTCTGGCGGATTGCGTCGCGCTTCGGTGTGGGGCCGGACACGCTGACGACGCTGAACCAGCTCGGCGACCCGTCGGTCCTCCAGCCCGGGCGCACGATCTTCGTTATCTGCAACACGGATAAGGCGCGATAGCATCACACGGAAGACACACCACGATGGAACTTCGATACTTCAACGGCAACCCGGCCTTCCCGTTCGAGGGGAAGGAGGGAGGCGTGCAGTCGGTTTGGGAGATGAAGCTGGCCACGGGAGAGGCCGTGGCGCCGCACTCGCACATGAGCGATCTGGAGGTCTATGTCGTCATTGACGGCATGGGCGAGATGCAGGTGGGCGAGGAGAAAAACACGGTGCTCGCCGGGGACGTGGTTCTCATTCCAGCCAATGTCGAACACTCCGCAAGCAATCCCTCCGACGCGCCGCTCCATGTGGTCGGGGTGCTTTGGAGGTCGGCGGACCTGGCGATGCGGGCGACAGAATCGAACAAGGAGGAAAATGTGATGCGCACGATCAGCGCCTCCGCCGCCCTGGACCAGATCAAAGACCTGGCCTCCTTCGCGGGCCAGTTGGGGCAGCAGATAGACGCCGCCGGCGTTGGGGCGGAGGAACGGAAAGAGCGCATGGCGTTCGTCGAGGATGCCATCATGAAGTCCATCGGAAAAATCTGGGCGGACTACTCCGGCCGCATCTGACTCGATATTCCCGCGTGTGTCATTACAAGCCTGTCGCCTGGGGCGCCAAGCTCAAACTCGTTTGAGCGTGTCTTGCGATGCGCCGGTCCGGCACTCGCACGCTCAAGCCGAAACTTGAGCGTGGCACACAACACAGCAATCTCGTCCTTCGAGGACGAGATTGCTTCGTCTGAAAAATGGGGACAGACCGGACGCCAGGCCTGTCCCCATTTTTACTTTTCGCAATGATAGGGCGCCCCGTCCCTATTCCAGCTTCGCCCTCAATTTTCCCAGAAGGCCGTCTTCCGGTTCATACGGCAGGTCGATGGGTTTGCCGTGAACCGTGCTGGCAAAGAGCCCCAGCACCGTGTTCGTCTCGGCGAGGGACTGCTCCAGACAGTTCGGGTGGACCTTCTTGTCGTCCTCCAGCCAGTCGCACATGGCGTCGGTCAAGCCGGCCTGGCCGAGGACGTCTTCGTCACGATAGTCTTTCTCGCCGCTTTCGAAATCGACCTTCGTCGTGGAGCGCTCCCACGACATCATTTTCCAGTGCACGAACCCGCGCGTGCCGTAGACGGCGATGCGTTTGTGCATGTGGTTCTTCTCGTCGTCGCTTGTGGCCACGGCATTCACGCCGTTGGCGATGAGGCAGCGGACGCGATTGGGGAAGTTGAGCTGCGCCACGGCCATATCCGGCGCGGGGTGTGTGCCGTCGAACTGGCTTGTGCCGCAGGCGTTGCCGAAGACGAGGTCGGGGTGCATGCCGCCGTTCATCCAGAACACGAGGTTGAGGACGTGCGTGCCCTGGCCGGCCAGGTTCAGGCGCGAGCTGGCGTCGATGAACTGCACGTCGCCGATGCGTCCCTCCTGGACGTCGCTCAGGAGATCAAGCAGTCTCGGATGGAAGCGGAGCTGATGGTTGACGCACATCTTGGTGGTGGTCGTCTTGCTGATCTCGCGGATGGCCTTGAAGTCCTCGGAATCCAGCGCCAATGGCTTCTCGACGATCACGGCCGGGACCTTCGCCTCGTGCGCGAGGGTCAGGAGCTGGACACGCAGATCGGGCTGCGTGACGATGTGGAGGATGTCGGGCTTCTCCTTGTCCAGCATCTCGTGGATGTCGGTATACTTCTGCGGGATGCCAAACTCCTCCGCGAACGGGTTCAGCCGTTCCTCGTTCATGTCGCACACGGCGGCGAGTTGCGTCTTCTTCACGTGTTCATACGCCTTGGCGTGGCCTTTGGCGCGCCCGCCGCATCCGAGCATTGCACTCTTGAACATTTCTCATCTCCCAAAACAGATTGACGGAACCAACGATGAAGGGACAGTCTACCTGCGTTGTCCCAAAAGGCAAGGAAAAAAGGAGGGAGCCGCAATGCCTCAGTTACGACAGGAACAGGTGTCATTCCCGCGAAAGCGGGAATCCAGGACTTCGGGGAGTCTGCCGGCACATATGGATTCCCGCTTTCGCGGGAATGACGCAGAGGGGCAAACGGACCCGCTCAGGATAGCCGATCCGCTGCGAGGGTTATTTGAGCAGCTTCACCTCGTCCCCGGGCTCTGCCTGGGGACGGCATTCCCTTCGGCTCCGCCTCTTCATCGCCACGCCCTGGGTAGCTCGATTGGGCCGGTGAGTGAGGAGGCAGGCAGAGCCTGCCGGATGGTGCGTTCCCAGGCAGAGCCTGGGAACGAGGGACGAGGGACGAGGGACGAGGGAAGGGACAGTCTACCTGCGTTGCCCCAAAAGGCAAGGAAAAAAGGAGGGAGCTATTTGAGAGGTTTCTTCATGTTGAGCTGGTGGGTGTCGTAGCCGAGCTTCCGGTAAAGGATGATGGCGTTTTCGTTGAGGGCGTTGACATTGAGATCGACGGAGGACGCCCCCTGCGACTTGAGCCAGTCCTCCGCCGTCTTCATCATGCGCGCGCCGATGCCCCGGCGGCGGAGGTCGGGGACGACGTAGACGTCGGAGATGTGCCCGACGGCGGGGCTGAAGTTGGGGCGGAACGATGCCTCGATCAATGCCACCGGTCGGCCCTCCAGCTCGCCCACCCAGATCCGGCAGCAGGGGTCATGGGTGATCTCCTTGACATGGGCCTCGTAGAGCTTCGCGCCGGCCTGGCCGGCGTCCCAGTCGGGGAGGTGCTCCCGAATCAGCTCGAAGTGGTGATCGAGGGCGAAGGCGAAGTGTCTCTCGAAGTCAAAATCGCGGAACTCGATCTGGGACGCAGGGTCGCTCACAACGCTCGTTTCAATACCTTGCCGGTGGGTCCGTGGGGAAGCTCGTCGCGGAACTCGACGACCTTGGGCACTTTATACTTGGCCAGCCGCCCCTCACAGAACTGCTTGATGTCCCTCTCCGTGCAGCTCTCTCCCGGCCGAAGGGCCACGTAGGCCCTTGGCACTTCGCCGCGGGTCTTGTCGGGCATGGGCACGACGGCCACCTCGAAGACCTTCGGGTGCTGCGTGATGACGAACTCGATCTCATTGGGCGAAATGTTCTCCCCGCTGGAGATGATGAGCTCCTTCTTCCGCCCGGTGACGCTGAGAAAGCCGCCCTCGTCCAGCTTGCCGATATCGCCGGTTTTCAGCCACCCGTCGGGGGTAATGGTCTCGCGCGTCATCTCGGGCAGATTGTAGTAGCCTTTCATCACATGGGGCCCGGCGGTCCAGATCTCCCCCTCCTTCCCCGGGGGCAGAGGGTGGCCGTCGTCGTCGGTGATCTGCACGCGCACGTTCGGCAGGGGCCTGCCTGCCGTGCCCATTTTGTATTCCTCCAGGCTGTTGACGGAGATGACGGGCGAGGTCTCCGTGAGACCGTACCCCTCCAACAAGCGCATCCCGAAGGCCGCCTCGAACTGTTTGCTCAGCTCCGTCGGCAGCGCCTCGCCGCCGGCGACGCAGAGCCGGAGCGACGACGTGTCATACGTGCCCTTTTCCGCCGTCATCGTCCGCACCAGGACGCGGAAAAGGGACGCGATGGCAAGGAGAGCGGTGACCCTGTGCTCCTCGATCATGCGCAGAACAGCAGGGGCGGTGAAACGCTTGAGATAGACGGTCTTGGCCCCGATGTAAAACGGGAGAATGGCTGTCGTGGTCAGGGCGAAGCTGTGGAACAGGGGCAGCACGCCCAGAATGATGTCGTTGTGGTCGAAGTGAACCTGCTCGACGCAGCCCCGGAGGTCCTCCAGGAAGTTGCGGTGCGTCAACATGACGCCCTTGGGATTGGCCGTGGTGCCGGAGGTGTAGATGATGCAGGCCGTGTCGTCCTCGCGGCGCCGGAACCGCCAGGGGAGGGGCACACCACGACGACCCTTGAGGTCCTCCAGATAGATCGGTTTTTCCACAAGACCATCGAGCGTTTCCCTGAAGAACCGGGCGCTGACGACGGTATCCAGCCCGGCATCGCCGATGATGTATTCGAGCTCCTCGCGTTTCAGCAGAAAATTCAGCGGCACCGGGACTTTGCCCGCCAGGAGCGCGGCGAAGAAGGTGATGACGAACTCCTTGCACGTCGGCAGCATGACGCCTACGTGACGCCGTCGGGTCTTCAGGAAGAGAAGCGCGGCCATGCGCCGGGCGGCCATGAGGTACCGCCCGAAGGTGAGCGAGGAGGTCTCGTCGGCCACGGCGACGCGCGAGGCGTATCGGGAGCACGTTCTGGTGAACAGATCGGCGAGATTCATGGCGCGCATTATACCCGGATGGGCAGGGTCGTCAAGCGTATATTTCGCAGTCGCGCAAAGGGGCGGCTTTGAATTTCGTTGCATTGTCGCGGGGATTCAAGTAAAATCCACAAGAAGCGCGTTTTTCCGGTATTCATACGTTTTGTTGGTGATCCTCCGCAATGAAGCAAAGGCGAATACTGGTATTTGCTTTTGCGATCTCGATCGTTCTTCACTTCTTCACGCTGGGGTCGAAGGACGTGATGGGGTTCCTTTTGCGCCCCGGGGAGGTCCCCAAGCCCAAGAAAGACGAGCCTTTGGTCTTCGACCTGGTTCCCGAGAAGCCACCCAAACCAAAGCCCAAGAAGCAGAAGTGGTTTGTGGACGAGAAGGCCAACAAGGAGAAGCCCGCGTCCAAGACGAACCTGCGCGGTGTGGAGCAGAGCACAGCAAAGGATGAGGCGCCCAAGGACAAGGCGCCCGACGGCATTCCGAACCTTAAAGGGAAGTCCGAGATGCTGACCGCACTCGACCAAGAGGCCACACTCGGGGAGACGAACCCCAAGCCGCCCGCCCCCGAGCTGCCCGCTCCGCCGGAGCCGATGCCGGCCCAGCCGATGGCAGCGGCCCAGCCGCAGCCTCCGGCTCCAGCGAAACCGGAACCTGTCGCGTTGCCCAAACCCGAACCGGGGCCAGAGAAGGAAACGGCCGCCGCGCCAAAGGAAACGACAACACCCCCGATAAAACCCGAACCGGAACCCAAACCAAACATCGCGGCGGCATCTCCGGAGAAGAAAGACGTGTCCGTCGAAGGACCGAGGAAGAAAGCCGCGGAGGAGCCGACCAAGCCGGTCGAGGTCGCCCAGTTGCCCCAGCCGACGCCCGCCCCCCCCGTCCCGCCGAAGGTGGAGCCCGCTTCTCCCACGCTGCCGCCGCGGCAGATGGCGAAGGTGAAGTCGATGTTCCCGCAGTCGAGCGCGGGGAAAAAGGGAGCCCCGTCATTCAACATCAAAGTGGATCAATACGCTGTCTATTACAAACACATCATCGAGCGCCTGGAGCGAACGTGGCTCATCCTGCGCCGCTATGAGGCCGGCATGGCGACCATAGGGACGCCGGACAGGGTCAAGCTCATTTTCCGGTTCAAGATCGATCGGAGCGGGACGATCAGCGATGTGGATGTGGTCAGCGACGGCGGCGACCCCATCATGGCGACCGAGATCGAACGGTGCATCGAGAGCACGAACCTGGACCCCTTCCCGGACTTCATCACCGAGGACGAGCTTCGGGTCCAGCCCGTTATCTTCTATCTGTACGGCTACTGAGATGTGAGGGATTGTCTTGGAATTTATCGCGACTCGATTTTCGTCGATTTTCTCGTTCCTCCAGCAGGGCGGTTGGATCATGGCGCCGCTCATCCTCTGCTCCATCGTCGGCCTGACGATGACAATCGAGATGACCATCGCGCTGCGACGGCGGAGCATCATCCCCAGCAAGCTGGTGGAGGAGCTGGAGGCCATGACCTCCCCCCAGGATGCGCCGCGCGTGCTGGAGCGATTTGAGAAGATAAACTGCCCTTTGGCCAATGTCATCAAGGTGGGCCTCTTGAACCGCTCGCTCCCGCGCCTGGAGAACCAGGAGGAGATCACCCTCGCCGGCCGGCAGGAGGCGCACCGGCTGGAGCGCGGGCTGGTGGCCCTGGAGATCATCGCCGCCATCGCGCCGCTCCTGGGCCTGCTGGGCACCGTGCTGGGGATGGTGCAGGTGTTCGACGTGGTCTCGAAGGTCGGCGTGGGCCAGGCGTCCCTGCTCTCGGCCGGGATCAAGAAGGCGCTTTACACGACGGTCGTCGGCCTGATCGTGGCGATCCCCTGCCTGGTCGCCTTCAGCTGCTTCAGCAAGCGGGTGGACGACCTGGTGCTCGAGATCGAGCGCTATGCCACGCTGCTTCTCAACAAGCTCTACTCCCCCTCGGCGGGGCAGAAGCGGCCGGCGCCGGAGCGCGCGCAAAGGGGCAAGCCGTGATGGAGTTTCGGCAAAAGCAGCGGCGCAAGCCGAACCTGAACATCACGCCCCTGATCGATGTGCTGTTCCTGCTGCTGATCTTCTTCCTGGTATCGTCCACCTTCGTAGAGCAGCCGAACATCAAGCTCGATCTCCCCCGCGCCGCGCATGCCGACGTGAGCAAGGTGAAGTCCCTGGCCGTGCTGATCAATAAAACGGGCCAGCTTTACTTTCGCGATCGCCTCGTGGGCAAGCGCGAGCTGTCCGGCCTCCTGCGGAAGGCGCTGCAAGACGACAAGGACCAGTCGCTGGTGATCAAGGCCGACAAGCGTGTGGCGCACGGGGTGGTGGTGGAGGTGCTGGACGTTGCGAAGGGAGTCGGCTTCAAGAGGATTATTCTACCCACGTCCCCGGAGGAAACAGAGGAAAGCAGAGATGAGCGGTAGGGAAAGCGTTGCGGTGTCGCTTGAGAAGTGCAAGGCCTGCGGCGGGAAATGCTGCCGATATGTGGCGGTGGAGATCGACAAGCCGCGGAGCAAGGCGGATTTCGACGACATCCGCTGGTATGTGGCGCATGAAGGGGTGAGCGTGTTCATCGAGGACGGCGATTGGTACATCAACTTTGACGGCAAGTGCCGGTATCTGACCCTGGACAGCCGGTGCGCTATCTACGAGCGAAAGCCGAGGATCTGCACGGAACACCCCGAGCACGACTGCGAGGAGGGGGACGACGGGGCTGACCGGACCGAGTTGCACACGCCCGCGGACGTGGAGGAGTTCATGGCGCAGCGGTTCCGGAAGAGACGACGCCTGCAGAAGTAAGGGCGCGAAAATTTCTTTGTGATTGGGCTTGCGTTTGGCAAAAGTTTTGGTAGAATCACATGTCTTGTCTTTCCCTGAAGAGGTCTTTTGCTGCGTCATGAATGAAAGGAGAGGCAATGAAAAAAATTGCCGCGTTGACGCTGAGCGTCGTCCTGCTTGGCCTCTGGGGCTGCGCCAGCAAGCCGGATCTCAGCATTAAGCAGAAGAAGCAGATTGAGTATCTCGAGGCGATCGCCGACCAGAAGGACCGGGAGGCGGACCGGACGGAATCGCTCGCCAAGATGTATATCGACCGGGCGGGCCAGTTGCGCAAGGAAGCGCAGGGCTACCGGGAGAAGGCCGCGTTGGTCACGAAGGGCCAGGACCTGGACGAGCTGGAGCATGCCCTCCGCAAGGAACGCCATTAGGTTGCGGCCGAGGTCCCATGATGAGGCCGCGTCCAGCGGGATACGATCCAAACGACGAGGACAGGTGCCGCCGCTGCGGCGTGTGCTGCGGGGCCACGGACGGCCATCCCTGCGAACACTTGGTGCGCAACGGCAAGCAGTACCGTTGCGAGATCTATCCCTATCGCTTTGGACCCCATAAGACCGTGACGGGCAGACACTTTACATGTGTGCCGGTGAGGGACGTGATCCGGACAGGCGGCGGACATCCTGGCTGTGTCTATGCAACCGATGAGTGACCCGGAAGAAGAATGTGACGAGGACGCCGTCGAATCCGACAAGGACGACCGCGGCAGGCAGATGAACCTGGAGCGCTGTCTCTCCTGCCGCCATGCCGCCGACAAGGACTCGGAGAAAGGAACACTTCGCTGCAAGAAGCACAGTATGTTGGTCAATGCCCCTGACGACGAGATACCGGATGACTGCAAAGAGTATGAGAAGTAAGCGCTTCGCGCCCCGCATCGTTTTTGCCTGCCTCCTGATCGCCCTCTCCGCCGGATGCATCAACTATGAAGAAGAGATCACGCTCAACTCCGACAAGTCCGGTACGATCACCATGCACTACTGGACCAGCGAAAAGTTCGCCGCCATCGCCGAGCAGAAAGAAAAGGAAACCAAAGGCGAGCAGACGGGCCTCGGCCTGCCCTTTTCCCAGGACCAGGCCGAGCGGATCTTCAACATCGAGAAGGTCATCAAGATCAAGTACGGGCCGACGATCGACAAGGGCCGCGAACGGGGCTACCGGCATATTACGATCACCTGCGAGTTCGACGACATCAACGACGAGAAGTTCCCCTCCATCCCTCTCTTCGAGGGCGGCAGCATCTCCTTCAAGGAAGACGAAAAGGGCAATCTGGTCTTCACCCGTGTCTTCCGGAGCCCGGAGGCCCTCCAGGAACAACTGGAAAAAGCGGCCAAGGAGGCCGCCGAGAAAGGCGAAGCCGCACCGAAATCGACAAAGGAGAAGCCGGAAATCAGCCTCGACGAGGACTCCAGCGACCCGGGCGACACTCTCGCAAAGAGCGTCTTCTCCGAATACAAACTGAAGTTCGTGGTCAACTTCCCCGGCCGCATCCTGAAAACAAACGGCAGCTACTACGAAGAAGGAGAAGAGCCGGGATATTTCGAATGGCTCAGGGTCTGGTTCTGGGGCCACCGCAAGGCCGTCTGGGAGTTCCGGCTCGCCGACATCGCCAAGAAGGGCAACCTGACAGCCACTATCAAGAACAAGCTCCCCTGGGAGTGGTTCATCATCACCGCCGTCGTGATCCTCGCCCTTGTGCTGATCATCGCCCAGTCCAAGCGCCGCGCGGGCGAGGAAGGAACCGAGCACGAAGAGACGCCCTCTGACGAGAGGAAAGGCGAAGACCTGAAAGAGAAGGGCGAGCAGGAGTAACGTCTCGATCCCCATTCGGTCCGGAGAGAACCGGCGCACAATCACCGCCCGTCTCCGGGCCGTTTCTCTCTTCACTCCACGCCCTCCGCAAAGCAAAGCCCTCTGCCGCGCTGGCTGCCTGTTGACGCACGCACCGGGCTTGTGGTATCCTCTGGTCTCGCATTTTCACGGAGGATGGCTCGGATGAAGTATGCCGTTCTGATCGGCGATGGCATGGCCGACTATCGACTGAAGGCGCTGAAGTTTCGCACGCCTGTCGAGGCCGCACGCACGCCCAATATGGACTGGATCGCCGCGCACGGAGTCATCGGCCTGACGAGCACCATCCCGAAGGGCATGGGGCCCGGCAGCGATGTGGCGAACCTGAGCATCTTCGGCTACAATCCCGCGAAGCATTTCCGGAACGTCGGCCGCGGCCCCCTGGAAGCGGCGGCGATGGGACTGACGCTCCATCGCGATGACATGGCCTACCGGTGCAATCTCGTTACGATTGACATCGACAGCGGCGAGATGATCGATCACGGCTGCGGCGATATCGAATCGGCCGACGCGAGAAAGATCATCGAGTTCATCCGCCGGCACATGGAGACGGGCAAGATACGGTTCTTCCCCGGCGTGAGTTACCGGCACATCCTCCTCATCCGCAACGGGCCGCCGGAGCCGGACATCGTGGGGCCGCATGATATTCTCGGGAAGAACTCGCGGAAGTATCTGCCCAGGAAGAAAGTCCTCCGCGACCTGGTTCTGAGATCGCAGGAGATGTTGCGCGATTGCCCGGTGAACGAACGCCGGATCGCGAAAGGCAAGCGCCCCGCCACGTCCATTTGGCCGTGGGGGTCGGGGGGGGCGCTGCGGCTGCCGTCGTTCAAGAGCAAGTTCGGCCTGTCCGGGGCGGTGATCTCGGCGGTGGACCTCATCAAGGGCATCGGCGTGTCCATCGGCCTGGAGGCCCTCGACGTGCCGGGCGCGACGGGCACGCTGGACACCAACTACAAGGGCAAGGCCGAGCAGGCGCTTCGGGCGCTCAAGAAGAAGGACTTTGTCTATGTCCATGTCGAGGCCCCCGACGAGGCGTCGCACCACGGCGATCCGAAGGAGAAGGTC
Source organism: Planctomycetota bacterium (assembly GCA_013152475.1). Taxonomy (GTDB): domain Bacteria; phylum Planctomycetota; class Brocadiia; order JAADGH01; family JAADGH01; genus JAADGH01. The sequence goes on from JAADGH010000128.1 coordinate 17,339, forward strand.
GAGGCCATCGAGCGCTTCGACAGGCTCACGGTCGGGACGATCCTCAAGGGCATGAAGCGATTCGGGGAGTATGCGATCCTCGTCATGCCCGACCACCCGACGCCAATCCGCACCCGAACGCACGCGCCCGACCCGGTTCCGTTCGCCGTGTTTTCGACATCGCTGGAGTTCACCGAGGAAGGCAGGGCGTTTTCGGAGCGGGAGGCGAAGAAATCGAGCATCCGGGTCAAGGGGCACGAATTGATGGGGAAATTTCTGAAAAATGAATTTTGATATGAGTGAAATAACATCCTGTCTGCATGGAGGAAGAATGTGATGAGAGCATCGATATGCACCGAACCCGGCAAGATCGAGATGCAGGAGATCGAGAAACCCAAGCCCGAAGGCAATCAGGTCCTGGTCGAGGTGAAGGCCTGCGCCATCTGCAAGTCCGACGTAACGGGCTACCACGGGAAGCACCCGCTGATGGAGTGTCCCATCATCCTGGGACACGAGTGCAGCGGTATCGTCGCCGAGGTGGGCCCGCATGTGACGCGCGTGAAGCCGGGGCAGCGCGTGGCGGTGGAGACGTTCTTCTACGTCTGCGGCGAATGCGCCGGCTGCCGGACCGGGGCATACAATGTGTGCAAGAACGTGCAGATCATCGGCCACAACGCGCCGGGGGCGTTCGCGGAGTATGTCCTCGCCAACGGCGACTTCGTGTTTCAGGTCCCCGACAACGTCCCCTTCGAGCACGCGGCGCTGACGGAGCCGACGTCGGTGGGGGTGCACACCATCAAGCGCTGCGGCGTGCAGGTGGGCGACTTCGTCGTCGTCCTCGGCCTGGGGTGCATCGGCCTCTTTGTCCTCCAGGTGGCGAAGCTGGCCGGCGCGGAGGTGCTGGTGGCCGACCTGCAGCCCTTCAAGCTGGAGATGGCCAGGAAGTTCGGTGCGGATCACATCGTCGATGCCTCGAAGCAGGACACCGTCGAGGAAGTGATGAAGGCCACGAACGACGACGGCGCGGACGTGGTCATCGACGCCGCCGGTGCGCCCGCAACGCTGAAGCAGATGGTGGACTGCGCCCGAAGCGGCGCGACGCTCATGCCCATCGGCTTCACAGGCAAAGACTATGACGAGATCAACATGGGCCGGATCACCCTCGGCGAGATGACGCTTTACGGCATCCTCGGCTTCTGCCGCGACTTCCCCACGTCGCTGAGGCTTATGGGCCGCGGCCAGATCGACACGGCGTCGATGATCACGCACCATTTTTCCCTCGACGAGGTGGAGAAGGGCATCCAGACCATGACGGATCCGAAGTCGAACATGATCCGGGGGATTGTTGTTCCGTAGCGAATGGTTCGGGGGGTTCAGTCCCGTAGCGGAGGCGCTATCGCATGGCGCGAGTGAACATGAAGCGGATTGCCATCGGCGCGGTGGGGGTCGTTGTTCTTATCGTCGTCGCCATCCTCAGTGCCAGGCGATATCGGGACTACAAGGTCCGCACGCAGCCGGGCGAGCTGCACAAGGAAGTGCCGGTGACCGTCCGGGTCATCGAGTCTGAGACGGTGGACCAGGAGATCGAGTCGCTGGCCAACGTGGAATCCACCCGCCGCTACTTCCTCTACTTCAAGGCCTCGGGCCGCGTGGCGATGGTGAAGAAGCGCCCCGACGGCCTGCCCCTCATGCCCGGCGACTTGGTGAAGAAGGGCGAGCTGCTGGCGCAGATGGAAGACGAGGTGGAGCAGGCGCAGTATAAGATCGCGGTATGCCAGGTGGCGTCCGCCGAGGCCGAACTCCGCGAGGCCGTGACCCAGGCCGACGGCGACAAGAGGCAGATGGAGTTTGCAAAAAAGCGGTTCGATCGATACGAGACCATGGTCAAGCGCGCCGCCGTCAGCCTGCAGGACCGCGACGACGCGGAAAAAGACCTTCGCAAACACGAAACCAACTACACCACATCCAAAGCGCACATCGAGGTGGCGCGCGCTCAACTGAACCAGAGCAAGGCCCAGCTCGAGCTGTCCAGGGAGCAACTGAAGTACACGAAGCTGATCGCGCCCATCGACGGGATTGTGGCCTACCAAAATATCCGGGAGGGGGACTACTTCTCCAACCAGAGCTTCGTCCAGGTGACCGACCCGCAGAAGCTGCTCAACCTCTGCCCCATGGTCCTGATCGATCCGGACTCCCTCTGGGCGAAGGCCATGCTCCTGCCGGAAGAGGCGGTCAGGCTCAAGCTCGGCGGCCCCGTTGCCATCCTCGACGACGCCGACGATTCCGTGCAACTGGGCGAGGGCGAGGTCGCCGCCATCCAGCCCGCCCGGAACATCCGAACGCGAATGGTCGAGGTGCGCGTGAAGATCACGAAGCGGGCCGACCGGCTGGTGCACGGCGCGCTGGTCAAGTGCCGCTTCCGTGTGGGCAGGGAGGACGTCGTCATCGCGCCGCGCGACGTGCTCGTGATGCGCGAGGGGAAGTATATGGCCTTCGTTTGCGACCCATCCGGCGTGGCGAAGCAGCAGGAGATCACCGTCGGCCGCATTTTCCCGGACGGCTTCGAGGTCCTCCGCGGCATCGAGAAGGGTGCGAAGGTCGCCGCCCGCGGGCGATACCGGCTCCGGGACGGTTACAAAATCATCGTCGTGAAGGGCCAGGAATGAGTGCGGAAGACGCCGGCGAGGCCAAGCAGGGGCTCTTTCTCGGCATCGTCAACAACTTTCGCCTGGTGGTGCTCCTGACGCTGGTCATCGTCGCGGGGGGCATTGGCGTGGCCACGAACATGATCTGCCTCAAGTGGCCGGAGCTCCGTATCCCAGCGGCCTTCGTCACCGTGGAGTACCCCGGCGCCGACCCGCTGACCGTCGAAACCGATGTCACCAATAAACTCGAAAAGGAGCTGCGCGACCTTCCCGGCATCGACAAGCTCATCAGCAACTCCCAGCCGGGCATGAGCAACATCCTCGTCGTTTTCTACGTCGAGGCCGACATGGCGAAGAGCATGCGCAAGCTCCGGACCAAGATCGACGCCGTCAAGCCGAAACTCCCCGACCGCGCCAAGCCGCCCAAGATCGAGCAGTTCGAGATGTCCGCCATGCCGATCCTCTACGTTGTCATGACGGCGCCCATGCCGATCGAAGACCTCACGCGCAAGGCAGAGGATCTGAAGCGCCGGATCGAACGCGTGAAGGGCATCAACAAGGTCAACCTCTCCGGCCAGCGCGGGGAGAGCATTGAGGTGGAGCTCCACCCCCACACCCTCGCCCGGCTGGGGCTCTCCGCCGAAGAAGTCACCCGCGTCCTTCGCGACAGCGACCTGAACTACCCCTTCGGCTCGACTTATGAATCGAACGTCACGCGCATGCTCAAGATACCCTCCCGATTCCGAAGCGCCGAGACGCTGCGGAAGATGCCCATCGCCGTTCGCGATGCACGGGTTATCCGTCTGGAGGAAGTGGCGCGGGTAACGGACACGGTGGAGCCGGAGGAGAAAATCGTCCGCATCACCACACGCGACATGCCCCCCCAGCGCGGCATCGTCCTCGAGATCATCCGCAGCGCAGGGAGCGATACCCTCGCCGCCTCCGACACGGTGAAGAAACTCCTTCGCCATTACGAAAGCAAGGAACCCGGCCTGGACATCTTTTTTCTGGAGGACGAGGCCGACGACATCCGCCACGACCTCGGCATGATGGTCTCCAACGGCTGGCAGGCCATGCTCCTCGTGTTCGCCGTGCTCCTCCTGGCCCTCGGCGGGCGCGAGGCCGTGCTGTCGGCCCTGGCCATCCCGCTCACGTTTCTCTGCACACTGATCTTCGTCGGGCTGATGGGCTACTCTCTGAACCGGCTCACGCTGATGGCCCTCGTCATCGCTCTCGGCCTGCTGGTGGACGACTTCATTCTCATCATGGAGGGCATGCACGAGGCCCTCGGCGCGGGAAAAGGCCCCTTCGGGGCGGTCCGGGAGACCATTGCCAAATACGCGATCCCCAGCCTATCGGGAACGCTGACGACCATTGTGGCGTTCCTGCCGCTGGCGATCATGCCGGGGATCGATGGGCAATTCGTCCGGATCATCCCGGTTACCGTAGCCATCACGCTCGCCTGCTCATACCTGATCTCCATCTTCATCCTCCCGGCCTTCGGGCGGGCCGTCCTGAGGCCCGCCGCCCCCGGCGCAAAACCGCCCCTGGGCGACCGGCTGACGGAGAGGGTGGCCGGACGGTACGGCGCATGGCTCGGCAAGTGGGTGGTGGCGAGCCGCCTTCGCTCGGCCTGCGCTGCCGGGACCGCGCTGGCCCTGTTCCTGGGCAGTTGCCTGCTCTACGGCATGTTGCCCTGGACGCTCTACCCGAAGACCGATGCCAAGTACTTCAACATCGACCTGACCTTCCCCCCCGGGACCAACCTCAAGGACACGGATGAGGTCGCCCGCAAGCTGGAACAGGACTTGGCAAACTGGCCGGCCGTGCAGAAGGTCGTCACCTTCCTCGGCATGAACAGCCCCAGTGGAGAGACGGACTGGGATGAGATGGTCCGCAACAAGGAGGCCCAGCACTTCGTCGGCTTCAAGGTCTACCTCGTCCCCCGCTCGCAGCGCGAGAAGGACAGCATGCAGATTGTGCAGGAGGTCCGGGAGGCGCTGAACGCACGAACGGACGGGCTGCTCGACGCGCGCATCCAGTTTACGGAGGTCTATGACGGTCCGCAGCGCTTCCCACCTATCGAGGTGCGCATCTCCGGCCCGGACCTGGACGAGTGCGGCCGCCTGGCAAATGTCGTGGTGAAGGAGCTGTACAAAAAACCGGGCATCGTCGACATCCGCACCAACCAGCCCGACGACAGCCCGGCCCTGATCCTGAAGCCGCACCTCAGCCGGCTCATCGCCGCGCAGGGGTCGGTGAAGATGGTGGGCGACGAGCTCTACCAGGCCGTGACGGGTGAAAAGGTGGCCACGTATTACAGCCGCGAAAAGGACCGGCCGATTCGTGTGCGCTATGACTGGGGCCATCCGCGCGGCGAGTTCGACTTCCGTCGGCCGCGCCGCGCCAGTCAATTGACGAACCTGCGCGTGCAGAACCTCTATGGCACGTGGGACGACATCAAGAGCTTCTTCGACTTCCGCGCCGAGACGCAGCCCGCCGGCATCTTTCATTACGATGCCCAGCGGGCGATTCGTGTCTCCGCAGAGGCGGTCGGCGTGGATGCCGCGCAGGTCCTGAACGAGCTGGGGGCGAAGCTGAAAACGGTGGACCGCAAGCCCGGCCATGAAATCCAGACCATCGGCGCCGCCGCAAAGAAGAAGGAGGCCTTCGGAAACGTGATGGCATCGATGATCGTCGCACTGCTCTTGATCCTGACCGTGCTGGTCGTTCAGTTCAAGTCGTTCGTCCAGCCGTTCATCATCCTACTCACATTGCCCATGTCGCTGATCGGCGTCTTTACGGGGTTTTTCCTGGCCGGGTTCACCGTGAGCTTCCCGACAATGATCGGCCTCGTCTCCCTGGCGGGAATCGTGGTGAACGACGCCATCGTCCTGATCGAGACGGCGAACGTGAACGTCCGCGAGGGGAAGGCCGTCGCGGAGGCGCTGGTGGAGGCGTGCCGATCGCGCCTGCGGCCCATTGTCATCACCACCGTCACCACGGTCATCGGCCTGCTCCCCCTGGCCCTGTCCGATCCGGTCTGGGGCGGCCTGTGCTTCGCCGTGATCTTCGGCATCACCGTGGCGACGTTCCTGACGCTTTTCATCGTGCCGGCGCTCTATCGCATCCTGACGCCGGCGCGGGCCGAAGAGGCGACGTGAAATCGATGTACAAAAAACGGGCCTCACCTCCTTCGGGAGATGAGGCCCGTCTGTTTGCGGTCTGATGTGCGGCTACTTCTTCTCCACCTTTTCCAGCACCGCCTCGATGTCGGACTCCTTGAGCGACATGGGGTGGCCTTCCCATACGACGATTCCGTCAGGGCCGATTAGGTAGGCCGTGGGAATGCTCCGAATGCCGTAGGCCTTGTTCGTGCGGCCGGCGGCGTCGATGCCGACGATGTAGGTCATCCCGTTCTGCTGCATGAAGGTCTTGACCGTTGCGGGGTCTTCCTTCGTGATGCCGATTACCACCAGCCCCTTGTCCTTATACTTGTTGTGTATCCCGATCAGGTGGGGGATCGACTTGCGGCAGGGCGGGCACCACGTGGCCCAGAACTCGACCAACACCGCTTTGCCTTTGAGCTTTGCAAGTGTCGGCTTTTCCTTGCAGTTGGCGGCCTTGCTCAGCATAATCTCCGGCGCCTTCTGCCCTTTGAAGCTCCTTCCCGTTGCGAAAGCCTCCTCCGTTACCGTCCACGACGCCAACAACGCCACGGCCAGCAATACGACTGCGCCATTCCTCATCTTTACTCCCTCCTAAGCCATGTTGTCCGCTCCATGTGGCCCTTTTCCACCTTTCCTATGATACCCCATCCTGCGACGGGGGTCAACGGCAAAGCGCGGGATATGAATCTCGAAGCCGCGTTGCCGGGTCTTGACATGAAAAACCTCATGCGCGAAAATAAGCGGCCACTGTGGCGGTGGTCCCTTGCATTGAGCATTGCCGATGAACCAAGAGCCTTCTGACGAAGAAAGAAACCTGGCCGCTCAACCCACGGAGAATGTCGAGTGGGATATGGCCCGGGAACTCGACCTCTCGGTCAAACTGCCCCCGAACTACAAGCTCATCGGAAAAATCGCCGAAGGCTCCTTCGGGTATGTCGTCAAGGCGCAGCAACTCGCCCCCGCGCGAACGGTCGCCATCAAAATCATGAAAAAGGCGGCCGATCCATACCTAAGCAAAGAGGAGCTCGAAGAACAGAAAAAGCGGTTCCAGCGCGAGGCCAACGCCATCGCCGTCCTCAACCACCCCGGCATCGTGCCCATCTACGAGTTCGGCGAGGCGGACGGGCGCTCGTACTTTACAATGGAATTCGTGGACGGCGTCCCCCTCGACCGATACCTGGCGCGCCAGAAGCCGTCGTCCAAAAAGAGACTTCGGATATTCAAGGCCATCTGCGACGCAATCGCCCACGCCCACGCGTGCGGCATCGCCCACCGCGACCTGAAACCCGGAAACATCCTCATCGACGGAAACGGCGCCCCCCGCGTCCTCGACTTCGGCCTGGCGAAGGTCCTCCAGTCGGAAACGACGACCGCCAGCGAGATGACCGAGGAAGGCGCCATCATGGGCACCTTCGCCTACATGAGCCCTGAACAGGCCGAAGGACGCATCGAGCAGGTCGATTTCCGGACCGATGTCTATTCGCTGGGCGTGATCCTCTACTTCATGCTCACCGGCCGGATGCCCTATCGCGTCGACCTCCCCAACCCCATGGCCATCGTCCGCAACATCTGTCTGGCCGAGCCGAAAAAGCCGAGCCTGCTCAACAAGCATCTGAAGGGCGACTTAGAGACCATCATTCTCAAGACGCTGGAGAAGGTCCCCGGCCATCGCTATCCCTCCGCCGGCGAACTGGGGGGCGACATCGAGCACTATCTGGCGAACGAGCCGATTGAGGCGCGCCCCGCAAGCGTCTTCTACCGCGTCCGAAAGGCCGCGCAGCGGCACAAAATGGCGGCCGCCGTGGCGGCGACGGTGGTGGTCGCCGCCCTCATCGGCTATTTCGCCATGCGCAGCGTCCGCCGGAAGGAACGACTGGAGACCTACTACTCGCAGATCACCCGCGCCCGCGCCAAGTTGGACCAGGACGCACCCGAGCAGGCGGAGGAGCTGCTCGACCAGTGCCTGCCCGAGCTGCGCCACTGGGAGTGGGGGCGGCTGAAGCTCCTCTGCAATCCGCAATGCCGCGTGCTGACCGGCCACCGCGACCGGGTGAAGTGCGTCGCCTTCAGCCCCGACGGCGCGCGCCTCGCCTCGGCGAGCTGTGACGAAAGCATCAAGATTTGGGACGTCGCAACGGGCAGGGAGATCGCCACCCTGAAGGGCCACACCCTCTGGGTCAACTCCCTCGCCTACAGCGCCGACGGCAAGCGCATGGTTTCCGGCGCCGGGGAACGGATCAAGCCGGGAGAGGTAATCCTCTGGGACATGGATAAGCTGTCGAGAATCCGCAGGGTGTCGGGCAACGCGCTTCCGGTCCTGTCCGTAGCCATCAGCCCGGACGGAAAACGCATCGCGGCCGGCGGAGGCGCCTACGGCAAGGGCGCCGAGCTCCGGCTGTGGGATGCCGAGACCGGAGAGCAGATGTTTACGCTGGAGGGGCATAGCGACCCGGTGACGTCCATCGCCTTCGATCCCACCGGCCGGTTCCTGGCCACGGGCGGTGCGGACAAGCTCGTCATCGTATGGGATGCGAAGACCGGCCGCTGCGTGAAGACGCTTGAGGGCCACGCCGACCGTGTGACCTGCGTGGCTTTCAGTCCGGACGGCAGACGAATCGCGTCGGCGAGCCACGACGAAACCATCCGGCTCTGGGATGCGAAGACCGGGCAGGCCGAGCGCACCCTCAAAGGCCATTCCAAAGCGGTCTGGTCGGTGGCCTTCAACCCGACCGGCGACCGTCTCGCCTCGGGGAGCCATGACGAGACCGTGAAGATCTGGAACGCGGCCACCGGCAGGGAACTGCTGACGCTGAAGGGAAAAGAGGGTGTGGCCTACTCCGTGGCCTGGAATTCAAAAAAGCCCGATCAGGTCGCGTCCGGTCACGCCAAGAAGTCCATCATCCTCTGGGACAACATCGGCGCGCGGCGATTCCGGGTCCTTCAGGGGCACACCGACAAGGTGACCTCTGTGGCCTTCAGCCCGGATGGAAAACTGGCGGCCTCCGGGAGCGAGGACCGGACCGTTCGCCTTTGGGATGCGAAGACCGGCCGCTGCGTGAAGACGCTTGAGGGCCACGCCGGGCCGGTCACTGCGGTGGCGTTCGACCCGCAGGGGAGGCGCATCGTCTCTGCAAGCCACGACCATACCGCCAGGATATGGGATGTGGCGAGCGGGAAGGAGCTGGTGGCGCTCACCGGGCACAGAGAGACGGTAACAGCCGCCGTATTTCGCGCCGACGGGGAACAGGTCGCCACCGGCAGCGCCGACCACACGGCGCGAATCTGGGACCCCGATGACGGCGTTGAGCTGCGCCTGTTCGAGGGCCACAGGCGCCCGGTCACCTGCGTCACCTTCATCGGCGAGGGCCGCCGGCTCGCGTCGGGCAGCGCCGACAGCACGGTGAAGATATGGGACATCGAGACAGGGAAGGAAGCCAAGCTTCTCGAAGCCGACTCGGGCGTATGCACCCTCGCGTGCAGTTCCGACGGGCTCCTCTTGGCGGTGGGCACGACGAAGCGTGTCGCGACGATCTGGAGCACGAGAACATGGTGGCAGACCCGATCGCTGGCGGGCCACTCCGCGCGGGTGTCTGCCCTGGCGTTCAGCCCGGACAATCTCCGCATCGCAACCGCAAGCTACGACAATACCGCCAAGATTTGGGATACTCGGACGGGACGCGAGCTGATCACGCTGAAGGGCCACGTCGGGTCGCTTTCCTCCGTCGCCTGGCAGAGCCCAGACGGCAGGCTCATTGCCACGGCAAGCTGGGACCACACCATCATCCTCTGGAACGCTATGCCGTGGCAATCGAGCGCAGCATCGGACTGATCCATCAATCCCTGCGTTTAGCGCGTCTATGCAGGCCACACCTTCGTAACCTATTAGCCCAAAGAGTGTTACATTACTGATATTGACAAAAAGGTCAATTCCACGACCTATTCCTCGGACATTAGGCCCGGATGTCAGTTTTCAAATCATATCCGGCGTTGTGGTAAGTAGTTATCGAGGTTTGACCCATTCAAAAAGCGGCGGCAGAGGCGGGTTACATGCCTTCGAAGGTCATGCCGTGCGCCTTGATCACGACATGGGGGCGGGCGCCGGCCTCTCGGAGCGCGGCGAGAACGGTCTGGGTCCGGCCCGGGGCGTAGAGGGTAGCCGTCCGGCCGTCCGGCAGGTTGAGCTTGCCGCCGAGGGCCCCCGCCAGCTTGCTGACCTCGATGAGCCGGTCGATCTGCGGCACGGCGATGCCGAGGTGGTCGCGCAGCATCTCGTGGTGGGTGTCCAGCAACTCGCCGAAGGCGTCCTGGTCGAAGGCCGCCTGGGTCAGGAGGTGATAGGCCCTCTCCGTTACGTTCCGGTCCACGGCCACTGCGTAGGCGGCAACAGCAAGATCATCGGGAAGTCTCTGAAGCAGACCCATGATGCGATCGGGTTCGATCCGGCAGAGATCAAGGGACGGATCGAGTTCCCTCAAACGCCACTCCGCTTGGGAGATGGTCTCATCGGCGCGCCGGATGTCTGGCGCCTGAGGCTCTCCGGTCTCTATTTGGGCGATGATAATTCCATCGAGCGCACGGGGGATAGGCGTCATATCGAGGCTCTCGTCGTGGTCGATGGCATGGATCCCCCCTGCGGCGCTGGCCAGGTAGTCGGCCATCTGCACCCGTCTCGTCTCATTGAGCGCGGCTTCGTAGGCCAGATGCGCGATCCGCCGGGCCGGGGCGTCCGCAAGCTTGTCGTGGAGCCGAAGCAGTGCAGTAACCCACGCGACCATGGAGGCGGCGGAGTAGCCCAGGCCGACCTCAGGAGGAATCTCCGTGTCGAACTCGAAGTGACACCCACGCGCAAACTCCAGCCCCTCCCGTTTGAGCAGGCCGATGGCCCGGCGAAGGGGGTCTTCCAGATCGCGGCGGCCGATCTGCCGCATGGGTGCGAACTCCTGCACCCGGTTCTCGGCCGGAATCTCGACACGGTAGATTTGCTCCGCGATCGTCTCGGCGCGGAGGTACACCCGCATGCTGATGGCCATGTGAATGGTCCGCAGGCCGAGGGGGGCGAGCTCCTCGCCGAAGAGACAGATCGACCCTGGGGCGGAGACCGTGAATCTCGGGTTGGCTGTCTCGCGTATCATGGAAGCGATCCTATCAGAAG
>JAADGH010000009.1:0-28049 GCA_013152475.1 Planctomycetota bacterium
CAAACGAGTTTGAGCGGGGCGCCCAATCTCCGATAAGGGCAATTAAAGAGGCAGGCAGAGCCTGCCGGATGGTCCGTTCCGAGGCAGAGCCCCGGAACGAGGAAGGGGGGAGTAGAGGCAGGCAGAGCCTCGGAACGAGGGAGACAAGACATCGTGATGCCGGGCGGCTCGCGGGAAGGAAGCAAAGGAGAAAGGCATGATTCGGAAATTTGCGGTGGCGTTGTTTGTCGCGGGCATTCTCTTTTCTCTCTCGCAAACGGTCGCCGGCGGCGAAAAGGGAGTGAACATGCTTGAGAACGGGAACTTCGAGCCGTGGCGGGATGGACGGCCGCTCGGCTGGCAATGGTTGGCGGATCGGGACGAAATCCGGCCTCCGTTGGCGATGAAGAAAAAGAAGAGCGGCGGACATTGGGCCTCGCTGTCCGCCCTGCCGTCGGGGTTGTCCATGGGATGGCTCACGCAGCGGGTGGATACGTCGGCCATGGCCGGGCAGTGGGTTCGATTCTCGTGCCTGGTGCGTGTGACCGGGAGCCAGGACCCTCGCTTCAACGCACGCATCAGTCTCGATTGGGAGCGGGGGCCGAAGAAGAAGGGATGGATGCCCACGTGGGAGTTCGCCCGGATCACGAAACGAATTGCCGCCGACACCTATCTGGCCGAGCATGTGACGCAGGTCCCAGCGTGGTCGGTCGGCCTGAAGGTACTGCTTGGCCAGTACGGGGGCAAGAGCGGAAGCGTGGCCTTCGGCGAGGTTCGACTGACGCCCACCACCGCGCCGCGTCCGCGGAGGGTCAAGATCGCGGCGGCCTACCGGCCTCCGGTCCGAGGCGGGTGGGCGCGGACGCTCACCGATGTCGAGCGCCTGACCGAAGAAGCCGCCGGACAGGGGTGCGACCTCATCCTCTTCGGCGAAGGGCTCACCGTCGTCGGCACGGGCAAGAGCTATGTGGACGTGGCCCAGCCGATACCCGGCCCTGCGACGGATGCGCTTGCAGGGGTTGCACGCAGGCATAAGATTTATCTGGCAGCCGGTGTGTATGAGCGCGAGGGGCAGGCGGTGTACAACACGGCCGTGCTCCTCGATAGGCAAGGCCGATTGGTGGGAAAGTACCGAAAGGTCCACCTGCCGTACTCCGAACTGAAGGGCGGTCTGCAGCCGGGCAACGACTATCCGGTCTTCGACACGGAGCTGGGCAGGATCGGCATGCAGGTCTGCTACGACCACTTCTTTCCCGAGGTGGCCCGGTGCCTGGCCCTGAACGGTGCGGAGATCATCCTGACGCCGATCTGGGGCGACGTGCGGGGCGACCGGACGCAATATGAAGCCGTCGCCCGCGCCCGGGCCATCGACAATGCCGTGGTGTACGTCACAAGCATCTACGCCCCTCTCGGCAGCCTGATCGTGGACCAATTCGGCCGGGTCCTGGCGCGAACCTACAAAGGTGTCACCCATCCCGGCCTGGCCGTGGCGGAGGTGGACCTGGACCTGCCCCACCGACCCGACCAGGAGTTTTCGAAGCGACAAGCATTTCCGATGAACTTCCGCGCCGAGCGGAGGCCGCAGAGTTACGGTCCCATTGTGCGGCAAACGCTGCCTGATTCCGGCCCCGGACGAGGAGATTGAACCATGCGCATTCTGTTTTTGCTGTCTGTTTTTTTCGGGCTTTTCTGCGGGGCCGTCCTTGCCGCTGGCGAATCCCCTCTCGCGGCGGCTGCGAAAAAACTGAAGGTCAAGAAGGGGCATCCCATCCTCTTCGTGGATGCGGACCTGGTGGGCCGGATCAGGGCAAAAAAGGACGACTGCCGCCGCTTCGGGGAGAGGGTCAAGAAATATCGTGAGCGCAAGACGAACGATCCGAACGACACGGAGGCGATACGGAAAGAGGTCGCGCGGTTCAGCAATTGGACCCATCCCGGCACGTATTTGACGACGTCCATGTGGTATGGCCTCGACGCCTACATCAACAAGAATCCGCTCTCGGTTGCCTATGGCCGGCAGTACCTCATCGCGGTGCTCGATCAGGACATCGCCACGGCCAAGAAGCCCGAGTGCCACGTGCTGGGGAGTGTCTTCGCGGTGGGTGCGCTGTATGACTGGCTGTATCCTCATCTGGATGAGGACCTGAAGCACCAGGCCCGGTTGGGCGTCTTGCGCATCGCCGGGGCGTTGGATACGAAGTGGCGGTTCTTTCGCGATCGCGGCTATATCGGAGGCCACCCCACCTGCTGGGCCAACCCCTATGCGCTCGTCGGCCTGTTGGCCATCCGGCAGGACATCGAGCGCGAGGCGCCGGACGTGCAGGCCCGATACTTCGAGTTGCTTGGCAAGGTCGCGCGCAACATCCGCGACGGCATCGCGCCCGCCCATGCGTGGATATGCAAAGACGGCGGCCACCACATGGGCTGGGACTACGGCACGTGCTACACCACCATGCTGCCCTATATGGTGTGGGACTTCGCCACCGACGAGCCCAGCTTGTTCACCGGCTGGCAGAACCAGCATGCGTATTGGTATATCTACGGCCCCCGAAACCAGGCGGCGGTGACGGCGCGCGGCGATCGCAATATCCAACGCAAGATGTACGGCCAGTACCCGAACTTTGGCGATTGCTACGGCACGAGCTACAACGACCCGAAGAAGTTCAACATCCTGACCGCCGCCTTCAAGTATGACAACCCGCACGCGAAGTGGCTGTTCAACCATTTCAACGCGCAGTCCGAGGGATACATTGCCTACGAAGATCTCCTCTACAAGCACTTCGGCCCAAAGGAGGGCGAGCCGCCGGACAAGCTCCCCATCGCGCGCTGCTTCCGCAACGCGGGCTTCACGGTCATGCGGGACCGTTGGGACTTCGACCGGAACACGCTGGTCGTCTTCAAGTCCACCCCCTTCTATTCGATGAATCATCACCACAAGGATCAAAACAGCTTTACGGTCTACTACCGGTGTCCGCTGGCGATCGACTCGGGCGGGTACGCCTTGTGCGGGAAATACGGCAGCAGACATTGGTACAACTACTACACCCGCAGCGTCGCGCACAACACGGTCCTCGTGTACGACCCCGCCGAGGACTTCGGAAAGTGCAGATGGGGCAAACTCTCCAACGATGGAGGCCAGGCATTCGGGAAGAGTCCCGGCCGCGTCGAGGACATCCAGCCGGGCGGCAAGTGCGCCCTGGACGGAATCCAGCGCTTCGAGAACCGGCCCGAGTACGCCTACACGATGGGCGACGCCACCAAGGCCTACTCGCCGCACAAGATGGCCCTGTTCCAGCGGCATGTTGTTTACCTCAGGCATCACAGCTACGACCATCCGGTCATCGTGGTCTATGACCGCGTGACTTCAAAGAAGGCCGAGTTCAAAAAGACCTACCTGTTGCACTCGATTGGCAAGCCGGTGGTCAAGGGCCGAACCTTTTTCGTCGAAGGCGACGACGGCCTCGACCCTGCACACCGGGGACGGCTCTACGACGAAGTGATTCTTCCCGAGCAAGCCGACATCCGGCTGGTCGGCGGCCTCGGCAAGCAGGAGTTCTATGTCGCCGACGACGGCACGGGCAAGCCCCACAACTATCGCGAGGAGTTCGCCCGGGATTATCCGAAGGACGCGGCGATCCCCGCGATCCAGCGCGAGCACGGCCAACTGCGCGAACTCGGCGAATGGCGTGCGGAGGTCTCGCCGTCCGAAAAACGCCTGGACGATCGCTTCCTGAATGTGCTCTCCGTGACGGACGGGGACGACAAGTTTCTGCCGGTCCGCACCCGGCGCGTCGGCTCTGCATCCTTCGACGGCGCAGCGATTTACGACAACGACGGCCAGGACAGCACGTTGGTACTCTTCCGGCGCGGCGACGGGCCGATTGAGGGGGAAATCGACGGCGGTGGCGACTGCCGGGCGGTCCTGCTGATCGGTCTCGAACCCGGCCGGAACTATGCTGTCGCTCGTGCAGGGGACAACGTGCGCATCGAAGCGGCGGCCGAGGGGATACGAGCCTCGGCCCAGGGAACGCTTTACGTGGTGCTGGATAGCTAAGGGCGGCATTTCACAAATCCGTAGTACCTCGTCCCCGGGCTCTGCCTGGGGACGGCAATGTCTTTTTGCTCTGCCTCTTCGAACGGCAAGAAAGGCGGCCGAGTCGAGATTGGTGATGGATCGGAGTAGGGAGGCAGGCAGAGCCTGCCGGACAGTGCGTTCCGAGGCGGAGCCTCGGAACGAGGGAGGGGAGAGTCAGGCAGTGCCTTGGAACGAGGAAAGCGGGTGCCACGCTCAAACTTGTTTGAGCGTGTCTTCGGCTCTTGGACGTCTTGGAGCACCCGCACGCTCAAGCCCGCGAAGACGCGGCCTTGGGCGTGGCACACATAATGTCACTAAGATAGAGGGCTGTCGGAGAAGGACCATGACACCACGAATCAAAAAACTGCGAGATGAGCTGCTCGCCGTCGAGGATACCCTCTGCACGGAGCGGGCGACCATCTTCACGCAAACCTACAAGGACAACCCCGCCGATGCGCCCAACGTCAAACGGGCGAAGGGAATCAAGAACACGCTGTCGGAGATGACGCTGTACATCCGTCCCGGCGAGCTGATCGTCGGCAATCTGACCTCGCATCTCGGCGGGTGGGCGCTCTTCCCCGAGTTCGGCATCGGCAACAACGGGATCATCCTGAACGAGCGGCCGGAGGTGGCGACGTTCGTCACCGATAACGTGCCCGACGATCTTGTCGAGTTCTGGAAGGACAAATCGCTCACCGCCCACTACAACGCCTATCGCGCGACCGTCGAGGGCTTGGACCCGGAGCAGGCCAACTGGTCGGGCGGTTCTGGTGTGGGGCACATCATCGTGGACTACGGCATGGGCCTCAATACAGGGTTCAAGGCGCTCGCCGAGCGCGTCCGGGTGCGTCGCGAGAAGGCCCGGGCAGCCGGCGATGCCGAGGGCGCGGAGTACCTGACCACGATGCTCTTCTGCCTCGAAGGCGCGATGACCTATGCCGAGCGTTTCGCCGATCTCGCCGCGCAGGAGGCGGAGACCTGCGGCGATCCAATTCGCAAACATGAACTTGAGGGGATCGCCGAGACCTGCCGCCACGTGGCCCGCAAGCCGGCTCGGACGTTCCGCGAGGCGGTGCAGCTCTTCTGGTTCATCCACGTCATCATGCACATCGAGGGCAACGGCTACTCCATGTCGCCGGGGCGCTTCGATCAATATATGTACCCGTTCTACCGGAAGGACCTCGACGAGGGCCGTATCACGCGCGACGAGGCAAAGGAACTCATCGAGAACCTCTGGATCAAGTTCGTCGAAAACTGCGTCTGGGGCGTCTGGCACAACGAAACGCAGAGCCTGTGCCTGTCCGGCACGGACACGACGGGCGAGGACCTGACGAACGATCTTTCGTTTTTGTGTATCGAGGCGACGGGCGACGTCAAGCTTTACGAGCCGCTGGTCTGGGTGCGATGGCATGAGAAGATCGATCCCCAGTTCATGGAGCTGTGCCTGGAAACACTGGCGACGGGCGTCAGCTTCCCCCTCTTCATGAGCGACTCCGTTGTGCCGCAGATGATGATGGCCCTCGGCGCGAGCGAGGAGGACGCCTACGAGTACGGCCCCATCGGGTGCAATGAACTGGGCATCACGGGAAAAATGTACTTCAAGGCGGGATGCGGCTTGGGGTATCTCGGCGCCCTCCAGCAGGCGATGAACAGCGGCAAGGACTTCCCCACGTTTGACGACTTTGTTGCCGAGATGAAGGAGGCCTTCCGCCGGCAGGGCGAGCATAACTTCGCCCGCATGCGCGCGCATTTTCGCTTTCATCAGATCTACGGTCAGCTCCCCTTCACGAGCGTCTTCATGGACGGGTGCATCGACCGCGCGCGGGACCTTGTGATCCGAACCAAATACAACGTCACCTGCTCGGGCGGAGGCGGGTTCTCGAATGCCGTCGATTCCCTCGCCGCGATCAAGAAGGTGGTTTATGACGACAAGGAGGCGACGCTGCAGGAGGTCGCGGAGGCGTGCAAGGTGAACTTCGAGGGACACGAGGACCTGCACCGAAAGCTGCTCAGCGCGCCGAAGTACGGCAATGACGATGAGCGCGCCGACGACATCGCGGTCCGGCTGTCTCGCATTCGGAACGAGGCCATCGCACATTTGAAGGATCCTCGCGACGGCACACCCCTGGCCGCGAACCATGTCATCCGATCCGGGCACGTTCGAGCCGGCAGGAACACCCCCGCCACGCCCGAGGGGCGATTGGCCGGCAAGCCGCTCGCCGACTCCATCGGCGCGGTGCAGGGCGCCGATCGGAACGGGCCGACGGCGCTGCTGAAGTCGGTGCAGAAGCTCGATCCTGTGAGAAACTGGCGCGGGGGATACAACTTCAACATCCGCATTGACCCGAAGCTGCTTCGCGATGGCGAATCGCGGAAGAAGGTCGCCGATATGTTCGCCACGTTCTTCGCCGCCGGCGGGCAGGAGCTCCAGGTAAACGCGATCTCCAGCGACACGCTCCGCGCCGCCCAAAAGAACCCCGCCGAGCACCATGGTCTCGTCGTCCGCGTCGCCGGTTTTTCCGCTCTTTTCATCGACCTCCACCCCGACATCCAGGACGAAATCATCGCCCGGACGGAGCATACGGTGGGGTGAGCCATTCCGGCATTTTGCGGTATCAGGAATACTCACGCAGCGAGGATTTGGAGTGCTGGAGCCGTGCTCCAGCCTTCGTGTGGGCGAAGCCATGCTTCGGCCACGGGCAGCAGCATGGCTTGCGCACTCCAAAGGTTCCTCGTTCCGAGGCTCCGCCTCGGAACGGACCATCCGGCAGGCTCTGCCTGCCACCTTGTCGCCACTCCGCTAACGCACCCTCGTGGCCAAGACCAGAAAACGGAGCCAAAGAAATAGACCGTCCCCCGGGAGAGCCAGGGAACGAGGGGTAACATACGGTGGGGTGAGTGGTCCTGGAGAATTCTCTTGCATCCACACATAGTAATGTGTGATAATATGTGTGAGAAAGGAGGTGGTCATCATGGCGACAAACCTGCAGATTGATGACAAGCTAATCGCAAAGGCGCGCAAGCTCGGCGGCCACAAGACCAAGAAGGCGGCTGTGACACAGGCCTTGGTTGAATACGTCCAGCACCTGGAACAGATGAAGGTCCTCTCGCTGTTCGGGACGATCGACTACGACCCGAAGTATGACTACAAGAAGCAGAGATCCCGGGCATGAGGGTTATTGTCGACACAAGCGTGTGGTCGCTGGCGCTTCGCCGGGGCAAGGGAAGCACGTCGGCGGTGGCACAGGAGCTCCACTCCCTGATCGAGGACCATCGGGTCCAGATGCTCGGCCCGATCCGGCAGGAAATCCTTTCGGGTATTCGCGGCGAAGGTCAATTCGCCCGGCTTCAGCGACGTCTTGAGAGCTTTCCCGATCTCCCCATCCGGATAGAGGACTACGTGACCGCGGCGCGTTACTTCAACCTCTGTCGCTCGAAGGGCGTTCAGGGATCGAACACCGACTTCCTGATCTGCGCCGTTGCGGTGCGGAACCAATGTGCGATCTACACGACAGACAAAGACTTCGAGCTGTTTGCCAAACATATACCTATTGTGCTGTATGAAGCAGGGGGGACAGAATAGATGCCCACCGATGAAACGAGCAACGGCGGACTAATGCACCAATATTGGGCTGTCGCATTCATTGACATCCTCGGCCAGAAGGAGGCCATACGACAGATTGACTTCATCCCGAACCAAAGTGACTCAGAGCAGATGAATGTGTTTCAGCAAGGTGTGAAGCGTGTCTATGGACGTGTCAAGGCCATACATGACATCTTTGAGAACTGGAAGAACGTCGCCGAATCACCCGCATCGCATGATTTTGGACTGAGCCAAGAGCAACAGAAACTCTTGGCGCAGATGACGCGAAGCGAGATCAAGTACCAACGCTTCTCCGATGGATTGACAGTCTTTGTCTCACTGCGGGAGGACGGGGATTACTGCGCGATGTCGTCTGTGTTCTCGCTCCTCGCGGCATGTGGCGCGGTCATGCTTTGCTCGTTAGTTGGTCACATGCCCATTCGTGGTGGCGTCGATGTGGGCGCAGGCGCGGAAATGAAGCCAGGTGAGCTATACGGTCCCGCTGTAGCCAATGCCTATGAGCTTGAAAGCACGGTGGCGCAAAGCCCACGCGTCGTTGTTGGGGATCAACTTGTACACTACTTGGAGACACAACGCGACAGAACCGGATCAAACCCTTCGGATGAGTTCGCAAGGAAATTGGCGGAGATATGCCAGAATATGCTCGCCGAGGATACAGATGGCCGTCCAATCGTGGACTATCTCGGGGTGGGCTTCCGTCGATATGTCGCCAATCGCTTGAGCATTGAGGAGCCGTACTCTCTGGCCTTCGATTTCATCGTCGAGGAGTTGAGAAAGCAGAAGAAAGCAAGGAACACGAAGCTTACCCTTCGCTATCTGCATCTGCTCAACTACTTTGAGGTGAGGGGGCCTGACAGCAAGGGCAAATCGTCCGACTGACCTGCCTATCTCGGTGCATGTCCGGTCCTCCGGCCTCAAGAGAATCTGAGCGTTCGTGTTATTTCGCGATCCACCACTCCACCCCCTCCCGAACAATCCGCTGGTAGATGGTATTCCGCTCGACCGGCTCGCGGCCGGCGTCGAGGATGAGGCGGGTCATGTCTTCAACGGTCAGGCGCTGGGGAGTCTTGGCGCCGGCGGCGTGGGTGATTCTCTCCTCGATGACCGTACCGTTCACATCGTCTGCGCCGAAACTGAGAGAAATCTGTGTCAGCTTTACACCCAGCATGATCCAGAACGACTTCATGTGGTCGAAGTTGTCCAGCATCAGCCGGCCGATGGCCATCGTCTTCAGATCGAGCAGCCCCGTCGTGCCGGGCAGGTCGGACAGCGCCGTGTTTTCGGGGTGGAAGGCCAGAGGGATGAAGCTCATGAACCCCCCCGTCCCGTCCTGAACTTCGCGAAGGCGAATCATGTGATCGATCCGCTCCTCCGGTGTCTCGATGTGGCCGTAGAGCATCGTCGCGTTCGTGCGGATGCCCAGCTCGTGCGCCTGCCGCGCCACGTCGAGCCAGCCCTGCGAGGGCAGCTTTTCGGGACACAGGTCATGCCGCACCCGGTCGGCGAAAATCTCGGCCCCGCCGCCGGGTAGTGACCCTAAGCCGGCGTCCTGCAGGTCTTGCAGCACTTCCTTCGCGCTCCGCCCGCTCATCTCGGCCAGGCTTGCGATCTCGACGCAGGTGAAGGCCTGGAGATGAATCTTCGGATGGTGGCGGTGCAGTTCGGCGATCATGGTTCGGTAGTAATCGTATGGCAGGTCGGGGTGACATCCGCCGACGATGTGCAGCTCCGTGGCCCCGGCCTCGGCGGCGCGGTCGGCGCGCTCGTAGATCTCGTCGAGCGGCATCCTGTATGCGCCGTCCTCGCCGTCGCGCCGGCTGAACGCACAGAAGCGGCACTGGTTCCGGCAGACGTTCGAGTAGTTGATGTGGTGGTTGACGATATAGTAGGCCGCGTTGCCGTTCTTCCGCTCGCGGACGGTGTTGGCCAGCCGGCCGATGGTGAAGAGGTCGTCGGAGGCGTACAGGGCGACGCCGTCGTCGCGCGTCAGGCGCTCGCCGTTCTCCACCTTCTTCTCGATGTGCTTCAGGTCATTCATGCAGGTGATTCTATCAATTGTGCATCGCCAAAGCAAGGCGTCCGGCAAACCAACCACTTGACTATGCCCGCGTCCGTCGGTATTATGCGCTTCATGAAAGCGCTCATCTCGGCGATCAAGCTGCTGACGATTATTCCCATCGACACGCGCAACCGGATCGAGCCGGGGCGGATGGAGTGGACACTGCTCTGCTTCCCGCTCGTGGGGATGCTGCTCGGGGGGATATGCGCCGGGGTGCTCTGGCTCGCGGTCCGCGTCTTTCCCCCAGGAATTGCGGCGGCGCTGGCCATTCTGGCCCTGGTGGTTGTCACAGGCGCTTTGCATGTGGACGGCCTGGCCGATACCGCCGACGGCCTCTTCGGTGGTGCGACGCGCGAGCGCAAGCTGGAGATCATGCGCGACACGCGCGTGGGTACGTTCGGCATCGTGGCGATTGCGTTCCTGCTTGGGATCAAGGTGCTGGCGCTGGCCTCGGTCGCCGCCAGTACGAAGGATAGCCGTCGCGGCATCCTTGTCCTATTCATGACGCCGGTCGTCGGCCGCTGGCTGATCCTCCTGGCGGCAGGGGTGTGTGCCTATGCCCGGGAGGGAGAGGGCACCGGCAGGGCGGCCGTCGATGCGGCCCGGCCGTCACACTTCCTGGTCTGGCTTCTACCGGCGGCCCTGCTTGCCTGGCTGTGCCTCGGCGTCGGCGGTCTGCTGATGCTCGCCGCGGTTTTGGCCGTCGTGTTTGCGGCGATCCTCTGTGTCAAATGGAAGCTCGGCGGCATGACCGGCGACACACTCGGCGGTGTGTGTGAGGTGGGTGAGATGTTGTTCCTGTTGTCGTTTTTCATCGCGACGGGTTGAGTCATGGGAAAGATGGTTTTCGTTACAGGCGGGGCGCGCAGCGGAAAGTCGGCCTTCGCGGAGGGGCTGATGAAGGGCCGCGACGCCGTGGCCTACATCGCCACCGCCCGCGCCGACGACGATGAAATGCGCGCGCGCGTGCAGAAGCACCGGGAGCGGAGGCCGAAGAGTTGGGTCACCCTCGAGCGCCCGAAGGGCGCGGATGAGGCGGTCCGCGATGCCGCGAAGAAGTGCTCGGGCATCCTCATCGACTGCATCACGATCTACGTCACGAACCTGCTATTGGACGACGTAAACACCTCGGATAAAGAGGGTTACATCTCGCGCGAGATCAAGGCGCTCTGCAAGGCGTGCCGCGACGTGGAGGCCGATGTGGTGCTGATCTCGAACGAGGTTGGCAGCGGCATCGTTCCGGACAACGCCCTCGCCCGGCAGTTCCGCGACGCGCAGGGCCTTGCGAACCAGGCCCTGGCGCAGGAGGCGGACGAAGTGTATTTCCTGGTGGCCGGCCTGCCGATAAAGCTGAAGTGAGAGGCCATGGAGTTCGCCAAGTTTGTTTCGCAATTGAAAAAAGCGAAACCTCTGCCCGTCTACGGCGTGTATGGAGATGAGGCGTTCCTCATCGATCAGGCGGTGGACCTGATCAAGGAAAAGGTGCTCGAGGGCGAGGACCCGAGCGCGTGCTGCGTGGAGTACGACGCGGCTGAAGGGATCTCCCCTGCGGCGGTCTTCGACGAGTTGCGGACGCTGCCTTTCTTCAGTAAAAAACGCGTCGCCTTCGTGCGGAACGCCCAGGCGTTCATCAAGGGCCACGGCGAATCAATTATTCGATATTGCGAATCTCCCTCAAAGACCGGGGCGCTGATCCTCGTTGCCAGCGCCATCGACTCGCGGACGCGGGTGGCCAAGGCGATCGGTGCGGCGGGCGTGCTGGTCTCCTGCAAGGGGATGCGGGCAAGGGACGTGGCCGGGTGGATCGTGCGGCAGGGAAGGGAGCGCGGGAAGCAGATCGCGCCGCGCGCCGTGCAGATCCTGATCGAGAACGCCGGGACCGATCTCTCCCAACTGGCGATGCACATCGAGAAGCTGTCGGTCTATGTGGGAGACAAGAAGCAGATTGCCGAGGCCGACGTCGAGGCGCTGGTGGGCCCCGACCGGGAGCGGGCGTCGTACGAACTCGGCAGCGCCATCCGCAAGAAGCAGCCGGCCGTCGCACTCAAGGTGCTGCGTGACATCCTGGCGAGTGATGACAACGCCAAGTACTGGCTGGTGGCCAGCCTGGCGCGGGAGATTCGGACGATTTGGTCCGTGCGCCGGCTGCTCGCCCGGGGCGCGAGCGATGCGGACATCGTCTCCGCCGCCCCCTTCACCCGAAGCTGGGTCTCCGGCTACAAGCAGGAGGTCCGGCCCTACAGGCCCGAGGAGCTCCGTCAAAAATACCGCCTGCTCCTTGACGCCGACATCCGCAACAAGACCAGCGGTATGGACCCGGCTTTGTCGCTGGAGTGTCTGGTCATCGAGCTCTGTCGATAGGGAGCGCGGTCTCGACATTCGCGTCCGACTCCGGTTCCGCCTCTTCCGGCTCGGGGTGCGAGCGATGGAAAAGGCCCTGCGCCCGAAGGACGAGGGCGAAGACCGAGGGAACGACAAACAACGTGAAGACCGTGGACAAGGCCAGCCCGCCGACCACCACGCTGCCGAGGCCGCGATAGAGCTCCGACCCGGCGCCGGGCATGAGCACCAGCGGCAGCATGCCGAACACGCTGGTGGTGGTGCTCATAAAAATGGGCCGGACGCGGTTGCGCACGGCCTCGCGAATCGCCTCGCGGTAGGCCATGCCGTCGTCGCGCATGTGGTTGAGGGACTGGTGCACAATGAGGATGGCGTTGTTCACCACCACGCCGATGAGGATGATGAAGCCGAGCATGGTCAGCACGTCGAGCATCTGCATGCCAAGGAAGCGGTTCGTGGCCGCCAGGCCGAGGAAGCCGCCGAGCATGGCGAGGGGCACACTGAACAGGATGACGAAGGGGTGGAGGAAGTTTTCGAAGAGCGACGCCATGAGCAGGTAGCTCACCAGAAGGGCCAGGATGAAGTTGCCCGTAAGGGCCTTGCGGGCCGTGGTCAGCTTGTCGGCCGTGCCGCTGAGCTGCGCTGTGTAGAGCCCGCCGAGTTCGCCGTTTTTCTCCATGGGCTTGAGGATGCCCTTTTCGACCTTGTGGATGGCGTCTTCGAGGACCACCGTCCGCGGCGGGGTGATCTGGATGGTGATCGTCCGCTGCCGCTCGGAGTGGTTGATCTGCGTCGGGCCGCTCAGGAACCGCACGTCGGCCAGCGAGCCGAGGGTAACGTTCTTCAGATTGGGCGTGGAGATGGGGAGGGACTTCACCTGCTCCAGCGTGTCGGCCCGGTGCTCGGGGCCCATGAGGACCAGGTCGATCTTGTTGCCCTGACGCCGATAGTCGGTGACGTACGCCCCGTCGATCAGGGCATTGACGGCGAAGCCCAGCTCGCGGTTCGTCAGGCCGGCGTCGGCCAGGCGGCGCCGGTCGGGGATGATGTGCACCTCCGGGCTGCTGTAGTCGAGGCTGGGGATGGGGCGGAACTGTCCGCCGGGCAGGAGCTGTACCGCCTTGCCGAGGACCTGCCCGCCGAGCTCGATCAGCCGCTGCACGTCGGGGCCCTTCAGGTCCACATCGATGTTGCGGCCCTCGCCGATGTCGGTGTCGAAGAGGCTCCGCTGGATCACCACGAACATGGCGCCGGGGATGGTGGATAGAGGGCGCTTCAAAACAGGGATGAGCTCTCTCACCCGCATCGGGTCGTTGGCCACCACGCCGGCGAAAGAGAGGGGGTTCCGGCCCACGTAGAAGTAGTTCTGAATCCCGCCTCCGGGCGCCTTCTCGGCCTCGGGCGTCCCCGGCTTGAGATCGCACAGCGGCAGAAGCACCTTGCCGATGATCTCGCCGATCCGGTTGAACTTCTTGATGTTGTATCCCGGCGGCGGGATGATGAGCGCCATGAGGAGGTTGCGGTTTCCTTCCGGCAGATACTCGAGCGGTGGCATCACCCGCCAGCTCACGTAGATGGAGACGACGGTGGCGGCCACGACCACCACGAAGGCCCGATACGATCGCCCTGTGAGCCAGTACACAACGGCCCCGATGCCCCGGACCGTCAGGCCCGCGCCGCGATAGGGGGCATGCGGATCGATCTTGTGCTGCGCCTCGGCGATCTGCTTCTCGCCTTTTACCCGAAGGAACCGGGCGCACAACATGGGGATGACGGTAATGGCCACGATGAGGCTGAGCGCCACACCGCTGGAGATGGCGACGGCGATGTCGCGGAAAAGCTGGCCCGCCTCTTCCTTGATGAACAGGATGGGCAGGAACACGGCCACGGTGGTGAGTGTGCTCGCCAGCACCGCGCCCCAGACCTCTGAGGTGGCCTCCGAGGCGGCCTGGAACCGGCCCTTGCCCATCTGCCGGTGGCGGTAGATGTTCTCCAGTACGACGATGGAGTTGTCCACCATCATCCCCACGGCGAAGGCCATACCGGCGAGGCTGATCACGTTGATGTTCCGGCCCAGCAGGGCCAGCATGAGGAATGTGCCGACCACACTGATGGGGATCGCCGCAGCGATGATGAGCGTGCTGCTCGGGCTGCGAAGGAACAGGAGCAGGACGATCACCGCCAGCGCGCCGCCGAGGAGGATGTTGTTCTTCACCAGGTCGATGGCGTCGTAGATGTAGGTGGTCTGGTCGTAGACCTGGACGAATTCGAGGCCGCGCCCCTTGAGGACGGAGCGGTTGATCTCTTTCACGGCCTCGCGCAGGTCCGCCATCGTGTCCAGCACATTCGCATCGGGCTCTTTGACGGCGTTGATGGCCATGCCCGGCTTGCCGTTCTGAAACACGGTGAAGTCGGCCCGCTTGTACCCCAGCTTCACCTCGGCGACGTCGCGGACGTAGACCGGCACGCCGTCCACGCGGGCGATGATCACGTTCTCGATGTCCTCGGGGGAGTTGTATTCGCCCATCGTCCGCACGGCGTAGCGGCGCTTGCCCAGGTCGTAGCTCCCGGCGCTGATGTTTTTGTTCTCCAGGCGCAGGGCGTCGGCCACCTGCTGGAGGGTGAGCGACCGGGCGGCCAGGCGCCCCGGGTCGATGATGACCTGCATCTCCTCCTCGCGCCCGCCGTAGATGTTGACGTCGGCCACGCCTCGGACGCGTTCGAGGACGGGTTTCACCCAGTCGTCGGCGAACTCGTAGTAGGTGTTGATGGGGCGGGGGTTGTCGTTTGTTGTACGCAGCATGAACCATGCGATGGCGTTGGCCCGGGCGCTGCTGGTGGAGATCACCGGCTTGTCCGCGTCGATGGGGTATTCCTTGACCTGGTCGAGCTTGTTCGACACGCGCCGGGCGGCGTCTTCGATGTGGGTGCCGATCTGGAACTCGAGGATAACCTCCGCCCGACCCGTATAGGACTCGCTGTCCATCTTGACCAGGCCCTGGACGCTCTTGAGCACCTCCTCCTGCTCGTCGACGATCTCTCGTTCGACCTCCTGGGGGCTGGCGCCGTACCATCCGGTGCGGACCGTAATCCGGGGGCGGTCCACGGTGGGGGTCAGTTGGACCGGGATGCTCAGCAGGGAGAGCACGCCGAAGAGCACGACAAAGGTCACGCCCACCAGCGTGCTGACAGGATACTTGATGGACAGGTCCGCGATCTTCATTGCGTTCTCACCGGCTGGCCCGGCCGCAGCCGCTCATTCCCCTCGACGACGACCTCGTCCCCGGGGGCCAGGGGGCCGTTCACAGCGGCCATGCCGGCGAAGGTGGAGACGAGATCGAGGTCCACAGGGACGGCCTTCCCATCCACCACCTTGTATGCCATATATCGGCGGCCGGTGGGGATCAACGCATCCTGCGCGATGCAGATCATGTCCTTCGGTTCCCCCACCGGAAGCTGCACCCGGGCCAGCATGCCCAGGCCGATCTCGTGCTTCTTGTTGCCGATGTGAATCTCCGCCGGGAAGGTGCGCGCGCCCCCGTTCGCCTTGGGGATCAGCGCGTTGATGCGCCCCTTGTATTCCCGTCCGGGCAGGGCGTCGATGGTGACGGTCAGTTCCACGCCGACCTTCGTCTGCCGGTAATATCGCTCGGGTACATCCACCACCACCTTCACCGGGTCGATCTGGGTGAGCTTGACCACGGGGCCGCCCTTGATAACCCACTCGCCGAGCTCGGTGAACTCCTCGACGATGGCGCCATCGAAGGGGGCGCATATCTTTGAATCCGCCAGGTCCTGCTCCAGCTGCTGAAGCCGCGCCTTGGCCGCTGCGAGGTCAGCGCGGGCCACGTCCAACTTGCCCTGGTTCTCGTCAAGGTCCTGCGCCGACACGGCATTGGACCGCTGGAGCTTCAGGCTTCGCTCGTAGGTGAGCTGGGCAAGGGTCCTTTGCGCATCGGCGCTCTGCACCCGGCTCCTGGCCTCGTCGACCATCAGGAGGAGAGGCGTGGCGCGCAGCTCGGCGATGAGATCGCCTTTCTTGATGTGGTCGCCTCGGCGGTGGTGGATCTTCTCGATGCGACCGGCGACGTCGCTGGCCACGGTCGATTCCTTGATCGGCTCCACCGTGCCGATGAGGGCCACCGTTTCCCGCACCTTCTTCCGCTCGGCCTTGGCCAGCCGCACCAACGCCGGGGGCGGTCCCTCCTGCCCGCGAGCCGGGCCAGAGGCAAAAAGTACGGAGCAGGCCATCCAGCAGATGACGAGGCTTTTCACACGCCGAAACATGGTCCAAAGCACCCAAGAGATGCGCAGCCGAAGGCGTAAGTATACCACACATTCCGCGCCGTTTCCCGACATTTTTATTGCACTGGATCAATATAGGTCAGACCTATGTCAGTACCGATCCCGACGTGACCGTCCGGCGGTACGCCATCAAGTCCATCGCCGAGATCGGCGACGCCTCCGCCCTTCCGAAACTCCGCGAGATCGCCGGGAGCCCGAACGAGGTCGACTCCAACCGCAAGGCCGCACGCGCCGCCCTCAAGCAGTTGGGGAAACGGCCTGCCGAGGCCTGATTGCCCGTTGTTCTTCTGTGTGCCTTGGCCGCGGACCATTTCGATAGGCCGGACCTTTCTAACATCCAACCCACACACATATTATAACTTAAGTTATTACGCCAGGCTAACTCCTCTGGATTTGCGGGGTGCTGTCAACATCCAAGGCATAAGCCTCATGTATGCAGGCTGTTAGCAATACCTGGTTCAATCAACAGCTTTTGGCGGCAAGTGAAAGGAATCACATGCTCGCCTTCGCGCCGACCTCCTTGGCCAGGGCGGCCCAGTCGGCGAGGCGTTGGGGGTTGCGGTTCGTGGTTTCGAGCTCTTGGAGGACGATCTGCATGGGACAGCCTTTGGCCTTGGTGAGGCCGTCTTCGAGGTGCTTCCGCACGTCGGACAGGTCGGGCACATAGACCACATCCGTCGCCCCCTGCCGCCACTCGATGCAGTAGTGATCGCCGGTGGCCTCGGCCAGCTTGCCAATGTCGGTCCAGGCGGAACATACGAATTTGCGAAGGTTCGGGATGCTCAGGACCATGTCAATCTTGTTCGTCAAGTCCTCGCAGCAGCCGTAGAAGGTCAGGCCGTAACGTTCGAGAATGGGTTTCTGATATTGCAGGAGGAACTCCTCATACTGCGCGGGCGAGACACCCTGAAACTCCTGGCTCTCGCCCCGGCCCCACTGGTCGCGCAGGCGGACGTGCTCGCCGTCAAAATCCGGCTGGGGCAGGTCGTCGCAGGCCATCTTGTTCGTGTTGTTGAGCGTGAGAACGCCCGCTTCCTCGAACTGATCCATCACGCCGAGGTGACCTTCCATGAGCGTACGCATGAGGCGGTGCATCCACTCCGGGCGGTCCATGAGATCGACGAGCAACTGCTCGACGCCGCGGAGCTGCGTCGCCCATCCGTGCAGCCACGCGCCCGCGCCCGGCACGACACCGGTTTGCTTCACGGGCAGGATGTTGCCGAGGAGGTCGTCCATGCGGCTCAGGTTCTCCTGGGTGGCGGCTTCGTCGTAGTGGTAGCGCGGCGGGACGATCTTCTCGATGTCGGTCTCGTCCTTGAGCGGAGGATCGTAGGCCCAGGCCGTGCGGGTGATGTCTTCATGCGTCGTATTGATGTGCTTCACCGGCAGGCCCCAGAGGTGCTGTCCCTCCAGGCGCATGACCGCCGGCACGGGCATCCACGGGTCGAGGACGGTGTCGTCGCCGAGGTCCCACTTGTAGAGCTGCTTGCGGAAGTCGTACTCGATCCGGGCAAGGGTCGGGTCTTTCGAGACGACAACGTCCTCGGGCAGCGACTCCTTCCACGCGCCCATGCCGAGGTTGCAGGTCACGGCCGGGCGTTCGGTCTTGCGCAGGCTGTTGATGTCGCACCAGAGTTGCAAGCGCTTCGCGTTCTCCGGAGTGTTGGCCAACTCGGCGACCTTGCGTGCCAGCTCGCGCACGGCATCGCGGGCCTTTGTATTATCGGTTGTCATGTTAAATCTCCATCTATAGTCGAGCCAGTCCTGCAAAGACCTTGGATGATCGTACCCACCAGAGGATGGAAATGCAACCCTTTGTTCCGGGGTAAGCATTTAGCCAAATGGGCATATATTAAGGTCGGGCCTATATAACTATTGTTATGTAGAGAGGTTACACAAGAGTTATTTACATCGTGTGCGGCATTCAAACAGATTCCAGGGATGCATGCACATGTGCGCCGGGGCGGGGGATCGTGCACGGGGGGGCAGGCTACTTTTTCTCCGTCTTTTCCGTCTTTGCCCGCAGTTTCTCCAGAAAGTCGGGACGGACCGTTTTGCCCTGGCGCTGGGCCTCTTTAACGTGTTTCCAGGCCGTCGCGTAGTCGCCCTTCTGGTAGTAGGCCGCGGCAAGATTGTAGTGCACGTTGCCGTCCTTGGGCCGGATCGCCAGACAGCGCTTGAGGTAGTCGATGGCCTCGTCCACCTTCCCCTGTCTGACCAGTGCATTGCCGAGGTTCGCCATGGCCTCGATGAAGCCCGGTTTGGCCTCCACGGCCTTGCTGTAGTGCTGGATCGCGTCGTCGAACAGGCCTTTCCTCGCCAGCACCAGGCCGAGCTGGTAGTGCGTCAGAGGGTCCTTCGGACGGATCTGAAGGACGGCGCGAAACTGGACCATCGCCTCGTCCAGTTTGCCTTGGTTGGCGAGGACCGTCCCGTGCTCGTAGTGGAACATCGCCTCTGGCGGGAGATCGGACGGCGCCCGTTGAAGCCCGTCGGCGCTCACATCGGGTTTCTCTGCGGCCGACAGCGCCCAGGAGATCATCGACGCCAGCGGCGCATACGATGGCAGGCGAGGATAGGTTTTCTGGAACATGCTCATGGCATGGGCCACGTCGCCGTTCTCCATCAGGCAATGGGCCGCGCGAATCTGCACGATGGGGTCATTGGGATAGCCCTTGCTTTTTTCGATGATTTCGTCGCGGACTTTTTTCGTGGCCTTGCCGATGGCAACAAACCGGAGCCAATCCGCCGAAGGGGTTTTCGGCTTGAAGGCGCTGATCTTGCTTTGGTCTTCCCGGGCCAAGGCGTCGAGGGCGTGCGCCGCCTCTGTGTCCGTGGGGTCGATTTCCAGGACGTGATGGAGCCAGCGGCGGGCATCCGGCACGAACCCTTTCTTTGTGAAGACATCCGCCAGAAGCTTCATCGCGCGGGTGTTGTATGGGTTCCGCGCCAGCACTCGGCCGAGACGGCTTTCGGCGTGATCGAGGGCCCCCATGGCGGCAAAGAGCAAGGCCGCGGACATGGGGCTGTTCGCAAAGCTGACGTGCATCGTCGCGCCAAAGGTATCGCCCTGGGCCAGGTAGTGTTTGCACAGCAAGCGGCACGGCGCATACAGCTCGATGGTGGACGGGTTAAACAGATGCCCCATCGCGTTGCGCATGTCCCCCCTGGCAAGGTATGCCTTGCCGAGGGCCACTTGGGCCGTTTGCCCCTCGGGTTCCCTCTCCACGGCAAGGGACCAATATTGGACCGGGGACCGAGCGGCCCAATTCAGGTGGAGGATCTGGCCGGCGTAGATCGGCGCGAGCAGGCAGAGGACAACCCATGCCGCCACACGACGGCGCGATTGCGCCCACCGGTGCGCCTGCTCGGCCAGGGCTGCGATGAACAGAGCAAACCCCGCCAGGGGCACGTAGAGGTAGGCCCAGGAGACGTAGTCGCTCACCGGGTTGAAGGCGGTGGTCATGAAGGGCAGGAGTCCAATGTAGATGATGAGAAGCCCAAGACCGGTGGCCTGTTTCCTCAACGTCCGGGCGATGGCCAGAAACAGGATGATGATGTGAAAAGTGCTCCATAGGATGAACGCCGGGAAGGCGGGATCGAAGACGCGCGCTACCACATCATGAAGGACCACCGGGATGCCCCGGCCAAAGGGCGGAAGCATCTCATTGGCCGCCAGGAAGAGCCCCTCGGGCAGTATGGAGCGGATAGGCGCCAGGGCGTGGGCGAGTGCACCGCACACCGCGGCCGGCAATCCCTCCCCGAGAAGAAGTCCGCAGGTATAGTAGCTGCTTCCGGCGACGATCGAAAGGAAGCTTGGCCACTCACCGCCTCTCGATGCGCTGTAGGTATAGAGGAGCGGGTGGGGGCTCAGGCCGATCCACAGCCCGATGGCGGCGAGGGCCAAGGCAAGGAAGGGCAGATGACATGCCGTCTCCCTGCCAGGCTTTCTCTTCTGATACACCAGATCGACCACAATCAGCAGGAGGGGCAGTGTGATCACCACGCGGGCCGTCAATAATCCCAACACAAACAAGAGCAGAGCGGCGGCGAGCCACCGGGCCTCCTGCCGCCGTCGATAGGACAGGAAGCTTGCCAGGGCGGCGAAGTAGAATGTGCTTCCCATCAGCAGATGCAGTTCGTTTATGTTGTTCACAAGGACCGACGCCAGCGGATGAAAGGCAAACACCGCAGCGGCGAGGAGCGCGGCGCGTTCGAGCTTGACAAAGCGGCTGACGATCGTGAAGACCAGCCAGACGTTCAGGCCGTGCAGTGCGATCAGTATTGTGTGCCAGAACCACACCGCCCCCACCGGAACGAATGTTCGCAGCACGGCAACCAGCCCGTAGCTGAGCGGCCGATAGATTCCATCGGAAAAGATCAAGAAGCGCTGGGAGAAGATGACCGGCAGGTTGCGCCACGTGCTCAGCAGGGGCAGGCGCAGGATGCTCTCGTCGTGTGTGATCCGTGTCGGCGCCGTCCAGCACGGGGAAAAAACGAGGAGGATGCCGAGGGCGAAAAGGCAGGGGATCCAGACGCGCCGTTGCGCGCCCTGCGTTTGGGTTGTCTCCTGTTCCGCAATCACGAGCCTTTCGGGACCTGGACCACCTCCACCGGGGGCGCATCAACACGAATTGTGTTATACAAGTCCTTCTCCTTCACCCGGGGGGAGTTCTGAAGGAACTCGGGAATGTTGAAACACTTCATGGGCGCCTCCTTCAGGGGGACCCGGATCGCGGGGGAGGCATGGCCCTGCTCGTCGATGTGCGTCATGTAGAGACGGGCGATCACCGTGTTGCGCTTGCTGGCGAAGACAATCCACTTTCCGTTCGACGACCAACTGTGCCAGGAGTCGGCCCCGTAGTCGGTGTTGCTCTCCAGGCGGTGCGGCTCGCCGGTGAAGTCGCTCTTCATCAGGTAAATGTCGCTGGACGACTTGATGAGCGATCCTCCATTGGACTGGCAAAAGGACATCCACTTCCCATCCGGGGAGAACCGGGCGTAGTAGTTGCTCCGACCGTTCTGGGATGCACCTTTGATCGGCACGGCCTTTCCGCCCTTGCCGCCGTTGTAGGGCACGACGTGGAGGTCGTAGTGGATCAGCTCCGGATGATACCCGGCCGACGCCCAACAGAACACAATCGACTTTCCGTCGAGCGTCCATCGGGGATAGATCTCCAGGTGGTCCGGGTCGCTCGCCCCCGGCACCAACGCAACCGTCTCCTGCTCCGGCTGGAAGACGGCGATGTCCGACGTGGGCTCCCCAGCGGATTGGGTTTCATAGACAATCGGCTCAAAGGCCGTCACCTGTTGGTTGGCCGAGAGCGCCAGCTTCGTCCCGTCGGGCGACCAGGCCATGAACGTCGTCATCTGGATTTTGAAGGGCAGCTTGAACTTGCGGCCCGTCTGCCTGTCCAGATCGAAGACACCAAAATAGGTCCGGAACAACTGCTCCCGGCGAGGGACCATGTAGCGCGACTGGATGCTCAGCTTCCCGCTTGTGCCGCTCTTCGAGGAGAAGGTGTGGCAGTTGAAGCAGTAACTGCGCCGTGCCGAGAGAAACAACCGGGTGTCGAAGGAGGCGATGTCCCGAACGAACATATCCGGCGTCTTGTACGTGGAAAACGGCGGGCGCACAAGGCGGTAGACGACATAGCGGTCCGCCGGATCGGGAGAGATGCGAAATGTCACCGGCGTCGAAACCTGAACTTCCCCTTCCCGCCGGCCTGTTTCCTCGTTGAAGTGGATTCCCTTGACTTCGACACGGACCCCATGATCGACGCCGTCGGCGAGCACCTCTCCCCAGATATCGTCGGGAACCCACCATTGTTTTTCTTCCGTCACGTGACGCCACTGCTTGTCCGTGCCTTCGATCTGTACGATCACCTGCCACGCATTGTTGTGGCTGTCTTCCCACTCCACACACGGCGTGCAGAACCCCGGCGGGAAGAGCGCTCCGTTGGGAGGATAGGAGACCCAGAGCGTTTTCGACGGCCGTTGCGCACGGAACACACTGGGCGTGCGCAAGCGAACGGCCATGGTGGGGGCCGTCACACCGTCGAGGGCGGCGCGCTGGCGGATACGCTTCTCCAGTTCCTCCTTCCCTGCGCCGTCGGCCCACTCGTGCTTCGGCTCGTCCGTCTTCGTCGCGAGGTCGGGTATGGGCGCCTTCGCGGTCTCCGACTGTGCCGTGTCCAGTCCGGCGCTGTAGGCCTCCAGGTCATAGATGACCGTCGGGTAGTACGACACGGGGTCGCGCTCGACCTGCTGCGCTTTCCCGTCGAACAGCTTGCCGAGCATGCTCATCCGGGCGTGGTGTGCATAGATCGAATACGCCGCGCCGAAGAGCGCCACGCCCCCGGCAGCGCCGGCGAGGATCAGAAGAATGATCAGGGCATTTCGTTTCTTCATCGGCATAGGGCACTACTGTCCAGAAGAAGATACTCTCCCTTCCATCATAAACGGGACATCCGCCGTTTTCAACAAGAACTCTCCCACCGCTTCACCCGATTCAGTCGAGAGGCAGAAATCATTAGGTCGGACCTATATAACATATTTGTGTTACATGAATTATGATTGTATCTATGACTACTCTTGCGCGCCGGATGGGTTGGGGAGGGACATACATAAGCGGCGCCGGGGAAATGAGGTTGTGCCCGGGCCGCTTGGCATCATGGGTCCCAGATGATGGGTTCACCCCGACTGGTCGCCCTGCGCAAAACAGATGCTGACAGCAAAGACAAAGCTGGACGGATACGCCATAATTTAAATCGTACCTATATAACATACGTCACAACAATAGGTTAGTGAACTTATATTGACTAAACGTGTAGGGGGGGGACGCCACCACGGAGCTTTATGAGAGAGTTGCGGGGGCGGCAGAGGTCGTCGCCGGACTCGTGGGACTCATGGGCGTCGCAGGGCGTGCGGATTCCCTATCCACAAGTCCAACCCGTCCGCGCTGGGCAGACTGTCTCCCCGCAAATCCCTCCGGCGATGTGGAAGCGGATCACTCCGGCAGCGTAGCACTCCGCAGTGCGTTCAGCCGATCCAACAGGCGGCGGTATTTCGGCCAGATCTCCTGACCATACACGCGCTCCATCCGCCCGATGAAATCGTCGCCGCCGATGAAGATAGAATAGGCATACCCGGGGTTCGGATGCCCGATGCCTTCCTCGACAAACTCTCGGTAGACGCGCTGACGCTTTCGGTTCTGCTTGCCTAAATTTTCGTACATGTCATGCGGCGTGATGAGGTCGTCATCGTCACCGCGAGCGTGGCGGCGATAGCTGGTCCACTCGTATTCGTCCGGACGTTTCGATATCTCCGCACGCACGGGATTCAGATCCATGTAGCGCATCACCTCCATGAGATAATGGTCGCTGTCGACGACGGCGCTGTGGAACCGGCCCTGCCAGACGTGGCCCACGTGGTCGTATTTTGAGTTGAAATACATGGCGTATGCCGTGTTGATGGCGTGCATGATCTTCGAGATTGAGCCGTCTTCAGACGTCTCGATCAGCAGGTGCACGTGATTGGACATGAGGGCGTAGGAAAAGAGACGGAAGTGGAACTTGTTGCGGTATCTGCGGAGCAGCGCTCGGTAGTGCTCGAAATCCGCGTCTTCGAGAAACACCGTCTCGCGATTGTTGCCCCGTGTCGTAACGTGGAACACGCCGCCGGCGAACGAAATCCGATAGCCACGAGCCATCATTCCCTCCCTTCTCACAGAACAGCAAGAGTGCTTGATTTTCCAAAGGCCACCGGAATTATACCAAATCGCGACTGTTATGTCAATAGGCAATATGTAACAGTCCGAAACTACGCAACTTATATAGGTCTGACCTATATCTAATAAAAAAAAGACTGCTCAACTACCTACGCTGTTTGATGCGCCAAGCGGATTGGAGAATGTCCGCGTAGTTCTGTGGAGATGCCGCAGCCAAGTGGATGCGGGCGGTGAGGGCGTCGGAGAGGAAGCGGCCAAGGAGGTCGCGCCAGTTACGTCCATACTCCTGCAAAAACGAAATATCCTGTTCCCTCAGGGCGCCGGCAATGGCCCGGCCGGCGAACTGCCCGCACGCCGCCGCGGTGTAGATACCCGCCCCGGTGAGAGGGTTCGTCTGCCCGGCGGCGTCGCCGACAAGGAGCATATTCTCGTTAACGGTCTTTTGGGCCGGACCGTTGATAGGAATCAATCCCCCTGTCTTGCGGGTCGGTTGAAGGCTGGAAATCTTCCCCACCTTCCGAATCCTCCTGATGAATCCATCGAAGTGCCCCTTCAATTCACTCTTCTTCTCGGAATCGAGAGCAAGACCGATATTCGCCACGTTTCCCTTCGGGAAGACCCACGCATATCCCGCGCCGTACGCGGGGGAGAAGTGGACCTCGGCCGTCTCGCTTGGTCGAGACAAGGGGAGAACCCACTGGACCGCGCCAGCCAGGATGGGCGGGGCAGGGTCGATGCGCCTCCGCACGATGGACCTCGGCCCGTCAGCGCCGACGATGATCTTCGCATGGACGGTCTTGGTTTCACTCCCCAGGCGGATGTGGAGTTCATGACCTCCAACCTCCAGCACGGTTGCCGGCTGGAGATATTCGACGCCGAGCCTCTCCGCCTGCTTCGCCAATACTTTTTCGAAGATTTCGCGATGGAGAATGAATCCCGGGGAGCGCACCCGGCCGATTTCCTCTCCGTCGAGGAAGAAGGTGATGTCCGTGATCCGGTTGGCGACGGCATCGGGCGGGATTTCCACCATCTGCGTGATGAGCTTCGGCACGTATTCCGCGCACTGGACAGGCTCACCCCATGCGCGTTTCTTCTCAACAAGCAGGATCGATTTCACGCCCTCTTGGGTCGCGGTGAGTGCTGTGACCAGACCCGCCGGGCCGCCGCCGATGATGGCAAGTTGGACGGTCCGTTCAGCCATCGGCCACGGTGATCTTGGCGTCCATCGTGATCTCGATGTCCGGATTCAGGGAGTGCGTCACGAGGCAGGCGCGCTTGACGTTGTGGATGAGCTGCCGGGCCTTCTTCGCCGATTTTTCGTCGGCGACCTCGATCTCGGGCCGGATGTGGACGCGGTCGAATCGGGTTCGCTTCTCGATCAGTTTGGCCACGCCCTCGGCGCGGCTCCTGTAGGCCCTAAGCTCGATGCTGATTTTTTCGGCATAGTGGAGGAAGGTCATCATCAGGCAGCATTCGAGCGAGGCCACGAAGAAGTCCTCCGGTGTCCACAGGTCGTCCCTTCCGCCGCAGAACATGGACGGACAGGAGACGGGGATGTCCTGCTTGCCGGGCGACCGATGGACCCCTTCATGCGCGCCGGTCCATTCAAGGTTCGTTCCAAACTTCCATTCTTCTCCCGATGTCATAACTGGTTTCCTGTATTGAGCTTAATTCTATCTCCTCCTCATTGGGGTACTCCTCATGCGAACGACCCGCAGCACCTTTTCCAGCAGGCCGAGATTGACATCCGTCTGCTGCTCGAAGTGGCCGAGGTAGGCGTCGTGTTCGAGATTGAGCGAGTAGCACGTGGAGTTGTCGATGTCGATCAGGATGCCCGGCAGGCCCGATCGCTGGAAATCGCGGTAGTGCTTGTTGAGGAACGCCTCGCAGCAGCAGCCGATGTAGGCCCCCGCGCCTCGGGCCTTCTCCTCGGCAAGGGTCTGCATGAGGTGTTCGAAGTTCACAATCGTGATCGGCCTCATGCCGGCCTCCTCGGCCAGGGCGAAGGCGTCGCCGATGGTGCACTCCCCACACTTCGCGCATTCTTCGCGTTTGCGATATTTGCACTCGGGCCGCTTCGAGCAGTAGGGAAGCAGCAGAACGGAAATGTCGCGATCGAGAATTTCCTCCGCCGACCCGTTCACATGCGACACGCGGTTGGCCTCTTCGGCGCTCAGGCCCAGATCGATCCATTGAACCTTCTCGAGTGCATGCTGAATCGCCGCGAGGACGTCACCGCCGGTGAAGCCGAGGGCCTCGGGCTTCGCCTTGGCCCAGAAGGTGTGTACCGTGTCGCGGATCGCGGCGGCATCGAGCTTCGCATCTTTCATCTGCGCCTCCAGGTCGTAGATGGCCCGTCTCGGGGAGATAAAGAAATCGCCCGTAATAAGGACCGAGCGGACGCGCTTCCGCGTCACGTCTACCGATACCTGCGCGTGGATCGCCGCCTCCTCCGTGCGGTGCAGGCCGTGGAGCGTTTCGACGCGCGATGGCCTGCGGCGTGTGCCGTAGATCCAGTCGCGGCCCTGGAACTGAGGCAGGGTGCGCTCAAATTCCTCCTGCTCCTCCGGCGTCAGGTCACCGGGCGTCAGGCCGATGCCAAATTCCTCTACGAAGCCCCCGGCGATGGCGGCCTTGATCTCCTCCATGGGGGGCCTGCGGCCCAGCTCCTTGTCCACCCAGGTCACCCGGTCGGCGGCGGAGTCGAGGGAGGACTGCTTCAGCTTTTCCGTCGGCACGCGCAGCGCCCGGAGCATGGTGGCCACATCGAAGTCCACTAAGAGTGTGCCCTGAAAGAGAAACGCATCGCCCTCCTCCGTGCCGCCCGTGCCGGAGATCTTCCGGCCGTTGACCTCGATGTCGTTGCGCGGGCGGAAGGCGGCGTCGATGCCGAGTTTCTTCAAACCGCGCGCAGCCGCCCGGCAGATGCGCTTGTGGAATCGGGGGGAGAAGGGGGACAGGTCGAAGTCATAGCGTGAGGCGATCAGCTCCCACCCGAGCTGGGATTTGTCGAAGAGCAGCGCCCCGCCGCCGGTGATGCGGCGGTTGATGTCCAGTCCGGTGCGCCGGCAGTATTCCTCCCGCACCTCCTGCTCGACCATCTGGTGGTAGCCGACGAGGACCGCCGGGGGGGAGAACTGCAGGAACCGGACGGTATTCGGGGTCGTGCTGCGGCCGCGCGCGCGCAAGAGCGCCTGGTCGAGCGCCATGTTCTCGGCGCCCGACCGCACGCCTGTGTCCAGCAGCCGCCACGTGGGTTGGCCGTTATTCTTCGTCTTCATCCTCGTCGCCGGCGCCGCCGGCCTGTTTTTCGGCCTCGGCGCGGGCGATCTCCTGTTTCAGCCACGCGCGGAGCTCCTCGCTCTCGGGCGACATGAGTCCGCCTTGTTCGGACTCCAGGTCCGCCGGTTGGATTTTGAGGATCCATCCCTCGTCGTAGGGCGAGTTGTTGATGATCTCGCTCTCGAAGCCGAGGTCCTCGTTTACCTCGATGACCTTACCGCTCAGGGGGGCGGCGATGCGCCCGACCCATTTCGCCGTCTGGAGCTTCGCGCAGGTCTCCCCCGCCTCCAACTCATCGCCCTCGTCGGGCAGGTCCACATACATGATCTCCCCGGCGGCCTCCGCCGCGAAGGCGTTCATGCCGACGGTCACGGTCCCGTCCTCCTCGATGCGGGCCCAGGCGTGCTCTCTGTGGTAGAGCAGGTCCTCAGGAAATTCATATCCTTCCACGTTGATCATAGAGCCTCTCCTACACAAGTAACGAACAACAAAGCTCGGAGAACCGGGGCCGCAGCCCCATCTGTTTCGCCCTCGACACCGTTCCCTCGGCGGGGTAGGCAATGCCGTCGAACCCCGCGTCCAGAGCGGCGCAGTCGATCTTGAATTGTACCTTTCCCATCGGCCGCGCACAACCCAGCAGCAGCGGCGTGTCCGGAAACTTCCGCCGCGCGGAGCG
>JAADGH010000009.1:28094-37961 GCA_013152475.1 Planctomycetota bacterium
GGCCATGACCAGAACAAACACGAGGCACTTCATCTCGCGGCCGGACAGCATGTCCAACGCGGCGCGATCGTTGACAAGGCTTGGCTCGTGACCGAGCACGATGTGCGGCGCGAGCGGGACGCCGTGCGCTTCGAGCAGGTCCAGGCTCCGCTCGATGTCGGCCATCGACTTGTTCGGCAGCCGATAGACCGAATGGAGGACGTCATCGGAGCCGATCACGTCGATCATGGCGACATCGGCCCTGCTCCCCTCGATAGCCTCTGCCTGGGCCTCATCGACCAGCCGGACGTGGACCGCCGTCGTCATGTCGAGCTCGTCTTTCACCCGGGCGAGGGTTTCGCAGAATGGCGTGATGGGGACCAGGCCGTCCTCGTCGCACCCGCCCGTGAGCAGGAGGCCCTGGCAGCCCTCGTTCTTCAGGCGCTGCATCAGGGACCATAGCTCCTCCGGCGTCGGCGCTTGGACCATCCCCTTGAGCAGGCGGCCCCGGCAGTGCGTGCAGCCCAGCTCGCAGCGCTCGCCTGTGACGCTGACGGGTACGAAGACCGGCCTGCCGGAGTTCTTGAACTCGTCGGTGTCGAAGTGCTTGATTGCCGGCGCAGAGAAAAGCACCTCCCGGCTTCGGCGGCTCGTCGTGGCTCGGCATGATGTGCATCCCCGTGGAACGAAATGTCCCCGCTCGACCCACTCCCCGGCCAGTTGCCGGCGGATGCGGGCGATATCCGCCTTGTTCGGCTGGAAGGGGTAGTTCCGTACGCCCGGCCCCGGGGGGGAGTTGCCGAAGGGCCGGTTGCAGGCCACGCGACCGTCCATACCCGTGCAGCCGCGTGTCATGAAGGCCGTGCCGTCCTCGATGACCTCGTCCAGCGCACCATCGGAGATACCGAAGGAGAGGATTCGGCCTGTGATTTCGTCGAAGGCGAAGCCATCCGCCCGTGCCGTGCCGGCGTCGATGATCTCGGCGGCAAGCTGGATGCGGCGGTATTGGTCGATGGGTGGGGGCTGAACGCCCTCCATCCCGCTGCCCGCCTCGGGGTAGAAGGAGAAGAGGTGGTTCACCCCGCCCAGGTCGTGCACGCGCTGGAGGGCGAGGGCCATGTCGCGTTCGCTCTCGCCGAGGCCGCAGATGAAGTGGCTGCCGACGTTCCCCGCACCGAAGACGTCCGCGGCCTTCTCGAAAAACGCCCAGTAGTCGTCCCACCGATGCGGCCCCGGGCTGCCACGCAGCTTCTTGAAGAGCCTCGCTGTGGCGGCGTCGATGGCGATGCCGATCTTGTCCACGCCACAGCGCTCCATCTCGGCAAGGTCATCCGCCGAAACGAGCGTGGGTGTAATCAACCCGGAGATGGGCAGGGCGGCCCCGGTCGAGATGCGCCGCGCAATCTCCAGCAGGTCGGCGACGGCCCGCCGGTGGGTGACCATGGAGATGCACACCCGTTCGGCGATGTCGCAGGCATTCAGGGCATCCACAATTTCGGCGACGGCATGGACCGGCCAGGTGACGCGGATGAAGCTCCGGTCGCCCCGGCGGCCGCGGCTCAGCCCGCAGTAGGCGCAGCTTCCCTTGCATCCGCCGCGGTAGGTCTGGAGCAGGTTGATGCACTTGAGCTGCGCGCCGCGCCAGAAGCGGCCCTTCTGAAAACCCAGCGTCAGGGCCGCGGCGGCGCTGATCTGGACATAGTCCGGGCTTTCCTTTGTCCCCGCATGGGCGGCCTCTGTTGCCTCAAGCTGCGTCATGCCTCAACGTCCGGATTATGCGTCCAGCCCCAGATGGGTCTTGATGCCCTCGCTCAGGTCTTTGATGTCCGGCGGCGGCTCCTCGCGGGTGGTGGCGACATAGTGCTTGTAGACGCCTTCCTTGTAGAAGATGAGGAAGGGCGTCACCTTGCCGCTGTGCCGCACGCCGCCGCAGTCCTCGTCGAAGACCTTCGGGATGAATTTCAGTTTCGGTTTGTCGGTAAAGGCGATGCCGAAGGTGACGTGTGGGTGGCTCTTGGTATAGTCCAGGAAGAGGTCCTGCCACTCCGCCTTGCACCGGCGGCAGACGCGGGTGGAGGTGATGATGACGACGTCCCTGTAGGAGTCGCGGGGTTCGTCATCGAGCTTGACCCAATCGGCCATGTTGTCGTCGGTCATCTCGAAGACATTGCTGCGGCACTTGATCAGGTTGTAGACGCTGGCCTCCAGGCCGAGGCGTTCCAGGTAGCCCTTGGCCATAACGTTCGCGGCGTTCAGCGCGTCGATGACGTTCGCCTCTTGCTTGGATGCGTAGAGGGTCGTCTCCGTGTCGCCGGCCGGCTGGGTCTCCACCTCGCAGCCGCTCCGGGTCAGGGCCTTGATGACGGGCCTCTCGATGCGGAAGGCGTTGTATTTGTCCTGGGTGTTGACCGTCAGGCCCTGGGCCTCCTCGCCGATGCGTTTGCCGAAGTGAATGACCAGGCTCGACCCATCCGGGGTGTAATCAATCGTCACGCAGTCGATGGCATCCTCGACGGAGCAGAACAGGATGAGCTCCACGCCGCGGAAGCACGGGCCATTCTCGTCCGGCGCACCGTCCTCGGCGCAGCGCTGGGAATAGGTGATCCCCTGGTAAAGCTGGTGGGGATTGAATTTGCTCTTATGGGTCCTGTTTAACTCGGCCTGGTAGTCCTCGGCCTCCTGTATCATCTGCTGGACATGGGCCTTGGCCTTGAGCGCGAGGTCTTTGGTCTTGTCGTCGAACGGTTTGAGCTGTACGTTGCCTTCAGCGAAAAATTCATCCATAGTTCAACGGTTCTCCTATTCCATAATTGTCCAGTCTGCTTGGATTGCGACGAGGTTGAACCATGAATTATAGGGAGTCTGTGCGGGCAAGTCGAGAGTTTTTTGCCGGCCGTCCCCGAAAGGGCCGAAATTCCGCCGGCCTTTCGACTTGAACCCTTCTCCCGGCAAGGGTATAATACACTTGCGAATTCTGTGAGTGCATCGTTGGAATTATGGAAGCGACCATCTATTGCGGAAAATGTGGGAAACAGCTTGAAGTAGCGGAATTCGGTAAGGGGAAGCAAACGAAATGCGTCCGGTGCGGGGTAAGTATCCCTGTACCGAGCTCGAAACCGGATGAGCCGCAGATACGCCTCTTCTGCTCCCAGTGCGGAGGCCGCCTGGCCGCCCCGATGGCCCATGCGGGGGAAGACATGCTCTGCCCGAGCTGCCGACTCGCGATCAGCCTCCCGCAGATCGACACCGCAAGCCAGAGCTCCGGCGACACCCAGCCCTTGTTGCCCGCAGCGCAGAGGGGAGATACGGAGGTGATCCCGTCCTCCAAACCGTCCGACCCGGAGGCCCCCGCCGTCGAGCTCCGACCCTCCGACATCGTGCGCCGGGATACACCTGACGTCCCCATTCGGTCTCCGGCGATTACACAGAGCGATACGCGGCCCATCGACGCCGAACCCGCAGAAAAACCCCGCAAGCCGACACAGAAGGACATCGGGGTCCCCTCTGTCCAAAAGGGGGACACGCGGCCCGTCAGCGTGGGACCGCCCTCCCAGACCGATACTCGGCCGGTGGACGCCGAGCCGTCCGCAGGACCTGGGCCTGACGTGAGCGGCGATGAGGAGGTGGTCGAGCTGGGCGACGAGCGGGCGCGTTGGATGGACCGAATGCTCGATGAGTTCGTCGAAAAGCACCACGGGGAGTGGAAGACCGGCGACCTGATCCTCCTCTCGGAGCGCTTGAGCCGCGTGGGCTACCGCTACCTGGACATTGTGGCGCTCAACGCCCAGCTCCAGAAGAAAAAAGATGCCTACAACGCCACCACCGCCCGGAACATCAAGAAACTCCTGGAAGGAAACAAGCTCAAGGACTTCGTCGATGTGCAAATGGGCCGGTGGAGCGACAAGGAACTCGCCGCGTTCCTGAAGCAGGCCAAAGCGGAGGGACTCTGGCCCGTCAAGCTGCCAGCGCTCAACAAGGCCCTGGAGGACCTGCGCCGCCCGTGGAAGGTCAAGATGGCCGCCAATCTGAAACGCCTCGTAAAAGATGGCGTCCTCAGGGAATACATCGAATCGCGCCGCGGCGGCTGGACGCAGGATGGCTGGAAGGACCTGATCAAGCAGCTCGACGGTAAGGGCTACGCCCCCTTCGACCCCACCTCCGTCGCCATGGCCCTTCGGAAGGAGCTGACCCTCCGCGCTCGGGAGAACCTGATCCGCCTCCAAAAGAAGGGCATCCTCACCGACTTCGTGGCCGCCCACAAAGGCGATTGGACCCGTGAGGACCTCCAGAAACTGCTGGTTCGCATCGAGAAAGACGGCTACGCGCCCATCGTCAACCTGGGCGCAGCGCTGGACGCCGAGCGCGAGCGCTGGTCGGAGGGAAACGCCCGCGCCACATAATCGCGTCTGGATTTTCACACGTTTTCTCACGAGCGAGACCGTCATGCCAAACACCATTCGGTTTCTTGTCATCCTTCTGCTTCTCCTGTCGCAGACCTCCCTCTGCGCCGACAATATCTTCGCCCCTTATCTGACGGACAAACCGCCTAAGATCGTCGAGGAGATATCGAAGACCGTCACGGACGGCGTCGAAGTGACGAAACTCAAGTTCCTCAACCGGCACATCGCCCAGGCCGACGAGGACGTCATCATCTATGGCATCCTCGCCCGGCCCGCAAAACCGGGGAAATACCCCGGCGTCCTCGTGGTCCACGGCGGCGGGGGATATGCCGACATGGTCGAGCCGGCCGTCATCGGCTGGGCCAAGCGGGGCTATATCTCCTTCTGCCAGGACCAGCCCGGCATATGCAATAGAACCAAGGGCAGCTCCACCGGCCCCTGGGCGAAGCTGAAATGGAGCACCTTCACCGCCGACCCCGACGCCACCTGCTCTATGCTCTACGACGGCGTGGCCGCCGCGCTCAACGGTCTGGCCATGCTGCGGTCCCAGCCGGATGTGGACAAGGCGAACATCGGCATCACCGGCGGGTCGTGGGGTGGATACATGACCACCATGATCTCGGGCCTGGCCGGGGACCGTATCAAGGCGTCCTTTGCCGTCTACGGCTGCGGCTACTATGACGTAGGCTCCGCCTGGACTGCGCGTCTGGAGGCCATGCCCGCGAAGGAGCGGAAGCAGTGGCTCACGCACCTCGACGCCGGACGGCGTGCGCCGGGCATCCGGTCGCACTTCTTCGTCACCCCCGCGGCGGATGACTGGTACTTCTGGCCATGCGCGGTGATGGCGACGTATGACAGGATCACCAGCCCGAAGAACATCGCCTTCTCGCCCAACGACAGCCACCGCATTACCATCCCCGGCGGGACCAGCGGCCCCCAAAAGCTCAACCGGCGGGCGAACCGGACCTACATGGAGATCGTCTGGCTGGACTACTACCTCAAAGGCGAGGGCAAGCCCTTCCCCACCTGCACGGCCGTTGGCAAGCCGACACGCAAGGGCGATGGCATCGAGGTCCGTTTCAAGGTGGATGCCCCGCTGCCGATCAAGTCCGCCACGGTCTGGCACTCCTTTGGCGAGATGCCCTGGCGCAACCGCTGGTGGGAGAAGGTCGAGGCCGTGGAGGAGAAGGACCATGTCTATTCGGCAGTCATCCCGGTCACCGAAACCGAGTGCCCCATCAACTGGTTCGGCCTCGTCACCGACGAGCGGGACATCACCGTCTCCACCATCATGCAGACGGTCGATCCATCCGCGGTCGGCTTCAAACCGGATGAACGGCGGGACCGGCTCTTCGCCGAGGACTTCGAG
This sequence comes from Planctomycetota bacterium, assembly GCA_013152475.1. Taxonomy (GTDB): domain Bacteria; phylum Planctomycetota; class Brocadiia; order JAADGH01; family JAADGH01; genus JAADGH01. The sequence goes on from JAADGH010000009.1 coordinate 33,843, forward strand.
ACGCGCGACGCCCTGCGCAAGTGGCAGCGGCCCTATGCCAGGCGATATAAGGGCGCGAAGCACAAGGTCTGCGCGGAGGCGGCGCACACGGGCAAGATGGGGCTGCGCATCCAGGGCAAGATGACCGTCCGCTGCGACGGCATCCGGGGCGAGGCGCTCCGGCGAAGCGGCTCGAAAGGGCTCTCGCTATGGGCGCGGTCGCCGGGTGGCACGGACTTCGACGTCCTCCTTATGGGCGAGGCCCCGAACAGCCTCCGCACCTACTGGGCCGTCAGGGTGAAAAACCCCGGTCCCGACTGGACCCAGATCGACCTCCCCTGGGACCACTTCAAACTCCGTGGGAAGAAAGAACCACCGTTCGACATGCTCTCCCCCCGCCTTGGCCAGCTCCGCTTCACCACCCCGGAGAAGGCGGACATCCACATCGACGACATCCAGACGATGATGGAGTAACCGTGTGAGCTGGGCTCACGCCTGATGTGTCACGGGATCAGGATGCCTTTCAGGCCGTGCAGGTTTTCGAGGTCGTCGAAGACCTGTTCCCAGTTCTCCAGCGGCTCGCGGTGGGTGATGACGGCCTTGGCGTTGATCCGGCCGGACGCGATGAGGCCGATGGCCTTGTCCCAACTGGTGTAGCTGGTGGAGAGGTTGAAGATGATGTCGCATACCTTGAACATCGCCCCTCGCCAGGCGAAGTTGGTCCGGTCGGCGGCAGGAATGCCGATGGCCGTGATGCGGCCCTTCTTGCGGACAAGCTCCACCGCGCTGTTGATCGCCGGCTCGGCGCCGCTGGCCTCGACGATCAGGTCCGCGCCGATGCCGTGGGTGAGGTCCAGGCACTTCTCCACGGGGTCGGTCTCGCCGAGATTCACCACGTGATCGATCCCGATCTCCCGCGCCTTGGCGAGGCGGAGCTCCTCGTCCGCCGGCGTGCCGATGATCATGACCCCGCGCGCGCCCCCCGCCTTCGCCGCCATGGACGCCAGCAGGCCGATGGGCCCCGGACCGAGGACGACGACGAAATCGTTCGGCTCGACGCGGCCGCGCTCGAGGACGTCATGGACCACGTTGCAGGTCGGCTCGACGACGGCCCCCTCCTCGAAGGACACGTCGTCGGGCAGACGGTGCAGGAGTTTTTCCGGCATCTTGAGGAACTTGGCAAAGGCCCCGTCGATGCCCCACCCGGGGGAGCGCTTTTCCGGGCAGATTTGGATGTTGCCCGTGCGGCAGAGGTAGCACTTGCCGCAGGCCTGGGTGTGCGGCTCGCCGACGACGCGGTCGCCCTCTTTGAAGTTCTTCACGTCCTTGCCGACCTCGACGATCACGCCGGAGAACTCGTGGCCGAGGATCACCGGCGGCCAGTAGGGGAAGTTGTCGTGCTTGACGTGGATGTCCGTGCCGCAGATGCCCGCGGCCTTGACCTCGATGAGGACCTCATCGGCGTCATAGACCGGCATCGGCACTTCTTTGAGCTCGAGATTCCCCACGCCTTTTTTCGTTTTGACAAGCGCTAACATGCGGTTCAGCTCCAGGTCTTCAGGAAGTGGATGAGCACCTCCGTGCTCTTGATGATGTCGTCCAGCGCGATCTGCTCGTGGTTCGAGTGGGCATCGGACAGCTTGCCCGGCCCATAGACGACCGTCGGTATCTCGAGCTGGTTGTTGTACATCCACGCATCGCACGAGGCGGTCATGGCCGAGACCTCGTCTTTCGCCCCGGCCTCCCGGCAGGCGTCCTGCAGCGTGGTAACCAGCTCATGGTCGGGCGGGAGGACATTGCCGTCGTGGCGATACATGAACTCGATCTCGTAGTTGTCCCTCAGCCACTCGCCGCCCTCCGATTCGATGGCGGCGCGGACCTCGTCCGTGATCTGCTCGCGGGTCTTGTTCGGCAGGAAGCCGAGCACGCCCTTGAGGGTCGCCTTATCGGGGGCGCTGGCGGGCCAGTTGCCCGCCTCCAACGTGCCGATGGTCAGCGGCATGGGATTTTCGAAGTTGTCAAAGAGCGGCAGGCCCTTCGACTCGGCGAGCAGCTTCGCATGGTAGCGCTCCAGGATGTCGACGACCTTGATGGCCTCCTTCAGCGCGCTCACCACCGTCCCTGCGCTGCCGCTGTGGCCGGCCCGGCCGTGGCACGTGATGGTGAACCACACCGCCCCCCGCACTGATGGCAGCAGCGCCATGTCGGTCGGCTCCAGGACGATCGCCGCATCGGCTTCGCACCCGCGCCGGGCGAAGGCGAGTGTGCCGTTGCCGCCGCACTCCTCCTCGACGACGAAGTGGAACTCCAGGTCGCCGGGGAGCTTGATGTCCAGGTCCTTCAGCGCCTGGATCAAGAGGCACAGCACGGCCACCTGGCCCTTGGCGTCGCACGCGCCCCGGCCAAGGACCATGCCGTCTTTGACGCGGGGGTTGAAGGGCTTCTCATGGTTCTTTGACGGCGGGACGACATCGACGTGGGTGTTGAAGACCACCGACTTGCCGCCACCCTTTCCCGTCTTGCGCACGAGCAGGTTGGGCGTGTCGGCGTACGTGAAGTCGTCCAGGCGGAAGGAGTAGTCCGGGTCGTCCTGGATCGAGTCGGGGATTTCGACCAGCTCGACTTCGTCGGCCAGGCCCTTGAACCATTCCTTCAGGTAGCGGTTGACCTGCCCTTCCTGTCCCCGGACGGAGGGCATGCGGATCAGATCGCAGAGCAGCAGCGCCACGTCCTCGCGTTTGGTTTCAAGGTATTCCTTGATGTCCATGTGCTACTTTCCCTCGTTCCGAGGCTCTGCCTCGGAACGGGTGGTCCGGCAGGCCCAGCCTACCTCCCATTGTGAGGCGGAGCCTCACGCTCTCCAGTGTCCCCAGGCAGAGCCTGGGGACGAGAGAAAAAGAGAAAAAGAGAAAAAGAGAAAAAGAGAAAAAGAGAAAAAGGGTAAAAGAGTAAAAGAGCAAAGTGTAAAAGTGTAATCACGGCCTGCGAGAGAGCTCGACTCGGAACCCGATATTGGAGTTACGAAAGGACGGATCGCCCCGAAGGCGGAGCGCCGCGTGACAGTTGCTGAAATTGTTGTCCCACGCCCCGCCACGCAGCAGGCGCGCCTTTCCCGTCTGGCTGCCCAACTGCACATCATCCGCCTCCATCTCACTCGGGCCCATCGGGTTCTTACGAGCGTCCTCCAGAAGGTAATACTCTTTCTTATACCAATCCAGACACCACTCCCCGTGTCATACAATCCATATCGCGTGCGAACCCGCTTGTAACTCCCCACAGGCGTCGTATGCCCGCCCGATGCAATCGTTTTCTTGTATGCCTCGGTCTTCTCAAAGATTTTCCATGCCTTCGCCCACGCCTCGGCCTCGCCTTCACCCCCCGGACGGAAGCCGACCTTGGCGAGGTTCCAGCCACTGTTGCACAACTTCGCATTCCACTCGTCGCCCCAAGGATACTTCGTCTTGCGCCGCTTCCTCGGGTCCCAGCTCGCCGCCTTCTCCCATTCGGCCTCCGTCGGCAGACGAACCGTCCAGCCCGTTCCCTCGCTCACCCACTCGCAATACTTCTGCGCATCTTCCCACGAGACATACACCACCGGATGATTCTCCTTCCCCTCCGGCGGGGCGCCCGCGCGCCAGTGTGCAGGAAACGGACGAAAACCCGTCGCATCAATAAACGCCTTCCACTCCGCGTTCGTCACCTCGAACTTCCCGATGCAATACGTGTCCAGCCATACCTTGTGCTCGCTGTTTCCCTCACCCATGAGGAACTCACCCGCCGGCACAAGGACCATGCCCTCCGGCACGTCTATTTTCTTCCCCTTTGCCCGGAGCTTCTTCGTCTTCTTGGAAAGCGGATGGGGAATCTTCTCCTTGTTCCCCGCCACGGCGACATACACACCATCATACGACTTCCTCGCCGCGTCCCCCTTCTCCTGACAGAACCCCACCGAAAACGCGAGCGCCATGAGCAAGCCAAACCAAGCAACTCTCCTCATCTTCTTCCCTCCTACTGAAACCCCCATTTCTCGCTTTGCGTCTGCGTCACAACTTACCAATTCTCCCGCACCAGTTTTCCTCGCTCCGAGGTTCCGCCTCGGAACGGCTCATCCGACAAGCTCTACCTGCTCTCTGGTATCCA
>JAADGH010000024.1 GCA_013152475.1 Planctomycetota bacterium
CACGGTCGGCCACGCGGATCGGGTGCGACTTGGTAAACCATTTCGTGGGGTTGTCATTGATGCGAATCATCGAAATGCCATAGCCCGCAACGACAGAGATGACGACCGTGATCGCAATGATGACCTTGGCGTGACGATACGTGATCCCTCCCATATAGGACAGGACCCGGGACAGGCCCTTGTGCGACTCTCCTTCCTGGCGGGGTTGCAGGCCGAAGTTCTTCAGCGAGTCGTTGGAAATGAACATCACATACGCCGGGATAAACGTGACCGTCAGCACCCATGCAAGCATGACCCCGAACGCGACGAACATGCCAAACACCTGGACCGGCGGGATCGGCGTCAGGGCCAGCGACGCAAATCCTGCTGCGGAGGTGAGCGAGGTATAGAGCATGGGCACGAAGAGTTCCTCCATCACCCGGATGATGGTCTCGCGCCGGTCCCTTGTGGCCTGGTAACGATCGAAAAACTCCGAGAGGATGTGAATGGAATCCAAAACGGCGATGGGCATCACAAAGATCGGGATCATGGAGCTCATGATGTGCACGGTGTAGCCCATGCCGATCAAGAGACCCATCGTGCAGATCACCGACACCAGCGCCACGATCATCGGCGATATGATCAGGACGAGCTTTCGGAAGAAAAACAGCATCAACATAAAAATGATGAACATGGCCAACGGCGCGGATATGGCCATCTGCTTGAACATCTCCACGCCAAAGGTGTCCTCCGCCACCGGCAATCCCGTGATGAAGTATTTTTCATCGCCGGTGAACGCGGCGATTTTTTCCCTCAGCTTTGCGTAGACCTTGTAGCTCAGGTCCTTTGAAGTCAAGGGCAGATACAGGCAGATCGCCTTGCCGTCCTCGGAAAGAAGTGTGCCGTCCAGGAACGGCAGGCGTTTGGCCTTGTCTCGGATCGCGACAGCCTCTTGGGTCGTCTTCGGCGGCTCGTGCATGAGCCATTCAAAACGCACCGTGCCCAAGCCGCCCTGCTCGATATTGTCCACCGTCGAAGGCCCCAGCAGGTCCGCTTCAATGACTCCGATCTCTTTCTTCGGGTCGTTCGGGTCCGGCCAGCGAAGTCCTTTGGCGTACTCGGTCAGCTCATAAATCTTCCCGAGTGATTCGGGGTTGAAAACGCCGTTCGGATTTTTTTCATTGACAATCCCCAACACCACCATGTCGTGAAGCGAAAACTCCCGTTTCATCTCATGATGAAAGATGCGAACCGCTTCTTTCGCGGACAGCATGTTCTCGGGATCGGTGTCAACCTTGATAAGCGGGGTCAAGGCGGCACAAATGATCGTCGCAACCACCATCACAAGGGTGACGAGTTTGGGATGGTCTATCGAATGACGGACGATGGACTCTCCGATGTTCATGGCTGCTTAGCTCCTTGCTCAAATCCTGGCCTGGTATCTTCTTTCTCGGATGCGGTTTCAGAATGGCTCTCGGCCTTTGTTGCCTTTTCCTTTGCAATCTGCTCGCACGATCTCTTGACCACGGGATGGTCTTCGTCCAGCAAAGCGAACAGTCGTTCCACCATGCTGGGCCGGAGGATGTAATAGCAACGCAACGTTCCCCGCTGACAATAGTCCACCAGGCGCGCATGCCGGAGGATCGACAAGTGCTGCGACACGTTCGCCTGGCTGAACGGCAGAATCTCCTCGATATTTTTCACGCACAGGGGCTCAGCGCAGAGGTTATGAAGGATGCGCAGGCGCGTGGGGTGCGCAAATGCCCGCAGCAGTTCGGCCAGAAGTCTTGCCTGTTCCTCTTCCATAGATGCGGACCTCGATTGAAAACCGTATTCTCTTTCTTGCCCATTCCTACCCAAAAGGCGCCCCGTCCAACGCACAAGATCAACACTCCTCCTCTTCTTCACGCTCCCTCCACAGTACGTAAATCAGACATTCTGAACGGAATTTGCATGGGTTGTCGGGTTCTTGACAGACAGCCGCGCTCCCCAAGACCTTCTGCCCGGTCTTACGGCATACCAACCACTCATCACTCCCGTTACCGGTCTTCTCCGGGCTATCGCTCATCCCTGTACCTTTCGATATTCCGGCAGGGAAGCGCGGAGGAACCGAGGTGGCGGCAACATTTCGGTGAAAAACCTCGCCCTTTCACTTTTCTCAACTCGCACCATCGCAACATTCTAACATTCTTATATTCAAATTTTATTATAAATCCGATAAGGCCATTTGTCAAGTGGATTTTCCAAAAAAATAAGGGACCCATCTGGTTGAACAAGGCAACATACCTTGTAATGCCTCAGTGACAGGGGGAGCTTTGGCACGGCCATGTAGCCGCACCCTTTACGAGTGTGGGATTTCGGTGGCAGAAGGACCGCCAGAGAGGACCGCAGGCGTAAAGCCTGCGGCTACGCCCCCCGTGACTGAGGCATTACCCCAAACAAGTTTGAGCGTGGCACACGAGAACATCCTTTACTTTGCTCGCCTTCTTGTCCTTCGTGCACCTGGTTGCCCTCCCCAATCGGCAATCGAAAATCGGCTCAGGCCTCCGCCTTCGCGTCGCGGAGCATGAGGTCGCTGACAGCCTGGGGGGGGGGCTTGTCGTGGAAGAGTACCTCGTGGACCTGCTCGGCGATGGGCATCTCGACGCCGTGCTTCTCGGCCAGGACGCAGGCGGCTCGGGTGGTCCAGACGCCCTCGGCCACCTGCTCCATGCCGTCGAGGACCTGCTTCAGCGTCTTGCCCTTGCCGATGGCCTCGCCCACGGCGCGGTTGCGGCCGTAGGGGCTGACACAGGTGGTAATCAGGTCGCCCAGTCCGGTGAGCCCGGCGAAGGTCCGCTGGTCGGCGCCCATGGCCACGCCCAGCCGGCTGATCTCGGCCAGGCCGCGGGTGATGAGGGCGGCCTTCGAGTTGTCGCCGAAGCCGAGGCCGTCGCAGATGCCCGAGGCGATGGCGATGACGTTCTTGAGCGCCGCACCGAGCTCCGCGCCGAGCGTGTCGGGATTGGTATAGACCCGGAAGCGTTCGGTCATGAAGACGGCCTGGACCTTCTCGGCCAGGGCCATGTCGGCGGATGAGGCGACGACGGACGTAGGCAGACCGCGCGCGACCTCCTCCGCGTGACTGGGGCCGAGGAGCGTGGCCATGGGGACGTCGCCGATGACGTCCGCGATCACCTGGCTGGCCAGGAGGAGTGTTTTGTTTTCGATCCCCTTTGCGATGCTGACGACGGGGTGGGGGCGGTAAGGCGCGATCTTCTCCATCGTCGCCCGGAGATACACGACGGGGATGGCGGCGACGGTCAGCTCCGCATCCTGCAGCGCCTCCTCGATGGAGTGTGTGAGGGCCATTTCCTTGGGGAGCCGGATGCCCGGGAGAAATTTTTCATTTTCGCGAATGGCCCTGAGGCGCTCGATGTAGTCCGGGAAGTTGCCCCAAAGCGTGACCTTGTTCCCCTTTTGGCTCAGGAGGATGGCGAGCGTCGTCCCCCATCCGCCGTCGCCGAGGACTGTGATGTTCATCGGATTGCTCACGAGGCTCACACGCTGGCTTCGACTTGCTGCGGCCGGACCGGGAAGGCGGAGCAGAGGTCGGCCACGCGGCGGCGGAGACCGTCGGACGGTCCGCCCGCGAGGGTCTCGTCGATGACGGCGGCGATCTGCTCCATCTCCGGCTCTTTCATGCCGCGCGTGGTGACGGCCGGGGCGCCGATGCGGAAGCCGCTGGTCTCGAAGGCGCTCTGCTTGTCGAAGGGAATCAAGTTTTTGTTGGCCGAGATGCCCACCTCGTAGAGGCGCGCCACGGCCTCCTTCCCGGTCATGCCCTTTTGGGTCAGGTCCACGAGGAAAAGATGATTGTCCGTGCCGCCGGAGACGATGCGGTACCCCCGTTCCTCCAGGGCCTTGGCCATGGCCTGGGCATTCTTGACGATCTGGGCGGCATAGTCCTTGAACTCGGGCCGCAGGGCCTCCTTGAAACAGACGGCCTTTGCCGCAATGATGTGCATCAGCGGGCCGCCCTGCAGGCCGGGGAACATCTCTTCGTCGATCAGGTGGGCGTATTCCTTCTTGCACAGGATGAAGCCGCCCCGTGGACCGCGGAGGGTCTTGTGCGTGGTGGAGGTGACGAAGTCCGCATGGGGCACGGGATGGGGGTGGACGCCCCCCGCCACGAGGCCGGCGATGTGGGCCAGGTCCACCATCAGCTTTGCATCCACCTCATCGGCGGCCGCTTTGAACTGCTCGAAATCGAGCGCGCGGGGGTATGAGCTGGCGCCGGCGATGATCAACTGCGGGCGGCACTCGCGGGCGATGCGCTTCAGCTCGTCGTAGTTGATTCTCTCGGTGTCGCGATCGACGCCGTAGTGGTAGATCTCGTAAAGCCGGCCGGACAGGTTCTTCTGCAGGCCGTGGGACAGGTGGCCGCCGTGGGCGAGGTCCATGGAGAGAATCCGGTCGCCCTGTTCCAGGACGGCCAGATAGACGGCCATGTTGGCCGAGCAGCCACAGTGGGGCTGGACGTTGGCGTGCTCCGCGCCGAAGAGTTCTTTCGCCCGCGCAACGGCGAGGCTCTCGACGGTGTCGGTGTTCTCGCAGCCGGTGTACCAGCGCTTGCCGGGATAGCCCTCGGCGTATTTGTCGGTGAGGCACGATCCCTGCGTCGCCTGGATCGCCGCGCTGCAGTAGTTCTCCGAGGCGATCAGGACGAGGTAGTTCTCCTGTCGCTTCTGTTCATTTGCGATGGCCTGCCAGACTTCCTTATCCGTCTCTTTGATAATGTCCACGTCCTTCTCCTGAACTTACCGGGGCTGTGCCGGACAACCCTCAGCGCAACGCCGAAACTGGTGGATGGCACTGGGCCGGACGAAAACTTTAGTTAACCGAATCGGCGCGCCAAGTGCAAGGAAAAAGTTGCGCACACGGCGACGGCCGGTATCCTATTTCTTTCCGGCATCCTTCCCCGATCCGGTGGCGTGGTCGGGGATGAAGGCGCCCGCGCCCGACCCGCCGCGGGCCGCGGAGGAGAAGCCCATGCGGAAGGGGCGATAGACGTTCATCTCGTAGTAGTTGCTCACGTGGGTCCCCGGTGGGACGATCTCGTCGATCTGCGCCAATTCCTCCTCCGTCAGCTCCACAGCGCAAGCCTTCACGCCGGAACGGACGTAGTCCACGCTGCGTGCGCCGAGGATGGCGGCGGTGACGCCCGGCGCCTGCATCAGCCAAGCCAGGCTGAGCTCGGCGAGGGTGATGCCCTTCTCCTCTGCGATGGGGATCAATTTCTCGACCGCCGCCAGCGCAGCGGTTGTGAAGACCTGGTCGCCGTCCACCTTGCGCCGGGCAAGTCGCCCTTCCGCGGCCTGCTGGTTTAGCCGGTACTTCCCCGACAGCAGCCCGCCGGCGATGGGCGAAAAGGGCGTGATACCGACGCCGTGCCGCAGGCACGTCGGGATCAGCTCGTTCTCCGGCCGACGGTCGAGGAGATTGTAGGGCGGCTGCTCGCTGACGAAGCGCTCCAGGGCCAGTTTTTCGCTAACATGAATCGCCTCCAGAATCAGCGTCGCTTGGTGCTTCGACGTGCCGATGTATCGCACCTTACCCTGCCGGACCAGGTCGTCGAGTGCGCGGAGCGTCTCGTCCCAGGGCGTGTTGGGGTCCACTACGTGGATAATGTAGAGGTCGATCCGGTCGGTCTGGAGCTTGCGCAGACTCTCCTCACACGCGCTCATGATATGGTATCGGCTGCCGCCGTAGTCGTTCGTGCCCTCACCCATGTACCAGCCGAACTTCGTGGCAAGGACGATGTCGTCGCGCCGGCCGTCCTTCTTCAGGGCCTTGCCGAGGACCTCCTCCGACTCGCGGTAGCAGTCGGCGGTGTCGATGAAGTTGACGCCGAGATCGATGGTTTCGCTCACGACGCGGTTGGCCGACTCCTGGTCCTCGTGGCGGAATCCGACCATCGTCCCCAAACAGAGTTTCGATACGCGCAGGCCGCTTCGTCCCAGTTGCCTGTATTCCATCGTGTTTGCTCCCTCTTGTGTTGGTGAAGGCATTCTCAATGGCAGACTATCATAAGAAAGGTGCGCCCTTTTGGCAAGCCCCCCGATTTCTTTTGAAGCGGCCATTTGGCGAAGATCGATGCCGAGAGCGGGAACTGCCGCCGAGAGCAAAGGGGGCTACATAGTCTCCGTTGCGGAAAGACACGCTCAAGCTTTTCTTGGTCCGAGTTCAGGCAAGTTCCGGGGACACCCATAACCGTAGAAGTCAAGGTCCATTTGCCATGGGGGTTCTCCGTTTTCTCCTTTGAGGAAGTCGTTTCTTCTCTTCGGCAGTTCGCGTGCTGTGCAGACACCCATTCGCACCGTGTCCGTCTTGCCCCCGTGGACCGTGCATGATATTGTTCGCGTCGCCCAGCCCAATCACATACGGCGGCGCAGGATCGACGCTGCCCCGCATCGAACTCACCAGTCCCCAGGAACGGGCCTCGAACGACGGATGCACGCGTTGCGTTTTGTCGGTCCCTCTCTCCTCAGACGGTGTGTTCGCGATGCCATCGCCGCAGCCGAACCCAGCAAATCTCCGCCAGCTTCCGCGCCGCCGCCACGCGCGCCGTGTGCGCCCCGCCTGGCGGAGAATCCGCGCCACAGCACTCCGACTGCACCCCAGCTCAAAGTGGGCCGCCAACCGATCCGCCTCCCCCGTCACTGAGGCATTACAAGAAAACCGCTTTTCCCCTTGACAAGGTAAGAGAAAGCCGGTATTATGTATTTAAAGGGATAGGGGGGAATATGGAAATATCGCGGGGTAGAGCAGTCAGGTAGCTCGTCGGGCTCATAACCCGGAGGTCGGAGGTTCGAATCCTCCCCCCGCTACCAACCTAATCGGTAGACTTTCTTGCTGATGGAGCAAGGAAAGATATCGAACGGGCATGAACTCGATCGCCGACGCCTTGAGTTGGTGTCGCGCTTGGGTCCATGCCCTTTTTCTTGGTGTGTTGTCCGGCACGAACCCTTGCCGTTCTTTGGGACGCCTCGCAGTGTATGTATACTGCCCCCCCCCAACGCAAACCCCTTCCAACTCCCTTTCCCCCCGGAAGAGCTTCGCCTCTTCGACGGAGGGCGTGGATAAGCTGCTGGACAACCCTTGCTCCGAGGGCTCTACGCGGGTTGACCACAGCTTACCCACACCCCCTCGCCCTCCTTCTTACCTCAGCAAACATCTCCTTCGACAGATAATCTCGACTTCATATACTCCTGGATACCATGTACCTGTACTTGGCCATTTGGATGCTCCCAATAGATGGTTGATTCTTGGCCGGTGATGTGCTTATAATACCTGTTCTTGTCCCATCCCAAGGAGTGTTGACATGAGTGCGAACAAAAAAGAATACGGAATAGCCATTATCGCCTGCGGCGCCCGAGGCAAAGCCCACGCCGCCGCCTGGGCCAAACTGGACAAGGTGTCCATCAACGCCGTGGCGGACCCCGATGCGGAACGGGCCCAGGCCCTTGCCAAGGAGCACGGCGCCGAGGTCGCTGAGGACTACAAGGCCGCCATCGACCGCAGCGACGTGGACATCGTGTCCGTCTGCACCCCGGCTTCGTTCCATGCCGAGCCGACCATCTTCGCAGCGGATCGCGGCAAGCACATCCTGTGCGAGAAGCCCATGGCCGTTACGATCACCGACGGGGCCCGGATGCTCGACGCCGTGGCGCAGAACAAAGTGAAGCTCTCGTTCAGCTTCCAGTCCCAATACAATGAAATCACGGAGAAACTTCGGGAGATCATGGACAAGGGCGAGATCGGCCGGCCCGTGATGGCGCGAATGCTCAGCGCGGCCGAAATCCGCCCCAAGCTGGCCATGCACAGCAAGACGGGCAACAATGGTCCCGTCAACGACATCTGCCCCCACACCTTCACGCTCTGGCGCACCATCTTCCGCAGCGAGCCCGTGCGCGTCCAGGCCGCGGGCATGTCCATCGCGAAGGACGCCGAGGAGCTCAAGGACATCAAGGACATCGCGATCGACACGGCCACGCTCCTGGTCACCTTCGCCTCCGGCGACATCGGCGTCTACAGCATTACCTGGGGCCTGCCCCGCGGGACCAAACCCAGCAGCTATCAGGACATCGTCGGCCCGAAGGGGATGCTGAAGCCCGCCGGCCGCACGCTGACGATCATCAAGGGCGGCGAGGAGACCGTGCTGAAGGACCTGGCCATGGGCGGCAACGATGCGCAGGCGGCGGCATTTCTCAAGTGCATCGAGGAGGACACAGACCCCCAGAATTCCGGACGCGATGCCATGATCGCCCTGGAGACCTCCCTGGCGGCGCTGGAGTCCGTCGAGACCGGCAGGGCGGTCCGCATCGAGGTCTGACGACCGCGGCCGAGCGGCCGCGATGGGGCGGGTGGGTCTGTCCTGACAATGAGCCATTCGTTGCGGACCTTTCGCACCGGACATGCCTTCGGGTCGTCGCTCCCCGTGCGACCTCCCTGAGAATTGACCTACTGCCCTCCGTTATGGTAGAATACGATTTGTTCCGGGCAAATGGGTTCCCCTCCAAGAATCCATCGGTGTTCGTCGAGACAAGACCGCCCAATCGAGAATTCTTATATGAGCAGACGACGACTTATCCTTATCGGCATCATCGTGGGCTGCGCGGTGTTCATCGTGCTGGCGTCTATGGAGGTGTTCAAGTCCCCGCAGCCGAAGTCGAAAGGCGAACAGGTGGCGGTACATCCCTTCGAAGAGCCGCCTGGGCTCAAGCCGGGAGCGCCGCCCCCGAGCAGGATCACCGACGTGGAGTATCCCGAATACGACGAGAGCGGCAGGAAGAAGTATGTGGTGAAGGCCAAGGAAGCCTTCGAACAGATGGGCATGAGAAATATGCCCGTCAGGCTGGTCAACACCGTGATCGAGATCTACAAGAAACTGCCGCAGTATGAAGGCGACAAAGGTATCATCGAGATCATGGCGCCGGAGGGAACATACGACCCCAAGACCAAGTTTGCCGAACTGCGCAAAGACGTTGTGATCCAGGTGGACCCGCAGACAAGAATCAGGACCAAGGCAGTCTCCTATATTCCAACGGACAACAAAGTCTTCACGAAAGAGAAGGTTGCGTTGGACGGCAAGGACCTCAGCATCGAAGGCACCGAGCTTGAGGCCGACCTGAACACGGAAGTGGTGCGGCTCAAGAGAGATGTCAGGGTCGTCGTGCGGGGGACGAAGGGATTCTCCTTCAATAAAAAGGATAAAGAGAAAGACAAACAGAAAGGGCCCAAGGAAAAAGGGAAGCTGACAAAGCTCGACGAGCCGATCACCATCACGTGCAAGAATGAAATGGTGTTCGTCTTGTCCAAGGAGACCGGCCACCGGGCGACCTTCCACAAGAATGCGGTGGTGACCAAGGGCAAGTCCCGGCTCGATGCCGACCAGCTCGAAATCACGTTCACCAGGGAAGCGGACGCGGTGAGGAAGGTCATCGCGACGGGCAATGTCAGCTTCGCAGACAAGGACGCAAAGGGGAGTGCGGACAAGATCGTCTGGGAGGCGGACAAGGAGAGCGTCACGCTCACGAGCAAGAACGTGTCCGAGGTGAACCAGGGCCCGAACCAACTCAAGGCGCGGACCATCTATATCTACCAGGCCAAGGAGGAGATGCGCGTTGACGGCGCCGGCCAGCTCAAAGTCCAGACGAAGTCGGGCCTGAAACCTGACAGAGAGAAAAAAGACAAAAAGCCCACTCCCAAGATCATCCAGGTCTTCTGGCAAAGAGACATGCTCTACCACGCGAACCAGGCCGTCTTCCGGGGCCATGTCAAGGTGGTGGAGCAGGAGGGGATGCAGTTGGACGCCGAGACGCTGACCGTGTCGTTCGGCAAGGACCGCGGCAAGGTCGAGAAGGTCCTGGCCGAAGGAAACGTCAAGATGCGGGACGGGACGCGGACCGGCAGGGGCGACCGGTTCGAATGGAACGCCGCGATGGGGGTAGGTGTGCTGACGAGCAACAACACGGTTACCGTAACGGACGCCGACAACCGGATCACCGCAAAGACCCTCCGTTTCTCTCAGACCGACGATCGGATCGAGGCGGAAGGCGCGGGGTTCCTGGCGGGCAAGCAAGGGGACAAGAAGGATGAGGCGATCCATGTCATCTGGGAACAGAGCATGGAGTTTGACCGAAAGAACCATCTGGCCACCTTCGTGAAAAACGTCGAGGCGGCGCGGGGCGAGGCGAAGCTGCGCGCACAGAAACTGGAGATCCTCTTCGACGACCAAAACAAGAAGGTCCAGAAAATCATTGCCACGGAAAAGGTCACCGTCGAGCAGGGAAAACAGACCGGCAGAGGCGAAAAGGCGATCTATAATGCCGCCACGGAGCAGGCCGTTCTGTATGGCGGAGCGGACTTGGCAGAGGTCCGGCAGGAAGAGAGCCGATCCATCAGGGCGCCGGTGATCTACTTGTCGCAAAAGGCCGAGTCCATTCACACCGAGAAAGGCGGGAACCTCGTCTTCAAGTCGGAGGAGAAAAAGGGCGAGGCGAAAAACGTTAGCGTAACATGGGCGGGAACGATGGACTTCAACCCCGAACGCCATAAGGCTACGTTCACGAAGAACGTGCGGGCGCAGCAGGGCGAGCGGAAGATCAACGCCGATCAGGTGAACGTGTTTTTCGACGGCAAAAACCGCGAAGTCCGGAACGTCGTCGCGCAGGGCCACGTCAAGCTGACCGAAGGGAACCGGAAAGGCAGGGGCGACCTCTTCTCGTGGAACTCCGTGACCGGCAAGGTGGAGCTCAGCGGCAAGCCCGCCGTCATGGAGACCGGTCAGGGCTTCTGCATCGAGTCAGCCATCGTCCGCCAGTACCAGGAGGAGGACCGGATGGAGGCGGAGGGTGTGGGACGCCTGGAATTCGACAACCCACACAAGAAGCTTGCGGACGGGAAGAAGCCCGGGGACAAGATTCGTGTCGTGTGGCGCGACCGCCTCATCTTCCCCCGCCGCGAGGGCAAGGCCACGTTCTACGGTGACGTAGTGGTCACGAGCGGCACCAAGCGACTTGAGATGCAGAGGCTTGAGATCTACCTTGATGAAAAAGAAGAACCCAAGGAGATGCGCGCGTACGAGAATGTTATCGTGTCGGACACCCCTGTGGACGGCAAGGGCCGCCAAAAGAAGCCCGTCGAGGCCACAGGAGAAAAACTGGTCTGGACAGCCGCGAACGATACGGCCGTGCTGAGCGGCGCCGACGCAAACGTTTTCCACGCGGGCAGGCGTGTCGGCGGCGGCGCCACCTGGGAGTTTACGGGGTTCTTCGCAGGGAACACCGGCGAAAAGCGTGTAAAGACCAAGTCCGAGAACGGCCCTGTGGTCATTCGTATCCCGGAGAAAATCACTTCGTCGAGCAGGTAAACGCACCCGCGCCCGCCTGCGCCGACCTTTTGGACCGAGTCGCATGTTCGATCTGAAGTACGGCAAACAACTCCTTCAATTGGACCCCGGCGACCTCCCCTCCCCTCCGACAATCCTGAACAGGGATGAACCGCCCGGCGCATCGGATGAGGCCGAGGCCGTGCAGGACGCCCTGGCGCACCCGATCGGGTCCCCGCACTTGGGGGAATTGGTCTCGCCAAGCGATCGGGTCGTCATTGTCGTGCCGGACCTCACACGGGCGGCGAAATCAAACGTGGTCCTCGGGGCCCTGCTCAACGAACTCCATGCCGCCGGGGTGAGCGACGGCTCCATCACGATCCTCTTCGCCCTCGGCATGCACTCCCCCAACAGCAAGGCGGAGAAGCAGCAGATCGTCGGGAGGGCCATCGCAAGCCGCATCCGGCTGATCGACCACGACGCCCGCGACCCGCAGCAGAATGTTGTACTGGGGAAGACGTCCTATGGCACCGAGGTCGCCGTCAACCGGGTGGCGGCGGAAAGCGACAAGGTGATTGTTACCGGGACCATCGGCTACCACCTGTTCGCAGGATTCGGCGGAGGGCGGAAGAGTATCTTCCCCGGGGTGGCCGGGGCGAAGGGCATCCTGACCAACCACATGCTGCCGCTTACCACGGTCGAAACGGGCTGCCATCCGGCCGTCGGTCCGGGCAGACTCGACGGCAATCCGGTGCACCTCGACATGGTCGAGGCCGCGAACATGGTCAAGCCGTGCTTCCTCGTGAACACGGTGGTCAACTCGAAGAAGAAGCTGGTCAGGGTCTTCGCCGGCGATCTCCACGCCGCCTTCGAGGAGGGCTGCCGCTTTTTCGACCGGCGCTATTGCATCCGGACCGACCGGAAGGCCGACTTCGTGATCGCGAGCTGCGGCGGATACCCCAAGGACATCAATCTGATCCAGACGCACAAGACCATCGACTACGCCATGCGCGCCGTCCGGGAGGGCGGGGTGCTGCTCGTGCTCGGCGCGTGCGCCCGGGGATTGGGGAATGATACCTTTCTGGACTGGTTCAGATACGACACCGAAGAAGAGTTCGCCAAGGGCCTGAAAGCGACCTACCTGAAAGGCGGCATGAACGCACAGACGGCCTATCTCCTCTACGCCAAGACCCGGCAGGCCACCATCGTCCTGTTCTCGGGACTTCCGGCCTCGGCCGTTCAGCGCATGGGCATGATCCCTGTCAACCGCCTTGACAAGGCGCTTGGCATCGTCCGGAAGGAACTGGGGCCGGACTTCGAGACCCACATCCTTCCCCACGGCGGCTACTTCCGGGTGGAAGTCGAATAAGACCCCTCCGTGCGATTTTTCTTGCAATCCAAGCGGAATTACGGTAACATATAAACAAGCCAGAAAGCCGGATACTTGGGGAGATGGGCGGCATGCCGTAAGTGTCTTACCTCTTGTACCTGCCAAGTCCAACTTCATAACGAGGAACAAGCTCGCAAGGCAAGAGCGCGTACCCCGCCGCAGCGTCAAAATCGCCTGAGCTCAGGAGGATTGGGATTTGGAAACGTCAGGACTCGATGAGCTATTCGCCGAGGTGGCCATTCGCGAACAGATCCTCACACCCGACCAAGTGGACGAGTGCCGGAGGGCCGTGGATGCCGCCCTGAAGATCGGCCTCCACGCCTCCCTCTACGAGGTGGCTGTGGACAAGGACTTCGTGACGAAACACGAGGTTCTGAACCTCCTCAGCCCCCTCATCAAGAGCGGCGGCCGGCCGGAACTGGGGAACTTCGAGATCATCAGCAAGATCGGCTCGGGGCGGATGGGCGTCGTCTACAAGGCGGAGCAGATCACCCTGAGGCGGCTCGTTGCGCTCCGTGTGCTTCCGGTGCGGTTCACCTCCGATGAGCAACTGGTCACGGCGTTCCGCGACGAGGCCCGCCGGGCCTCCACCCTGATGCATCGGAACGCCTCGGCCCTCCTCGACATCGGGATGTCGGCAGGGCTGTTCTTCATGGTCAGCCAGTTCGTCGAGGGCGACAACCTGGCCGAAATCATTCGCCGTGAGGAGCGCCTGCCCGAAAAACGCGCCGTCAACATCACCACCGCCATGGCCGACGTGCTGCAGAGCGCCCACGAGCGGGGCATTCTGCACGGCGACATCAAGCCGCGGAATATCATCATGACCAAGGACGGCAATCCGATGCTGTGCGACTTCGGCCTGCCCAAACAGATGATGCTCCGCAAGGTCCCGGCCGTCGCCCCCGAGGGAGATCTGCGCACCGCAAGCTTTATGTCCCCCGAGCTCGACCGAGGCGACCCGGACATCGACGGCCGGAGCGATATCTACTCCCTCGGCGCGCTGTTTTTCTTCATGCTCACCGGGCGACCTCCCTTCGAAGGCACGGACGGCGAGATCCGGGCGGCCCGGGAAGCGGGCCCGCCTTGGCCCAAGTCGATCGTCCCCGGCCTGTCAAAAAGCGTCTGCTCGATCATACAAAAGAGCCTGTCCGCTCAGCGGGAACGCCGATACAAGACCATGGACGAGATGCTCTTCGCCCTGCGAAACCACGCCCGGAGCCTGCCCGGGGCCGTTCTTGCCCGTATGGCGCGCGCCGTGCAATTGCAGACGATCGTGGAGCCTCAGCCCGTGGAGGTGCCCGGCATATCGAGCACCCACCTTCCCATAGCACCCCCTGTCCCCCGCGACCTGGCCGAAGAGACGGCCATCGACATGCCGCTCCCGCCGGAGTCCGTGCCGGTGGCAACACCCGTGACCGCGGCGCCGGCGGACGCGCCCGTGCCGGAACATGTGGCGAAGAGAAAACAGAAACGGCGGCTCCTGAACGCCGCAGTGCTGGCGGTGGGTGTGCTGCTTCTCGGGGCGTTCGCGACCTGGGGCGTGGTGTATCTCCGGAGCGGCGAGAAGCCTTCGCCGAAACCAGAGCCTGTGAAGCAGGCCGCCTCTGAAAAACCGGACACGCCCATTCCGACTCCCCCGGCTCGCGTGATTGAAAAGAGCCTGGAAAACGAGGAAAACGCCAAGGTGGCGAGGCGCCTGCTCGACGAGGCGCACTCGTACGCATACGTTCATCCCAATGAGGCCAACGAGGTGCTGAAGAAATTCGAGGCCGTGGTGGCGGTCGCCCCCAAGTCGGAACCCGCCGCCCAGGCCAGACGTCGCATCGAGGAGATCAAACAAAACCTAAAGAAGGAAGCCACGGCCGAGGTGGACAAGGCCATGGCCCAGGCGGAGGAATTGGCCAAGGCAGACAGATTCGGCGACGCCATCGACACGCTTCAGAAGTCCATGAAGGGCGCAACACCCGGGCAACAGACCCGCCTCCAGACAGCGAGGAAGGACCTGAAGGCCCGGGCCCAGCTCCGCTTTCAGGAGTTTCGGGCGAGCGCCAATCGCCTGTGCAAGAGCGGCAGGTTCGAGGAGGCCGAGCAGGCGCTCGAGTCCGCAAAGGTGCTGGGCGTGCAGGCCATTTTCCTGCAGATCGAGCGGGAGAAAAGACGGGTCGAGGAGGCCCGGAGATCCGCTCAGGTCTCCGCCCTGAAGAAGGCCATGACTGCCTATCACAAGGCCATGCGTCCTGTGCTGCGCCTGGCGGCGGAGCGGTCCTACGAGGAGGCCCTTGCCGAGTGCGACAAGCTTGCCGCCCGGCCGGACCTCGCCCTTGTAAAGCCCCGAGTACTGGCCGACTGCGACGGCCTCCGCGTAACCCAGGACGTCTACGCGTCGGTCTGCACAGGCGGAAAAAGGCTGGTGGGCAAGCGCTTCACGATCTCGGGCATCAGCGGAGAGATCGCCTCCATCAAGGATGGAATCGTCCGGCTGAAGACGGGATACAAGAAGCCCATCTCCTCGCTCAAACTCTCCGAGATCCTCTCGCTGGATGCGGCGGGCGCGAAGACGCTCTCGGCGGAACAGCACAAGAGACGCGGCATTTTCTATCTGTATAACGGCGACCTGGATGCGGCCGGGCCGGAGCTTGAGGCCGCCGAGGCGCGAGGCGTCGATACGGCCGGACTGACGGAGAAGCTGCGACTGTTCAAGACGTGGAAAAAGAATGAGCTCGTGGAGGACATGCTGCAAACGGCCCGGGACGCCAACGCCCAGGGCGACTGGCAGAAGGCCCAAGACATCCTGGCCCAGATGAAGGCGGATTACAGCGAGACGGACGCCTATGTCAGACACCGATATGATGTGGAGGACCTGGAGACGATGATCGGGGCGCGCGCCGACGGGGAAGCCAAGCTTGTGTTGGTGCCCGCCGGAAAATTCATCTACCAGAAGGATGAAGAAAGGGAGATTCCCGCGTTCTACATTGACAAATACGAGGTGTCCAACGCCGACTACGCCGCCTTCCTCAAATACGTCAAGAGGACGGATGACCATTCCTTCTGCCACCCGGACGAGCCGAAGAACAAGGACCACACCCCCAAGGACTGGGCCAAGGCCTTGAAGGAGAGGCCGAACTGCCCCGTGGTGGATGTGGACTGGTTCGACGCCTATGCCTACGCGCGCTTCGTCGGCAAACGGTTGCCGACGGAGGAGGAATGGGAGCGCGCCGCCCGTGGCACATCGGGACGGGCGTTCCCCTGGGGCAACTCCAAGAATGACAGCGAGTGGGTGAACAGCAGCAACGCGGACGGCTTCGCGGGGATCGCGCCCGTGGACAGCCTGCCCGCCGGGCAGAGCCTGTGCGGGTGCTACCACATGATGGGCAACGCTGAGGAGTGGACGTCAAGCTGGCTCAACGAGGAGAACAAGTCCAGCCGCGTCATCCGCGGTGGACACTACCGCAGCCCCACAACGCTGACCATCACCCAGCGCGGCGGCTACGAACCCGGCACGCGCACCAAGTTCACCGGTTTCCGCTGCGCCAAGGACGCCCCCCAGGGAAAGTTGCAGAACAAGGAAAAACCGAACAAGTGATCTCCCCCGAAAAGGGAAGAAGGCGGACAGAACTGTCCGCCTTTCTTCCCGCTTCGTTCGCAGCGAAAGCGATCAGTCCGTGCTTTGCCGCATCCGTACGGCTCGCAGGCCGTCCTTGTTGCGAACGATCAGGGTCACAAGCTCACCCTTTTCGAAGGGCTTGATGCTCCTCTTGAACTCGTCCACGGTGGTTACAGCCTTGCCGTTCACCTTCTGAATCAGATCGCCCTCCATGAGCGACCCATAGGCGGGGCTGCCCTGTTCAACGCGGGTCACGACCACACCCTTTCCGTCATCGAGCTGGTACTTCTCGGCCAGCTCGGGTGTGACGGCGATGACGGTGACGCCGAGACCGGAGGGCTGAGGCTCCTCTTCCTGGCCCTCGCCGATCTGCGCCACGGCGGTACTGCCCTCAGGCTGCTCGCCCACAACGATCTGAACGTCCATTTGCTTGCCGCCGCGGATGAGGCCCACTTTGACCTTCTTGCCGACCGGCGTGTTGCGAACGATGTCGCAAAGGGAACGAGAGTCCGTGATTTTCGCGCCGTCGAACTCCGTAATCACGTCCTGGGGCAGGATGCCGGCCTGATCTGCCGGGCTCTTCGACATGATCCTGTCCACGTAGACGCCATCCTTGCTCTTCAGCTTCAATTTCTTGCGAAGGTCTGCGGAGTTTTCGTACTGCCGGCTCTTTGCCGCATCATCGTCGGCGACGCTGAACATGGCCACGCCGATGTATCCCCGGGTCACCTTCTTCTTCTCGATCAACTGCTTCATCACGTAGCTGGCGATGTGAGAGGGGATCGCAAACCCGACACGGTCATCGCCCCGGCTGCGGGTGGCAATCGCGGTGCAGATGCCCACCACCTCGCCATGCAGGTTCACCAGCGGCCCGCCGCTGTTGCCGGGGTTCACGCCGGCGTCGGTTTGGAGGAAATCTTCCTGGGCAAACTGGTTGCGGATGATATTCACGCCGCGCCGTCCCTTCGCACTGATGATGCCCGCGCTGACGCTCTGCTCCAGCCCGAAGGGGCTGCCGACCGACACGACCCACTCGCCGACCTCGAGGGCCCGCGAGTCGCCGAACTTGGCCGGCACCAGATTCTTGGCGTTGATCTTGATGACCGCAAGGTCCGTCTTTGAGTCTATGGCGACGATGTTCGCATTATACTCCCTTCCATCGTAGAGCTTGACCTTGATTTCCCCCTCGTCCATGCCTCTCACCACATGGCCGTTGGTCAGGATGTGACCGGCCTTATCAATGATCACGCCGGACCCTTGCCCGCGCGCGCGCAGATTCTCGGGAACGCGAAATTCGAACAGGTCCTTCGGTATGTTTTCATTAAACCACCAGGGTCGTTGCCGGTCATAGCGTTTCCAATACTCCCTGAGCTCTTTCGGGTTTTGGCGCCGCTTCACCTTCATCACCTTCTTCTCGGTGTAGATGGTGACCACAGAGGGGCGCACCAGCTTGGCGAGCTGGGGAAAGGTCTGCGTGAACGCCTGCGCGCCCTTCGTAATCTGATCGAGCTTCTTCTGCAGCGTGGCGCGTTGCGCCTCGTCCTGGGCCACGGTCCGGTTCATCCAGTCGAGCGAACCCGAAAGCATCAGCCCGACGGCGACACCGACCAGCACCGCACCGATGATTCCCTTGTCCAACCTTCTCATGACGACTACCTCCTTTGTTGGCGACTGTTCCTTCAATTCTACAGGGTCACTTCGATGATATCGACACTCTTTTTCCTTCCCGTTGTACCTCCATCTTGAAGACGCCGTTGGCGATGTCTTCCGGTGATCTTGACAGGACCCTCTGCTTCAGCTCGAGCGCGTTGTGGATTTCTTTGTCATTCAATTTGAGAATCACGTCCCCGCTTGAAAGGCCCATCCGCTCCGCGGGCGAGCCCGGCAGGACTTCAACCACCACCGCGCCATGGGGGACGTCCGGCTTCCCCCCATGTTCCGGCGTTACGTTCTCGACGTGCACACCGAGCCAGCCGTTGGGGAAGAGAGGCATCAGATCGTCCATCATTGCCTGGAAATCGGGTTTGGACTTCGGCGCCTGGTCCACGGTAACCGAGAACGAGACGGGATTGCCCGCGCGGCGTCCCTTGATCTCCACCGACTTCCCGGGTCTTGTGGCCGTCACCATCTGGATAAGCTGCGCCGTGCTCTTGATATCTTGGCCGTCGTAGAGGGTCAGCGCATCGCCGGGTTCGATCCCCGCCTTGACCGCCGGGGAATCGGCGAGAACGCGCGCCACAACCACGCCCGTGTCGAGCCCCTGTCGCTTCGGCTCGGACATGGCCGGCGTGATCGTCTGGATAGCGACCCCCAGCCATCCCCGCCGCACCTCTCCGTGCTGGATCACCTGTTCCACAATCGGCTTCAGCGTGTTGATGGGCATCGCAAAGTTGATCCCTTCGGCCGCCACGGTGCTGGAGGCCACATGATGCCGGCGGAGGCCCGTTCCCAGCCAAAAGCTTTCCATCGACGGGGCGCGGCCATATGTGGAATGGATCATACCGATCATTTCGCCGCGCGAGTTCACCACGGCGCCGCCCGTGTCGCCGGGGTTGATGGGCGCGGTGATCTGGATCATGTTCCACAGCGGCTTGCCGTTTCGCTCGATCTGCCGGCCCACACCGCTGACGATTCCGTAGGACACCGATCCCATGAACCCGAAGGGGTTGCCGACGGCCAGCACCCAGTGGCCGATCCGTACCGTGCTGGAGTCGCCATGGGGAAGGGGCTTCAGGTCCTTCACATCGGCCTGGATAACCGCGGTGTTCGTCACGTCGTCCACGCCCAGGACCTTTGCATCGAAGCACCTGCCATCGACCGTTTCGACCCTCACCTTCGCCACGCCCAGCGCGGCCTCGGCCGCAGTGACGATATGGCCGTCGTCGTCCCAGATCACACCGGAATAGCTGGCGGTGAAGGGTTCCCCGCCGGTTTTCGGCCAGGAGCGCTCCGCGCTGACACGCACGATCGACTGCCGCACGGTCTCGGCAATCGTCGCCATGTGCTGTTCCATGGCCTTAATATCCTGCGCGGTCGCGCCGGCGGTCAACACGGCCGTCAGCAGGATCACCAGGGAAAACAGGAGTGACCGTTTCACTGCGCATCACCTCCGGGAGAACTAAAACTCGTATTTGCTTTCATCCTTATCGGCCAGATTGACTTGTTTCAGAACGTAGTGACGGTTTGCTCTCCCGCCCCGGCCGAAGTCCGGAAGCGGCTGGATCACCCACCCTGATGTCTTGGCCTGCCGGGCCGCGTCATTCAGCATGTAAATGTGTGCAGGGCCTTCTTCCGACGCGAAGAGGGTCTCAATCGGGCCGACGATTCGAAGCGGCTGTTCCCCCTCCTCCGGCGCCGGCCGTTTCGCGATATGGAGCGGAGCCGGCTCTTGCTTCGGCGCCTGGTTCTGCTTCCGGATCAGCCCCCACCCCACGAGCCCGACCACGAGAACAGCCGCGGCGGCTGCAAAACCGACCACCCGGCGAAACGCAATGTGCGTCACGGGGGGCCGTTCCAGTTGCGGTATGACGGCTCCGTCCCGGATACGCTCCCAGTATCCGTCCCAGGCGCCCTCCGGGAGCTCACGGGCCTTGGACCGCTGGAGGGCGGAGAGGCTCTCCTCGTATGCCCGGAGTTCAGCCGCACACGCGGGGCATTCTTTTAGGTGCTCTCGAATCGGCTGAGCCTGCCTCTCGGACAGCTCGCCGGCGGCCATCGCCGGCAGGCGTTTCTGAGCTTTTCTGCAATTCATCTCTATTCCTCCTTGGCGCCCCTCGCCGTTACATGTCGCTCCCAGAGATCCTTGAACAACTTGCGCGCGTTGTGGATCCGCCAGCGCACAGTCGCCCTGGGACGCGATATCATCCGAGCGATCTCTTCATAGGACAATCCCTGAATGTCGCGGAGAACCAACACGGTGCGGTACTTCGGCGGGAGTTTGTCCAGCATCCGCAGCACGAGCCCCCGTTCTTCTTCGGCCTCCAGACGCTCGGCAGGACTGTTCTCATGGCGGGAGGGGATCTCGGACCCTTCCGTCACCACCTCGAGCGACACGTCCGACTTTCTGGCGCGCGAACGCAGCTCATCGATAGAGAGATTGGTGACGATCTTGCGGAGCCAGCCCGCGAAGCTGTTGTCCGAATTGAATGTCGAGATGGACTTAAAGGCCTTGATGAAGGCATCTTGGGAGATATCGCGTGCGGTCTCGTGGTTGCTCGTAAGGTCAAACGCGATCCAGTAGGCCTGTCGCTTGTGCTTGTCCACGAGCTGACAGAACGCAGACTGGTCGCCGTCTTGGCACTTCCTCACCAGTTCAGAGTCATCGCATGACATCATAACAGGGGCCAGTTCCCTGCATTGAGCTTCATCCAGAACGGCAACCAGTTCGTTCATCCCTATTATACCTCCCTGTGTTTGTATAGACGAGGGATTTTCTGGGGCGTTTGGTTTTTCTGAGCGCGATCCGCCCTCCCAACGGCGTTGGTGTCGTGCCACGTCTCAATGTGGAATAGGAAACGCCCGTGCGGTGTCGTAATTATCTGTTCAAACAGAGGTTAGGGCATCGCACCGATTCGATGTCCGACCGGCCGAATCCGAAAGCGCCGGGCAGGCCGGCCGGCGCAGGACTGGAATTTTCCCCGCCAGCGATCCCCCGGCACGCCCCCCGCCGGGCCGCCGAGACCAGAATACACAGGCGGACGCGGCGTTTTGCTTGAAAAGGCGCAGCGCCTTCTGCTACCATCTCCGAGGGTGTAGATCGGTTTATGCGGAAGGAGGCGAATCATGGACGTGATGGAGGCCATCCGAACGAGACGGAGCGTCCGGGGGTATCTCGACAAGCCCGTCGAAGACGAGAAACTCAACGCGGTGCTGGAGGCCGCCCGGTTGGCGCCGTCGGCCCGAAACAGCCAGGACTGGAAGTTCGTCGTGGTGCGCGGCGCCGAGAGGCGCCAGAAGATCATGGCCGCCGCCAAGGGCCAGGTCTTTGTCGGCCAGGCGCCGGTGGTGATTGCCTGCTGCGCGATGGATGCGGAGCGGGTGATGTCGTGCGGCCAGAAGGCCGGGCCCATCAACGTCGCCATCGCCGTGGACCACATGACCCTTGCCGCCGTGGAGCTCGGCCTCGGCACGTGCTGGGTGTGCGCCTTCGATGAGGCTCCCGTGAAGGAAATCCTTGGCATTCCGGACGGCCCGCGTGTGATCGCCCTGCTCACCCTGGGGTACCCGGAGTCCGCGCCGCCGCCAACCGCGCGGAAGAGCATGGATGAAATCGTTTGCCATGAGGAGTGGTCATAATATGCGCCGAATCATTCTGGCTGTTCTGATGTGCCTGCTGATCGCCTCGTGCAGCCGCGAGCCGGGGGCAATCAAGCTGAGCCTGATTTTGGACCGCAACTCCGACTGGTACCGCGGCGCAGCGAAGTGGAAAGAACTGGTCGAGGCGCGCAGCGGGGGCAGGCTGAGGGTTCGCATTATCGAAAACGCCTCCCTCTCGAACAACAACCAGCGTGCGGAATTGGAGATGGTGCAGAGCGGCGCGCTCGATGCGTCGCTGGAGTCGACCATCCTCCTGTCGATCCTGGACGAGCGCTACACCGTCTTCAGCATGCCCTGGCTCTTCAAGGACCACGATGCGGCGGAAAGGGTGTGCGACGGCCCGCTGGGGAAGAAGATGCTGGACGCGCTGGAGGAGAGAGGCATCGTCGGCCTGGCGTATGGGGTGAACGGGTTTCGCCAGATCACAAACAATCGGCGTCCGATCGTAAAGCTGAAGGACCTGAAGAACCTGAAGATTCGCGTGCCGTCCATCGAGATGTACATCTCCCTCTTCCGCCGCCTCGGCGCCGACCCGAGCCAGATGAACTTTGGCGAGCTCTTCCAGGCCCTCAAGCAGGGAACGATGCACGCGCAGGAGAACCCCCTCTCCGTGATCTGGGCGAAGAAGCTCTACGAGGTCCAGAACCACATTACGGTGTGGAACTACTCCTACGACCCGATCATCCTCTGCTTCAACAAAGCCAAGTGGGAATCCTACCCGCCCGATCTCCAGAAGATCATGAAGGACGCCGCCGCCGAGGCCATGAACCACGAACGCCAGCTTGTCCGCCAAGCCGACAAGGATCTCCTGCCCAAGCTGGAGGAAAAGGGCATGCAGGCGGTGGTGCTGTCCCCGGAGCAACTGAAGCCCTTCAAGGATGCGTCGAAGAAGATCTATAACGACTACCGAAAAAGGATCGGCGGGGAGCGGTTGGACGCCTTCGTAAAGGCGGCGGGGGAGTGATATGCTCCGCCGCTTCCTGGGACGGATTGAGGACTATCTCGCGGCTGTCGTGTTGCTGGTGATGGTGCTGCTTGCATTCGCCCAGGTGGTTTCCCGGCACTTTCTTCCCCAGTCGCTTTCCTTCACCGAAGAGATTGTTCGCTACCTGCTCATCTGGGCCACGATGCTCGGCGCGGCCTCGGCCACGCGCCGGAAGGCGCACCTGGGCCTGGTCTACCTGAGCCGAGTGCGACCGGAACTGAAACGCTACACCGACATCATCGGCCAAGTCGCTCTCATCGCCCTGTTCACCGTCGTTTTCGTGTCCAACATCTTCGTCATCTGCCTCCAGGTCGGCCAACGCACGGAGGGCCTTCGCTGGCCGATCATCTGGGTGTCGATCTCGGTCAGCGTCGGGAGCGCGCTGATCGTCATCCGAGCCGTTCAGGTCCTTCTTTCCGGACCGAGCGAAGAGGAGGGGTGAGGAATGGCGGCCGGCATCACGCTCTTTGTCCTGTTCGCCGCGCTCATCATCCTCGAAGCGCCGGTGGCCGCGGCCCTCGGCATATCGGGCGTGGTCGCCATGGTTGCCTTTCATGCCGCGCCGTTCAGTCAGATCGCCTCCTCGGTGTTCAGCCAGATCGATTCCTTCGCCCTGGTCGCCATCCCTCTCTTTATCATCGCGGGGTCCATCTTCGGGAAGAGTGGAATATCGCGTCGGCTGGTGAACCTGGCGTCGCTGCTCGTCGGCAACGTGCGCGGCGGCTTGGCGATTGTGCTGGTGATCGTGTCGATGTTTTTCGCGGCGATATCGGGGTCCGGCCCGGCCTCCGTGGCTGCGGTCGGCATCATCCTTATCCCCGCCATGATCGCCGCAGGCTACGACAGTGGCTTCACCAGCGCGCTCATGGCCGCCGGCGGCAGCATCGGGATCATCATTCCCCCCTCCATCGCGCTCATCATCTACGGCGTCATCTCCGGGGCCTCGATAGAGAGGCTTTTTCTCGGGGGCGTCTTCCCCGGCCTCCTCGTCGGTCTGGCGCTGATCGCGGTCATTCGACGGCAGCCCGATACCGAGCAGATGAAGAAGGCCCGCAGGCGCGGCAGCCTGCGCGAGATATGGACGGCCTTCCGCGAGGCGTTTTTCGGCCTGCTGGCCCCGCTGATCATCCTCGGCGGCATCTACAGCGGCAAATTCACGGCCACCGAATCCGCGGCGGTGGCGGTGGTCTATGCGATGGTGGTGGATGTGCTCATCTACCGCGAGATGGACCTGCGGGACGTCTTCAAGACCCTCGCGGAAGCCGGCAGCACGTCGGCGCAGGTGCTGATTATCGTCGCGTGCGCCTCGATCTTCAAATACGTCCTGGAGGAGCAGGAGATTGCCTCGGCCGTGGCGGACGCGCTCATCGGCCTGTCGGCCAACAAGTACGTCATGCTCCTCCTGATCAACGTCATGCTCATCGCGTTCGGCTGTGTGCTGGATGCCATCTCCATCTTCTACATTCTTCTGCCCATTCTCCTTCCCGTCATTGACCAGCTCGGCATCGACCGAGTCCATTTCGGCATTATCATTACGGTCAACCTCGCCATCGGTCAGGTCACGCCGCCGGTGGGCGTGAACCTGTTTGTGGCCAGCAGCATCTCCGGCGTGCCGCTGGCGAAGGTATCGCGCGCGGCGGTGCGTATTGTCGCGGCGGAGCTGGCGGCGCTGCTGCTGATCACCTACATCCCCCAGCTTTCGTTATGGCTCCCGAGCCTGATCCGCACATAAAATAAGGAATGAGTCCCGATATGACCCACAAAGAACTTGCGATCAATGCCCTGACCCTCGGCCCGCCCCAGGCGGGATTGGTCCCGACGCTCGAGCTGCAATTCCAACTCGTGCAGGAGATGTTTAACCGGGAATACCATCAGGGCAACGTATGGAAGGGGGCTTCTGCCGCCGACCGCGACCGCATGCTGCGCGAGAACGCCGAGCTTCTGGTGCAGGTTGCCGAGCGGCTCGACTACTGCGTTCTGATGGACACCTACTCCCCCGATGAGGAGGGCATGATCGAAACGGTCCGCCTGATCCGGGAGATGGCCGGAGACGAGTATCTCCACATCGTCCACGGCGACGGCACCTATGCCATCCCGAACGGCGAGAACATGGTCCAGTTCAGCATCGACCTGGCCGAAAAGCCGGACGAGATGAAGCGCATTGCGGACGAACGTGTGGACCGCGCCCTCGAACGGGGCAAGCGGCTGATCGACGGCGGCATGGACGGCTTCGCCCTGTGCGCGGACTACTGCCTGAACACGGGCCCGTTCCTCTCACCCAAAATGTTCTCCGAGTTTGTCACGCCCTTTCTGGCGCGGCTGATTGCAGGCTATCGGGAGATGGGCGCCTATGTCATCAAACACACCGACGGCAATATCATGCCGATCCTCGACCAACTCGTGAGCTGCAACCCCCATGCAATCCACTCCATCGACTGCCAGGCGCAGGACATGGACATCAAGGTCATCAAGGAGCGCGTCGGCGATAAGGTCTGCCTGATCGGCGGCGTGCAGTGCAGTCTGCTCCAGACGGGGACCGAGGAGGAGATCGCCGAGAATTGCAGATACGTCCTGAAGCACGGCATGCCCGGCGGGGGGTACATCTACAGCACCACCAACGTGGCGTTCAAGGGGCTGCCGCTGGAACGGTACCTGCTCGTTTTGGAGATGCGCGAGAAGTGCGGGCGGTACCCCATCGGCGATTAGAGGTTAACCAGGAGCAGGAAGGCGATACTGACCACCACGCCCACGTCGTACTGCCATGTCCATCGGTCGTACTTCCAGAAGATAACGTCGTAAAGGGCCGCCTCGATCCTGTGCAGTGGCAGGCCGGGCTCCTCCTCTTTCTCTTCCGGCTTCTCGGCGAGCTTGGTCCAGGTGTAGTAGATGCGGTGGATCGCGGTCCAGTTGCTCAGCACGGCAAGCATCCACATACATGCGGCCAGATGTTTGGACATGAGGGCGATCATGATAAGGACGATGCGCTCCGCGCGCTCCCAAAAGCCGACCTTGCACTCATCCACGATGCACTCCGCCCTCGCGCGCACGTAGCTGGTGGCAAAGGCGCCGATCATCGCAAGCGCGGTGGCAAAGACGTGGCCCGTCTCGCCTGCGAGTGAAAAATAGACCATGATGCCGGTGAAGAGCGCGCCGTCGGAGAAGCGATCGACGGAGGAGTCGAAGACCCCGCCGAAGGGTGTTTTCATGTCCCCGACCTTCGCCACGGCGCCATCGAGCATGTCCATCGCCCCGGCGAGAACCAGAAAGGCAAACGCCGTCTGCCTTGTGCTGTAGGCGATGGCCGCGCCGGCGAGGACCGTGAAGATGCACCCCACCGCGGTGAGGATATTTGGATGGATGCCGAGGTGGGACAGTCCCCGCGCGATAGCGTCGCGCCAACGGATGAACAGGCGGCCGATGGTCTGGGCGAAAATCATATCGGCTTAGCGCTTGAGTTCGCCGCGGATGAACTGCTCCACGCGATCCCGCGCTTCCGTGTCGCTGTACTGGACCGGCGGATGCTTCATGGTGTAGGAGGACACCGACGTCAGCGGCCCGCCGATGCCCCGGTCCCGCGCCACCTTGCAGCAGCGAATGGCGTCGATGGACACGCCGCCGCTGTTGGGGGAGTCCTCCACCGACAGGCGGAGTTCCAGGTTCAGCGGTACGCCGCCGAAGCCCCGGCCCTCCATGCGGATGAAGCACACCTTGTTGTCCTTCTGCCAGGGGACGTAATCGGACGGACCGATGTGGACGTTGTCCGGCGGCAGCGGCTCGGCAAGCTGGGACTGCACGGCTTCGGTCTTGGAGATTTTCTTGGACTTGAGGCGGTTCCGTTTCAGCATATTCAGGAAGTCGGTATTTCCGCCGGTGTTGAGCTGGTAGGTGCGGTCGAGCTGAGCGCCCCGGTCCTCGAAGAGCTTGGTGAGCGTCCGGTGCACGATGGTGGCGCCGACCTGGGCCTTGATGTCATCCCCCACGATGGGGATGCCCTTCTTCTCGAACTTCCTTGCCCATGTCTTGTCGGACACGATAAAGACGGGGATGCAGTTGACGAGGCTCACGCCTGTCTTCAGACAGCACTCCGCATAGAAGCGCGCGGCCCTCTCCGACCCCACGGGCAGGTAGCACACGAGGATCTCCGCGCCTGATTGCTTGAGGACCCGGGCCACGTCGCAGGGCCTGCGCCGGGCGGGGAGAAATGCCTGGTCCTTGGGGTACTCCGTCATGTGGGCCGCGTAGCTGTCCATGATGGGTCCCATCCGGACGGTAACGTTTCGACCCCGGATGCTCGGACAGATGGTGGCCGTGCAATTCGGCGGGGCGAAGATCGCTTTGGGCAGAGGCTTGCCAATCTTTCGGCGATCAATGTCGAACGCAGCCACCACGTCTATGTCCGACGGTGTATATCCGCCGAGCGAGTAATGCATCAGACCCAGCTCGCGCTGTTTCTTTGGGGCCTTTGCCAGGCGTCGGTAGTATTCAATGCCTTGCAGAAGGGAACTGGCACAATTGCCGACCCCGGCGATGGCCAACTTGATCTTCGCCATCATTTTACTCCAGCAATCATTGCGGCATGACCGCCGCGGGACTACAAAAAGTGGGATAACCAAGAGTCTGCTTTTATCAGAAACTTACCCGCAAAGCAACCAAAAATTTGACAAATCGGGATCGTGTGATATACTTTAAGCGGACGGAGTACACGAACGTCCACGTTGCATACAATCCTGTCGCTTTTCGCCCGGGACATATGCCCTGCGGGATGTGGTCGTGCCGCAGGACCAATGAGTCCGCGTGCCGAGCAGTCGGCGGAGCGGAGCATGTGATCGGTGTCCCTGTCTGGGCGGGAGGCCCATCCAAGCGCCGCATCACACCTCTGTCCGCTCCTGGAGAAAAGGTTCGTTCCACCGCTATGGAACGGCAACGGACCGAGGCGGAGGAGGGAGGCGCATGAGCACAGATCAGTTTCGAGCGCCCCGGGTCGAATTCAGACAGCTTGCCGAGGTCGTCCACCAGGATCCGGCAACCGGGTTCTATGAGCAGGTGATGGGCAGCACGATCGACATCGGGTCCGATGGCGTACGGTTTCAGGCGGACCACGGTTTCGATCTGGGCGCTGTGGTTTCGATCTGCCTGTCCGTCGGGGAGCGGATCATCGAGGCCCGCGGCGCGGTGACCGAAGCGACCCCGGCAGCGGACGGCAACGTGGAAATGAACATCCAGTTTACGGAGCTCTCGGATCGCGACCGGGAATTCATCGAGGAGCTCTGCCGCGAGCGCGCCACCCACGAATAGGACGGGAAAGGGATGGGCAGACGCAGATTCACACGGATCTTAACGTTCTGTGGACTGCTGGAGCCATGCTCCAGCCTTCGTGCGAAGCCGTGCTTCGGCCACGAGCGGTAGCACGGTTCCCGCCCGAAAAGGCGCAAGCATGGCTTGCGCACTCCGAAGGTTGGCTCACCTCTTCTCCTGATTTCTGACCTCTGACTTCTGCCGTTAGTGGTTTGTGGCCTCCTGCCGTGCCGCCGTCCGTCCGGTCCGGCGAAAGGTCGCAGCCCACGCTCCTCCTCGTCGCACCCGCGCCTGCGTCCATCTGTGGTTTTTGTTCTGCCGGTCGTACCTCCGTGGCCTCTGTGGTGAGTCGTGGCTTCCCGCTTGGGTGGGAATGACAGATTGATGAGATCGACACAACCCTCCGCAACGACCGCGAATACACCCCCGAACGGGGGCCCATTCGGTAGAATTGTGATCCCCTTACCTCGCCACCGAGTCCGTCTTTGCCGAAGAGGCGAGCCGCCTGGTGTGTTGAGCGCACGGACGATGTGAGCGCCGGCGGTCAAGTATCACGCCCCCAACACCTGACACCTGACACCGGCCATTCATTCCCCCATCTTCGCCAGTGCCTCCACCGCCGCCTGGCGGACGAGCCAACTGATGGTTTTTGTCCCGTCGGCGAGGACCTTGAGCGTGGGAACGGCGCGCTTGTCGCCGATCTTGACCAGGGCCTTTACGCCGGCGACGCGGATGGCCGGGGGGAGGTCTTCCATGCCCTTGCCGGTGAGGAACTTGCACAGCGGCTCGACGGCCTTGGGAGAGCCGAGGTCGCCCAGGGCCCTCACCGCGGCCTTGCCAAAATCGAAGTCCTTGGGATCAAGCAGTTTCAAAATAGGCTGGAGTGCACGCTCATCGCCGATTCGCCCCAGGGCCCTCGCCGCGGCCATTTTCACCTGCCGCAACTCCGTCGCTGAGGAGAGAAGCTCGATCAGCTTCGGCGCGGCCGGCCGGGACGCCTCCCCGATGCGCCCCAGGGCGATGGCGCTATTGCGGCGGACGGACATGACCTTGTCGCCCAGGCACTTGATCAGCGGGGTCACCGCCTCGGTGGCTTTCAGCCGTCCCAGCGCGCTGGCGGCCGACTGGCGCACCTTCCAGGAGGGATCCGACAGGATCTCGATCAGGCGAGGAACCGCCTGCTCCACCCGCAAGCGCCCCGCGATAATCGCACACATGGCGAGGCCGATCCCTTGTTGACTCTGGAGTTCATCCATCAGTCTGGGAATCGCCCGGTCGCCGTAAGGGAGGATGACCTCCAACGCCCAGAGGCGAATATCGGGGTTCGTATCACCGACGGACCGAAAGGCCTCATTGAGGGCCATCCGGTCGCGGACCACCACGGAGATGGCGATCAGAAGTAGAATCCCCACGACCACCGCCAATGCGATCTTTTCTCGGGCGGGGCCCCGGCCCTTTTCTTTGATCACGTTCTCCTCGGACGGCAAACCGGGTCCTTTCGATCCACACAAAAATTCGAACATAAGGTGGATTTGATTATGGTAAACCGTTGTCAGATGTCAACGAAAAATCGGGCGTGAGGGTGTTATTCGACACTTCCTGTCTCGATCAGGACCTTTCCGCAGGACCGGTGTGCAAGGGAGAAGGCCCCGGCGGCTTCGCTCAGCGGCAGGCGGTGGGAGAGGATCGGTTCCCAAATCAGTTGGCCGGAAGCGAAGGTCTCGGCGGTCATGCTCCACTCCCGTCCGGGAAAGGGATCGGAGTAGGACATCCACGACCCATGCACCGTCAACTCACGGCGCAGGAGACACTCGAACACCTCCGCCGGAAACTCCACCGGTTTCGCCGCCGTGCCCACCTGCAGCACCCGACCGCGCGGCCGGGCCAGTTGCCAGGCGGCCGTCTGTGATGCCGGCACACCCGCCGTCTCGATCACCAGCTCCGCCCCTCCCTTGGTCTCCCCCATAACTCGCTCGATGGCGTTCTCTTCTCGGGAGTTGACCGTCACCGCCGCGCCGACGGCCAAGGCCAGCTCAAGCGAATCTTCGCGGATGTCCACGGCGATAACCTTCGACGCGCCCAGCGTCTTCGCCCACTGGATGCCGAAGGCGCCGATGGCGCCGACGCCGAGAACGACGACGGAGCGATACGCGCCGGGCTTCGGCAGCGCGAGCACGCCGTGGAGGGTGACGGTCGCCGGCTCGAAGAGCGCCCCCTGGGCGAAGATCAGCTCGTCCGGCAGGGGAAACAGGTTCCCTTCGGGCACGACACAGAACTCGGCCATGCCTCCGTCGCAGCGCGAGCCGATGAACGAGTAGTCGGCGCACAGGGCAAAAAGGCCCCGTTCGCAATTCGCACATGCGAAACACGGCAGAAGCGGCACGGCAACGACGCGGTCGCCGGGTTTCCATTTCTCGACCTGCTCTCCCACCTCTGCCACCTCGCCGGCGAACTCGTGGCCGAGGATGATGGGGAAGTGGTGGGCGCCGCCGGCCTCGCGCGCCAGGTCTGATCCGCATACCCCGCAGGCCCGAACACCGACAAGTACGTCCTTCGGGCCGGGGACGGGGCGCTCCACATCGTCGACTTTCGCTTGGCCGGGAGCATGAAGAACAAGGGCCTTCATGATGGACGCACTCACTCCTTTCGGGCAAAACGGCTGACAGCGTGCATGCTGTCCTTCAGCCGATCGTAGAGGCCCCGGTAGATCTCGAAGAGCTCCTGATACCGCCCATGGTTCTCCGGCTGCGGATCGAAAGCTCGATCGAACCGGACCATTTGACGGACGCCCTCCTTTACATCCTGAAACACGTCAGCACCCACCCCCGCCAGGATCGCCGCCCCAAGGGCCGTGCCGTCGGAAGCCGAGGGCACACGGATTGGTTGGCCGGTCACGTCGGCCTTGATCTGGCACCACACGTCGCTCCGCGCCGCCCCGCCCACGGCAAAAAGCACGTCCACCTTCGCCCCGGCGTCTCGCGCCGTCTCAAGATTGTGCTGGAGCGCGAAGGCCGTTCCCTCCATGACGGCCCGGACGAGCTGGGGGCGCTTCGTTGCGAAGGTCAGACCGAAGAAGGCGCCGCGGGCGTCGGTGTCCCAGATGGGTGAACGCTCGCCGGCCATATAGGGCAGGAAGATGACCCCTCCCGCTCCGGGCTCGGCCTCCGCCGCCTCCCTCGAAAGCAATTCGTAGGCGTCCGCCTTGGCGTAGACGTCGGCAAGATCAGGCGAGGCGCCGAATGTATCGCGGAACCATTTGAGGCCCGCCCCCCCGCTGACGGTCCCCCCCTGCAGGAGCCACGAGTGAGGCGCCACGTGCCAGCCGAGGATGAGATCGCGGTGGGCCAGCGGCCGATCCATGTAGATGGACATCCCCGCCGCCGTGCCTCCTTGATCCTGCGTCTGGCCGCAGTCCACCACCCCCGCACCGAGGGCGGCGCAGGCGGCATCCAACCCTCCGGCGACCACGGGCGTGCCGGGATGCAGGCCGGTGGACTTCGCGGCGACCTCCGTCACCTCCCCCGCGATCTCAAAGGCGCGGCGGAGGGGAGGCATGGTATCGAGATCGATGGACATCTTCTCCGCCAGGGCCTCCACGTATTCTCCCTTCGCCATGTCGAAGAAGTAATAGCCGTACCCACTCGATAAACTGAGCGTTTGCCTTCCTGTAAGCAGCGAGACGACATAGCCTTCGGACGTCGTCCAGTACCGGGCCGTCTTGTAGACGTACGGCTCGTGCTGTTTCACCCACAGCATCTTCGGTGTCGTATAGGCCGGGTCGATGCGGTTGCCGGTGGTCTCGAAGAGCCGCTCGTGACCGAATTCCTCCTCCAGCCAGCGGCGCTCCTCCTCCGCGCGCCGGTCGAGCCAGAGCATGGCCGGGCGGAGCGGCTTGCCGGAGGCATCCACGGGCAGACACGACCACCCCTGCCCGCCGACGCCGACGGCCTCGACCAGGCGCGGGTAGGTCTGTGTTCTGTCCAGCACCTCCCGCACGGTTTCGCACGCCGCCAACCACCAGTCGTCGGGGTCCTGCTCCACACCCTTAGGAACGGGGAAGCTCAGGTCGTACTCGCGGCTGGCTTCGCCGAGGGCCTTGCCCGTTTCAGAGTGGTAGAGAACGGTCTTGAGGCCCGATGTGCCGATGTCGATGCCGAGCAACAGGCTCATGCTACGTCTCCACGATGGCGCGGAAGGGCCCGGCGCTCTATCCGGCCCCCTTCACCCTTGCCGCCAGGCGCTCAGAAAGTCGCGCCAGTGCGGGCGACTTGTCGTACTTGTCCAGATGCACGTTGATGATGCTGAACGTCTCCTGGTTGTCCAAGGCTGCGCGGAGGGCCCATTCCAGGTCGGCCTGCGTCTCCACGTCGAAGCCCTTGCCCGCGTTGAGTAGGTCAGGCACCTTGTTGAACGCCCACAAGCCGATGTCGTTGAAGGGACCGTCGGCGATGTGGCGCTCCGTGCTGTAGCCCTCGTTGTTGAGAACCACAATAATGGGATTGAGCTTCAGTCGGACGGCGGTGGACAATTCCAAGCCCGTCATCTGAAACGCGCCGTCCCCCACGACCACCAGCGGGCGCAGCTTCGGATTGGCCAGTTGTGCGCCGAGGGCGGCCGGCACACCGAACCCCATGGAGGTGTAGTAGGCCGGGCTGATGAACTCCGTCCGCTTTCGGATCCTCATATCCACCGCGCCGAAGAGGCAGTCGCCGATGTCGGACACGACGACCATATCCTTTGTGATGAAGCCATCCAGCTCCCGGAAAAGGTCCTTCACAGTCATCCTCGAGTCCGGCGGCGGCTTGGGTTCGGCGCCGATGTTGTGCATCTCGGGCAGCTTCGGTTTCTTGCGCTGCTTGAGTTTGGTCTTGAGCAGGGCGGCAATAAAATCGCGAAAGCGAATGTCATCGTAGGAGTGCCGCCGGACCATGATCTTCTCCGACGTGACATAGATCGACTGCCCCTGGTCCAGATTGGCGGTATAGATGCCGAGGTTGATGTCGGTCATGAACGCGCCAAGGAGGATGACACAGTCGCTGGATTCGACATAGTCGGTCACCGACTTGCGGCCCATGGCGCCCTCGTAGATGCCGATGTACATCGGGTGCGCCTCGCTGATGACCGACTTGCCCAGGAGCGTGGCGGCGACGGGGATGTGGGTCTTCCTGATGAGCTTCAGGAGCGAGTCCTGCAGGCCAAAGCGATGCACCTCCACCCCGGCGAGGATGACGGGGCGCTTGCTGGCATTGATCATGGCCGCGGTCTCGGCGATGGCCTCACGGAGCGTCTCCGGGTCGGCCAAGGGAATGGACGACTCGCGCCGCCGCGTGTGCCGGCGGCTGGCGTCCGCCATGTCGCGCGGGATCTCGAAGTACACCGGACGCCGGTAGCGGTCCAGCGCGTAGAGCACACGGTCCACCTCGTGATAGGCGGTCAGGGGATCATCGAGGGCCGCGCCGGCAACG
The DNA here is from genome assembly GCA_013152475.1 of Planctomycetota bacterium. GTDB lineage: Bacteria > Planctomycetota > Brocadiia > JAADGH01 > JAADGH01 > JAADGH01. The sequence continues at coordinate 33,406 of JAADGH010000024.1, forward strand.
GTAATCTTTTCAAAGACTTCCTTCTGCGTCGAAAAGTCCTTGACCCGGTGGTGGAGAAGGGGATTTCGCTCACGCTCCTTCAGCCCCGGAGCGCCGCTGATGATGACAACGGGTGATTTCTCGGCGTAGGCCCCGGCGATGGGGTTGGTGACGTTGAACCCGCCGACGCAATAGGTGACGCACACTGCCCCGATGCCGTTCACGCGGGCGTACGCATCGGCGGCAAAGCCGGCGGCGTCCTCGCGAGTGGTGCCGATGTGCTTGATCGGGCTCTTCCCGATAAGGCCGTAGAAGCCGAGAACATAATCGCCCGGTATGCCGAAGATGTGCCGGACGCCACGCTTGTGAAGTTGGTTCAGCAGGTACTGCCCGATGGACTGTTGCTTCGCCATGACATCTCTCCTTTCGCACACGAGGATACCGGAAGGGCGGGTGAAAGTGTAGGCAAATTTTTCGGGAAGTTGTCGACCGGCCCCGGGGTTACGGCAGCGGGAAGTACTTTGCCAGGGCAGGTTTGAGATCGACCAGCCGCATCCGCGGCGGGAGCGGCCCGGCGGTGGTCATGGCGAAGGTAACCGTGTTGCTGTAGCTTAGGTTGCCGTGGGTGCTTGCGACATTGGCGACAAGGCCGAAACCCCTGCTGCCCCAATACCAGGAATTCTTGAGGGACGCCACCACGTCGGGTGGGTTCTGCACGGCCCCGTGCCAGCACAGCCAAATGCGATAGAGGGGGTCGGGGTATTTGTGGAGCGCCGTTGCCTCGAACAAGGCGCGGTCGTCGATGAAGCCGTTGTCGTCCACCTTTCCCTGCTTTTTCAGCGTGGCAATGATCGGCAGGAGCTCGAGCGGGTCGCCTTGAACGGCATGGTATCGGTAGCGGCCCCCCTTGTGAAACACGCGCGCCTTCTGGTTGTGCTTTCGGACGGTGATCGAATCGCCCGTCGGGTACACGACGAGGTCCACGCCCTCCAGGTCGGTCAAGGCGCGTGCGACGCCCGCAGGGTCGTTGGCATAGACCACGGCGTCGGTGCACAGGCCAAAGGTTGGCACAACGACGTCGTTTCTCTTCTTCAACCGGTCCGCCGGATGGTAGCCGCTCTTTCGGAGGAACTTCGTCAAGGGGATGCGCCTTGCAGGCGTGAGGGAATGGCCGTGGTCGGCGAACATCGTAATCGTGATTGCGCCCTTTGACTCGGCCATCATTTCTTCGCAAAAGCGATCGACCTTATCCAGCACGGCTTCAAAGCCTTCCCGTCCTTTCGCCGTGCCCATGCCCGCGCTGGAGGCGTTGTACCCGACGAAAACGCGCTTGCCTCGCGTCTCGAACCGTTTGCGGATGACGTCCATCTCATGGGTGAACCCCACCAAAGGGGAGACATAGCAGAGGGCATCGACGAGGGACCCGCAACGATAGTCCACGCAGGGTCGCCAGGGCTCGTTCGTTCGCTGCATATAAACGGTCATATCATCGCTCCGCCTGCCGGTCTTCCGGTCGAGATAGTCGGCCTCCACGCCCAGCGGCGCTTCCGTGTGGAAGATAAGCGGGAAGGCAAGCCACGTCATGCTGGGGAAGCAGGAGTAGAGGCGACTCGGTGGATGGAACAGGCGGAACTTTCCGCTTTTATAGGCTTCTTCGACCAGCCCGAAGGGCATGCCATCGAGCAGAATGACCAGATGGCGGCACGTCTTCAAGTCGAGTTTGTCCAGATCGACAGTCAGGTCGGGCTTGCCGTCGCCCGATCGATCGAACCGGAGGACGACCACACGGCCCTCGGCGTTGGCGACCCGCCAGTAGTTCGGCCGGGATGCCTTGCCGAGGGTATAGGCCTTGGCCGACCCGTCTGGGGTCTGCTCGACGGACGCCGGATGCCTCGGAAAATTCGATACGGACGCACAACCAACAAGCAAGAGCAGTGAGAAGACAAGGGCACGGCGCATCATGGCGACTCCGTCTTCGGTTGGGCTAACAGGTTAACGCCGTCCAGCCCCGGCGCCGGCGGCTGGCCGAGGAGATGAAGAAGCGTCGGTACGAGATCAACCGACCGCGCCGTCTTCATGCGCTTGTGGGGCACCCCCGGCCCGGCAAGGAGCATCGGCAGGTGCATGTCCACGGCACGAAGGCCGCCATGTCCGCCCTTGTCCGTAGAGCCAAAGTCCCACGGCGACGCGGCGAAGATGGCGATGTCCCCCGCGAGGGGGCCATCGAAATAGGCCAGAATCTGCGGCACGAGATCGGGAAACTGTGTGTCGGCTGTGGCCTCCAACCACTTGCGCGATTCGAAGGGCCTGCCCTTGAGCATCTCGTCCGGGACCTTGCCTACGTAGCCGAGCGGGTCCGTGCCTTCGATCCGGTGGTAGGAGCACATGCGGCTCGCGCGGTCCGGGCGGCGGACCTCCACGACGCCGGTTTTTCGATAGAGGCGAACGCAGTTCGGCCCGGTGGCATAGGCCAGCACATCGACGCATGGCTGGGCGAGGAGACGGGCGACGAGGTCGATCTTTTCGCCTCGCCTATTTGGATAGCGACGGAAGCAAGAGGGGTCGGGTCGCCTCAGCCAGTTCTCGAAGCCGGAACCATTGTCCTTGGGTCGGCGCAGATAGATAGCGCAGTAGCGCTCGCCGGAGCGGGGAAGGATGCAGGTGAACTTCTGGTAGTATCGGAGGCGATCCTGGAAAGAGGTCTTCTCCCAAAGATGCTTTCGGGCCACGGCCAGGCCGAGTTTGTCGCGCACGATGTCCTCAATGACCTGATGCGGCCCCCTGACGTTACCCATGCCGTGGTCGGAGACGAAAACCAGAACGAGCTTATCGAGGATCCCGGCGTTTTCGAAGTCGCGGACCACGCGACCGATCTGCGCGTCCGTGTGGATGAGATCCCGCCGGTAGGCGTTGCCACTTGTGCCGGAGCGATAGGCCTCCATGTCGGGCGCGAGGAGATACGCGATCGTGAATTTTGGAAACTCGTTCCGCAGGTGGGACACTTCGGCAAGGATGGAGAAGCGGGACAGGGTAATACGGTCAACGAGATTATACCACCCGAAGAAGTACGGCGGTCCGGCCGACACCCAATTCTCGACGAACTTTGTCGCGCCGCGATGGGCCTGGTAGAAAATCGAAAACGTGGTGTAGCCGCGCAGCCGTTCGAAAAGGGTCATGGCCCGGTAATCGGTATCGAGGGTGTTCTTCTGGCCGATGGTGGCGTAGTCGCGCCAGATGAGGCGGTTGCGATCAAACCAGTTGATGCCCGTGATGCCGTGGTGGCCGGTGAAGAGGCCGGTGACGACGCTCGTCTCATTGGCCAGGGTGACCGACGGCACGTTGGCCGTGCAATGCTCGACGTAAAGTCCCCGGTCCACGAAGTATTTCTTCATGTTGGGCAGTCGGCCGGCGTCCAGGAGTTCCTGGAAGATGTCGGCATTAACGCCGTCGGCGAAGAACACCACCGCCGCCGTGCCCTTGACCGATTCGGGGCCGGTGTGCCGGTGGCCGAAGGGCCGGTCGCGAATGTCGGGGATGGCGGCGCATCCGGCGAGGATTCCACAGAGGACCAGTGCGGCCCAGAGACCGCCAAGGGGCCATTTTCGGACCATATTCATTTCCTTAGAAAGGACCCATGTCGGGACGCTCGACGTACGCTGTGGGGGTCATGTATGGGAGGCGCTCAAGAAATACCCGGAATCACTATCGCGTAGTTCATCCACTCGAAAACCGGCTTCGCCGAGCATGCGTTCCATATCCTGGGCGGAGGGGAGCACGTCGTCTTCCACCGCCGTGCCGGCCTTGCGGTGCAGATCGTTGATCTGCGCACTGCCTATGAGATGGACGATAGCCAGGCGGCCGTCCGGTTTCAGACAGCTCGCGAAAACCTTCAGCGCGGCCGGCTTGTCGTTGAAGTGCGGGAAGGCCGCGAAGCACAGAATCAGATCGACGGAGTTTTCCTCCAGATCGATCGTCTCGATCTCGCCCAGGATGGCCCGGACGTTCTGGTTTCCCGCCACGCGCCTGCACACCTCGATCATCTTGGGGCTGATGTCCACGGCAATGATCCGCCCGCTCGGCCCCACAAGCTCGACCAGAATTTTCGTCAGGCGCCCCGGTCCACAGCCGGGTTCGAGGATGGCCATGCCGGGCTGGATGTCGAGACGCTCCAGAACCGCCTTGATCTTCGCCATTTGCTCGTCGGAGAATCCTTCTTCCTCCCACTGCTCGGCGTACCGGTCGAAAAACTTTGCCTTCGCTTCGTATGATCTCACTCGCCTACTCCTTCACCAATCCCGCACAAGACTGGATGATCACATCATCGCCTGGGCCATAATCGTAGATGATGAATCGCGCCCGTCCGTCGCCGTCTTTGTCGGCAAACTGGCTCCGCAGCGTCTCCGCCTTCACCGTGCCGTATGTGCTCCGGTCGACGATGCACTGCGCAGCCTTTGCTACGTCGCTCAGCCGATAGAGCACGCTGCCGTCCTCATTGGACAGGGCCTTTCCTGCATAGTATCTCCAGTTGTAAAGCCTCAGCGTGGAACCGGTTACAACCCTCCCGTCCGCACAGTCCTTTACCACGCCTTCGCCCACGCGAGGGTCGAACCGAAGGGTGATTCGACACCCACCTTCGGTCGCCTCGGCCTTCTGGATCAGATAGGACACATCGTTTCCGGTATCGTTGCGGATACGAACGTGCCGTCCAGGCAGGGCATCGACGCTTCCCGGGCGCGGCTCGATGACGAGCGCCCGGTTGGGCCAGTCGCAACTCTTTACCTTACCCACGTAGGCAGCCTCCGACAGGGCAATGCCGTGCCGGTCCTTTCGGATATGCGTGCCGGCGGCAAGTACTGCCGCGGCCAGTGTCCCACCCCGCTCCCGCCAGAAGCCGAACCGCGCATTGCACTCGATTCCGTCGGGCGTGATGCAGTCAACGGCCTTCTCCGGCTGGAGAATGATCGTATCCACAAACTCCTTGCTCGTGACGCGAATCCCGACAGGGCGGAACGGGCCCTCGCCGGGGCCGCCAAGCCCCACATACTCCACCTTCTGAATCAGCCGTTTCCCCTCATATGGCTCGATGACCGTGGCGAACTGGCTGGCAAGCGGCGCGGCGCCCTTGCGCTTCAGGATGGCCCAGGTGATTTCGTAGGACTTCCTCCCCTGCGGCGGCTTGCCCTTGGCCAGTGCCAGCTCGCAGTCGGCCGGGGCGATCATGGTGGCGCGCAGATGGACGTCCTTCTGGCTGCGAAGGAGGTAGTCGATGTCCCAGACGCCCTTCGGCTTCCCGCACCGGACATCATACATGAAGGCCAGACAGGACAGATCGCGGTCCACCTTCTCGACCGATGAGTAGTCGCCGTATCTCACATCCGGGCCCAAGACGGTTCCCTTCTTTTGCGGGGTAAGCTCCACACCGTGCGGCGTGGCGTCGCCGTCGGGTCCGTGGAAGCTCATGATATGCTCCTCGCCGCCGAGGACGTTTTCGAGCGTCACCGCGTAGCAGTCCCGGTCCGACAGATCGACCAGCACAATCGTGCGCGATCGCGTCGCCTTCTGCTTGCCGGGCAGCAGCTCACTCGTGGCGCTGACCACCTGCGCCGGCGGCGTGGCGGCGAAAAGGGTGACGTGCCCGCGGCCGTAGTTCCACGTGGAGACGCCGACGATCTTTGTGCCGTAATGAGTGCCCCAGTTGGTGGCCCAGTGGCGGGCGTAGGTCCATCCCTGTGGGTATCCCATCTCCGGGAGCAGGTCGCGCTTGAGTGCTGCGAGGCCCATCGTCAGCATATCGGGGTGGGCATGCTGGATTACCCGGCCGTACCGAAGCCAGAGCGCACGCTGGCGATCACCCGACCCGGAGCGGAGGATGGCGTGGCCGTAGCCGTCCAAGATCGTGCTCTTGAGCTTCACCTCCCAGCCGCGCTCCTTGCCGACCTTCTCGACCTCCGTGCGGAGTTCCGGATCGGTCAGGACCGAGGGAACCTTTCCCACTGGGCCGTAGATCGCCTGGGCGAAGCGAGGGTCACGGGTGCGCTTGAAAACCGGAATGAAGTTCTCGGGGCGGCAGGGGTAGCCTTGCATGGGCCTCTGTGGATCCGTCGGCGCCCGGGCGGATCGGCCCGTGTCGCCGGTGCGTGGGATTGTCCGGCCGATGAGGCTATTGTCGAGGACGAAGTCGTACATAAGGCGATACTTCGGATCGTCGTAGAGAGATATCAAACCGCGTTTTTCCCACTCCCCTGGATACAGTTGCCGAATGCGCTCAAAAAGGTCGGCCATTCTTTCGATGTCTCGAATTTGGATTCCATTGTATCCCTCCGACTCGTGGGCCGAGCCGTCCTTGAAAAACTGATTGGCCAGCGCAAAGCGCATGTTCGCCCCTTCGTTTAGAAGGTAATCCACGAGGTCGAGCGAACGCGGCGAGTCCATAACGAGCGCCATCGTGGCGATCATGACCTCCTGCATGGGATAGTTGCGCGCCACTGCATTGTCCAGCGCCGCCTGCAAGGGGACGCGAATGACCCCCGCCTCGACGAAGCGGCGGAAGTCCTCGGCCGTCTTGATCTCCGGGTGGTGGTGTGCCTGGCAGAACGTGATGAGATCCTCGTCGCCGTCGATCTGGTCAAAGATCAAGTCCCACGCCCGCGCCATGCCTTCCATGCGGGGGGTGTCCCAATTGGGCTGGATATAGAGGAAGGTGCCGGCCAAGCGTTTCCGCAACACCGGCGCGCCGACGGGCCAGCGGAGGATGGCGTCGCGATAGGCCATCTTCCGGTGCTTCAGGTTAACAGCCATGTCGAGCATGCTTTCGGCATAGCGAAAGAGTGCAATCGCCGTCTTGTGGGCGTAGCGCTTGTCGCCCGTGCGAGCGAATGCCTCGGCGCAGCGTTTGGCGCCGGGGGTGAAGGTGCGCATGTAGGCGATCCACTGGTGGTAATAGGCGATGAACGGCCAGCGCCAGGGCGTGCCGCTCGGCGAAAGAATGGGCTTCACCGGTTCACAGCCGTACCCATCGTCGGGAAAGGGGCCGGAGTGCATGTCTCCCTTGTGCCAGTCGTTCGATGGAAACCAGTTGCCGCACGAGGGGCAGCCGACCTTCCACGGATGATTCTTCGGATCGAATTTCCACGGATAGAAGGCGCTGCGGCCTTTGTACACCTTCATCCCGCACACGGGACACCCCTTCCCGCGACCGTCCTCACGACCACGGCCGCTGAGGACGATGAGGCAGGTGCGTGGAACACATGGCCCCGGAATAATGTTCCAGATGTCCTCGTCACTCATCTCCGCCCACTGCTGGGCGAACTTGCTGGGCTTCGCCTTGGAGTCGCGCTTGGCCTTCAGCTCTTCCTTGGTGTAGAAAGTGCGTCGTTTCTTCAGGCCCTCGTAATCGGCCTCGCCGACGGGCCAGATGCGAGGCAGATCGAATTTTTCCAGTTTGCGCGGCCGGAAGACTTCGGTCCACGGCATGACCTCCAGTGGGACCTTCAGCGCGCCGGCCTTGCCGCGGAAGCTCAATGTGGCATCCCCCGGCTTGAGGGCGCGGAAGTAGAACCGCTGGATTGAATCCTTCGGCCATGTGTCGAACATCTTCAGCGTCGGCGGCACATTCACATCAAGCTTGCCTGATCCCTTCGGCTGCTCCAGTGCGATGCGGAATGTCTGGCCGGGGAAGATGTAGAGCGGCCGATCGAGGATCTTGAGATCGGCGCGGACAGTCGCGACGAGGAGGAAGGAGGCCATAGCCAATGCGAGAGATACTCGTGGACGCACTTGGAGAACTCCTTCAGAAATCACGCTGATCCTTTCCGGCCATTATAGCCCGTGTGCAATCGTGAATCAATGCCGGACGGGTTGGCCCAGCCGAGGTGCGCGTCATGTCCGGCGACATGGCCGATCTACTTAGTGTAGTGTTTCACGCAGAGATTAACTTATGCGGGGGCGCCGTTTGTAGTGCGGACTTCAGTCCGTTCTTTAGGGCAGGCGGCCTGCGCCACGAAGAACGCACTAAAGTGCTCACTACAAACGGGCTTCTGCACTGTCCTAACCCGATACGGACTTGTGAAATGGTGCACTTAGGGCTTCTCGTCGCGGTCGGGCGAAGGGGGTGGGTCGCTGAAGGCGTCGTCGAGATCTT
>JAADGH010000068.1 GCA_013152475.1 Planctomycetota bacterium
GGAAGGTCCGCGAGGCCGTGTGGAAGGCCCAGGACCAACTCGGCTGGGACGAGGACGTCCGATTTTATCCCTACTGGGAGAAGGATTCCGGAGTGAAGCTCATCAGCCCTGAGTCCAACCGGGTCCTCGCCTCGGCCTACTCCAAGGGCGGCAAACTCCTGCTGGCTGTTCTAAACGATACCGACCGCGAACAGACCGTCAGACTCGATTTGAACCTGGAGAAACTCGGTGTGCACCCCGGCCTGAAGGGGCAGGACGCCTTTCAGCAAGGGAAGACGTATGTTCTGGCGAACACTTGGGAGGACGTGGTACCGCCCCCGCGGATTCCGGCTGATCGTTTGGTCGACTCCATGATGAGATACGCAACACCACTGCACGGTACCGGGCCTTACCTGGTGCATAAGCTGCGGATTCAGGCAAGAGAATTACGGGAAAATGGCGCCCGGCAAGCCGGCCCGTTACGATACCGAGTATGAGCGTTGCGGCGGGCGGGTGTTTCGGATAACACCGCCGATCTCCCTGCCGCGCCGTGACGAGGTTGCGGAAAGCCATGCCGTAGTGGTATAATAACAGAACTTGGGCGTTGAGGACTAAGTAGAAAGAGGTGTAACACATGCTTCCGACGGTTGATTTTTGTGGATTGAATGTGACGCGACTGATCATCGGGGCGAACCCCTTCGGAGGGTTCAGCCACCAGAGCAAGGAACGCAACGAGGAGATGATCGCCTACCACACGCCCGAGCGCATCAAGGAGACGTGGGCGCGCGCGGAGGCGGCCGGGATCAACACGATGATCACGAACAACGAGACGCCGCACGTGGTCGAGACCGTGCGGGAATATCTAAGCGACGGCGGCGCGCTGCAATGGATCGGCCAGATCAGCTCGCGCACGACGGACGACATGCTCAAGTCCATCGATATCGCCGTGGAGATCGGGTGCAAGGCCCTCTATTTTCACGGGGGCTATGTGGACAAGTTGTATGACGCGCGGGACGAGAAGACGCTGCGCTCGTGGCTCGATCACGCCCGCTCGTACGGCATCCCCGCCGGCGTGGCCGGACACAGTCCGGAGGCCCACCTGTGGGTGGACAGTCTGGATGTGGCCGACTTCCATGCCGTGTGCTTTTTCCGCTGCGGCAGCCTGCATCACGGCAAGGGGCTGAAGTTCCGGCTTGAGGACTTCCCGGCGGCGGCCGAGTGCATGCGCAAGATCCAGAAGCCCTGCATCGGCTACAAGATCATGGCCTCGGGCCGCATCGACGCGCAGATGGCCTTCGAGTATGCCTTCAAGTTCATCAAGCCGACCGACGTCGTCAACGTCGGCATGCACCGCGGCGACAAGGATGACATGGTGGAGGAGAATGCAGAGCTGGTTTGCCAGACGCTGAGCGACTGAGCGAGGGAAAGTTCCCCCGCAACGAATGTCATATAGAAAGGACGCAGCGCCATGAAGCGAATCGCCAGGTATTTCTTCCAGGGGCTTCTGTTTCTCGTGCCGGTCGCGGTCACGATCTTCATCTTCTACTACATTATTGATCGGGTGGACGCAATGGTCGTGAGTTTGGTTCCCGGCCTCGACCTGCCGTTCCCCGGCGCGGGGCTGGTGATCACAGTCGTGCTGGTGACGATCATCGGCTTCCTGGCGTCGAACGTCCTCACGAGCTGGATCGTCCGGCTGGTGGATTGGGTGTTTGGGAGACTGCCGCTTGTGAAGCTGCTCTACACGTCGATCAAGGACCTGATCGGCGCCTTTGTGGGCGACCAGAAAGGCTTCCAGAAACCCGTGGCCGTGTCGCTCGTGCCGAACGGGCCGAAGGTGCTCGGGTTCATCACGAACGAGGCGCTGGAATCGCTCGGCCTGGCGGAGCACGTGGCGGTCTATGTGCCCCAGTCCTACAACTTCGCCGGCAACCTGTTGATCTTCCCGAGGGAACAAATCCAGTCCATCGACGCCGACAGCTCGCAGGTCATGACGTTCCTCATCTCCGGCGGCGTGTCGGGGAAGGAGGAGGAGTAGATTTGCAGGCGCACAAGCATGGAGTGATCCCCGAGCACTCCCATGACGCCAAGATGAACTACCTGGCGAGGGAGCTGAAGGAGCATTTCCCGTTCACCATCTTCTTCACGGCTTTCGGTATCATCCTTGCTGCGCTGCTCACGTACGTCAGCGTGGTGGCGGGCGCGTCTGAGGAGAACACGGAGCGGGCGTCGGAGATGCTCTTTCACGCCTTCCACCCGATCCATCTGCTCTTCAGCGCCATCGCGACGACCGCCATGTTCCGGCGGTACGACCGCCACCTCATCCGGGCCATGCTGATCGGGTTCTTCGGGTCCATCGGTGTGTGCGGCCTGAGCGATATCTTCATGCCGTATCTGATGGGGCAGTTTCTTGCGGTCGAGCACATGCACTTCCACTGGTGCCTGATCCAGCACCCGATGACGGTCCTTCCCTTCGTGGCCCTGGGGATCGTGGGGGGGCTCATTGCCGCCGATGCGGTGAACCGGAGCACGTTCTATTCGCATTCCACGCACGTGGCCGTCAGCTCGCTCGCGTCGCTTTTCTACCTGGTTTCCTTTGGCGTGAGCGACTGGATGAGCCCGGGCCCGCTGCCCTACGTATTTCTCATCCTCGTCTTGTGCGTCATCATCCCCTGCTGCCTGAGCGACATCATCCTTCCCCTCCTTCTTGTCTCGCCCGTGGGGCATGCGGGGGAGAACGCACCACCGCGGGCGGGAGCAGAACAGTAAGGCCCGGCTCGCCCGACCACCACTCGCCGGTCGTATGCGCGCCACGCCCAAGGTCGCGTCTTCGTGGGCCTGAGCGTGCAAGTGTCGCAAGGCTTTCTTTGCCCGAAGAACACGCTCAAACAAGTTTGAGCGCAGCACACAATCCGTCCTGCCGCGTCACTGCCTGTGCCGTCTGGGGTCCTGCTTGCGCGGAAATGACACGTCTTGGAACGTGGCGTGCGGCTTGTTCCCCAATCACTTATGACACCAGCGTCACCTTGTAGTTCCCGCGGCTCTTGTCATACTCGAGCTCGATGTAGCCGCGCTCGGCCATGTCTTCGAGAAGCTCGGCGAAGGTGCGGTAGCCGTGATAGCTCTCCTGAAAACCCGGATGGACGCGCCGGACCGCCTGCTTCACCATGGATCCCCACAGCGTGTCGTAGTCGCCCTGCAGCGAACGAACAATCTCCAGCACCTTGAGACGGGCGTCTTCCCCTTTGTCCATCTCGCTCTTCGTCTCGGCCGTATCCGTCTCGGCTGCCGGTGTCTTGGCGCTGCGCTTCCTGGTGGTTTTCTTGGCCCCGGTTTTCTTTCGGGACGAACGCGGCTTCTCGGCGGTCGCCCGGACGAGATCGTCGTAGTAGATGAACTCGTCGCAATTGGCCACCAAAAGCTGCGAGGTCGAGCTCTTGATGCCGCAGCCGATCACGCGCTTGCTGTTCTCCTTCAGCTTGGCGACCAACGGCGAAAAATCGCTGTCGCCGGACACGAGGGCGAAGGTGTCGATGTCCACCTTGGTGTGGCAGAGATCGATGGCGTCGACCACCATCCGGATATCGGCCGAGTTCTTTCCGCTCATCTTGCTCTGGGGGATATCGACCAGCTCAATGCCCTGCGAGTGGAACTCCCGCAGCTCATCACGGTAGTTGTTCCAATCGCTGTAGGCCCGCTTATAGACCACGCGGCCCTTCTCGAGCAGGCGTTTGAGCACGAGCTCGATCTTGAAGCTCTTGGCGCCCCTCAGGTCCTTCACGCCGAGGGCGAGGTTCTCAAAGTCGATAAACACTGCAATCGTCGGTTCGCTCATGGCAACCTCCAGACAGGCTTAGGGTTCGATACGAAATGCCGCGTGCGTCTTGCTCCGCGCCATCCCATTCTCATGATCGTCATCCCCGTGGAAGCGGGAATCCACGATGTATTGTTTTTCTTTCTTGCACCTATGTGTGCCACGCCCCAGCCCGCGTCTTCGGGGCTTGAGCGCGCGGCCCGCGCAAGACACCGATTGCCCGAAGAACACGGTTTCGCGGATTTTCGGCATCTACCGCTCACACCGCCCTCGCACCATCCGCAATCGCCCTCTCCACCTCGGCGCGATGGCTGGTGAACCAGTCGATGGTCCGGCGAAGCCCCTCGTCGAAATCGACCTCCGCCCGGAAGCCGAAGTACTCCGCGGCCCGGGTCGTGTCCAGGCACCGGCGCGGCTGGCCGTCGGGCTTGCTGGTGTCCCAGCGGATCTCGCCGTCGAAGCCGACGAGGTCCACGATCTTATGGATCAGCTCGCGGATGGATATCTCGAACCCCGCGCCCAGGTTCACCGGCTCGGGGCCGTCGTACTTCTCCGACGCCATAAGGATACCACGCGCGGCGTCCTCGACATACAGGAACTCCCGCGTCGCCCTGCCCGTTCCCCAGCAGACGATGTGATCGTCGCCGCGCTCCTTCGCCTCGACCACCTTCTTGATGAGCGCGGGGATGACGTGGCTCGACCGAGGATCGAAGTTGTCGCGCGGGCCGTAGAGGTTCACTGGCAGCAGGTAGATGCCGCACATGCCGTACTCCTGGCGATAGGCCTGGAGCTGGACGAGGAGCATCTTCTTCGCCAGGCCGTAGGGCGCGTTCGTCTCCTCCGGGTATCCATTCCAGAGATTCTCCTCACGGAAGGGCACGGGCGTCATTTTCGGGTAGGCGCAGATCGTGCCGATGGCGGCGACCTTCTCCACGCCCCGGACGCGCGCCTCCTCGATGATCTGCACCCCCATCATCAGATTGTCGTAGAAGAACCGGCCCGGATGCTCGCGGTTCGCCCCGATGCCCCCGACCACGGCGGCCAGGTGGATGATGAGCGTCGGCTGGGTCTCGTCGAGGCACCGGCGCACCTGGTCGATCTGCGTAAGGTCATACTCCCGCCTGCGCGGCGCAAAGACCTTCTGCGCCTCGGCCTCGCGGAGCCCGTCCACCACGAAACTCCCCAAGAACCCCCCGCCGCCGGTGACGAGGACCCGTTGGGGCTGCCAGAATTTCGACACGCCTCTCCCTCCGTCCGTAATGAAGTCGTCCCGGATCAGCCGCCGGCCGGAGCAGGCGGTGCAGACAGATTAACACAAAACAGCGGCGAGCGCAAGCGCCACGCCGGACGATGGCGGCTGTGGAACGTGCAAACCACGCCTGCGCCTTGAGATCGGGAAGCCTTGCCTTCCGGCGATAGCGCAACACCCAAGCGAAGCCACAGAGATGATCTGGCATCGGCAGACCCCCGACACACCCTTCTCGTTCGCCACCCCCTCCAGCACGATTTGCAGCTTCTCTTCCGGACTGAACGTCCGTCGCCTTTCCATCGGTCTCCCCTTTTTCATATCCCTTTCCCTGGAGGAAACCATAACTTCCTCAATCCGTCAATTGTCTCACTTCTCCGAAACAGTACAAAGTCAGCCCCTTTACGCTTCTCCATTCATCTTGACCGCAAAAACTATCTGGAGTACGAGCCGATGTTCCTGGAAATTGGTGACAGTATATTCTATTAACCCCACATTTTCTGGGGTTTCGGCTTGTCGAAACTACAGGCGTGCGGTATACTCCTCAAGGACAAGGAGAGTTTGGATTCGGAAGGATTACATTCATCTTAAATAATATACCGTCCCCGAATTCCCCGAATTCCCCCAGGGAAGGAAATGTGCAGAATATGGTGGGCGCGGCAGGACTCGAACCTGCGACCTCTTGAGTGTGATGAATGGGGATGAAATTGCGTCTCGTGCCTGGATTCCGCAAGTATAAGCTATTTCAGTGGTTTACATCTTTCTCATTTTGCGACATTATCGACATCAGCGACACCAACGACACGAAATTACGACAAAGTACGACAAAAAAACAGGGCAAGATATGTCCTCTTGGGTTTTGTTCAAGAGAGTACCTTAATTGGAGATCCCAGCACCTGGAGCGACCTCCCGCAAAGTGCGGCAAGAAAAGATGTGGCAAAAGATATCCGCTTGGGTTTAACTCAAGAGGTTATCTTAAATGGAAACCAAATCAGCTGGAGCGATCTCTCGCCTGATCTACCTGAGAAGATCATAACCCTGATCGAGATGTTCCGCACTTGACTGTGTCCCGCCACCTGTCCCTCCCGAAAATTCGGTTCTTTTTGGTATGATTGGAGTTATGGATTTGCCTGCATGGTGGGTTCGGGCGGCAAACATGGCTTCATGACATGGATCAAGGAACCGAGATGGGTGTGCTGAAGACGATTTTCTTCTTCCTGCGATCTCTTGCCGCAGACCGTGCCGCACTGGCGACCGAGAATCTGGCACTGCGCCAGCAACTCGCCATCTTCCACCGATCAATCAAACGACCCCGTCTGCGCCCACGGGACCGAGTCTTCTGGGTCTGGCTTTCACGGCTGTGGGAACAATGGAGATCGTGCCTGGTGATCGTTCAACCTGAAACCGTGATCGCATGGCATCGCAAGGGCTTCAAGCTATACTGGCGCTGGCGATCGAGAAAGCGCAAAGCGGGTCGCCCAAGGATCGAGCAGGAGATTCGCAGTCTAATCCGCCGCATGTGCAGAGAGAACCCGACTTGGGGTGCACCGAGAATCCAGTCGGAGTTGTGCTTGCTGGGCTACACGGTGGCCGAATCGACTGTGTCCGAGTATATGGTGCGAAGTCGCAAACCGCCTTCCCAGACGTGGCGGACGTTCCTGGGCAACCATGTGGACTGCCTCGCCTCCATCGACTTCTTCACCGTGTCAACCGCAACGTTTCGGGTGTTATACTGTTTCCTTGTCTTTGGTCACGAGCGACGGCGCGTTGTCCATTTCAATGCAACGGCACATCCGACTGCCGAATGGACAGCACAACAGATCGTCGAAGCCTTTCCGTATGATGAAGCGCCACGCTTCTTGATCCGGGACCGAGACGGTATCTACGGTGAGCACGTCCAGCGACGCATCTGCAACTTGGGCATCGAAGAAGTGCTTATCGCCCCA
>JAADGH010000174.1 GCA_013152475.1 Planctomycetota bacterium
TCTCCGCCGCGCCGTCGATATACTCGAACAGGTTCTCCGGCTCATAGACCCCCGGTTCCGCCGCCGGCGCCCAGCCCCGCACCTGCTCGGCAGTCGGCATCAGGAGCGTCGGGTCCGGCGGCTCGGCCTCCTGGGCAGTCAGCGGCGCGCACAGAACAAGGAGGCAAGACAGAACGGTTTGAATCTTCGTCATCGCGTATCCTCCGTGTGGCGAAAGCCCTCTCGAATCGAGATAACAATATCCCTCTGCGACGATAGGATTATATCCACAGGAATCGGCAGCGGCAAGGAAAAAGGAAGATCCTCGCACATCCCCGTGCGCCCCCTCAGCCGGCGTGCTCTTCCCTATCCCCTAACTCTTGTCCCCCGCCTTTGCCAGGTACTCCCCCATCGCCACTTCCCAGTTCCGCATGCGGTAGCCTGTGGCGCGGGTGAGTTTGGTGGTGTCGAGGATGACGCTGGAGGGGCGAGGGGCCGGGAGGCCGTACTCCTCCGCCGTGGTGGGCCTGACGACGGCCGTGCCGCCGGTGAGCCCGACGATGCGCTGGGCCTGCTCGAAGCGTGAGCAGTGGCCGCTGTTCGACGCGTGGAAGACGCCGGTGCATGCGGGGTGGGTCACGACGGCCCAGATGGCCTCCACGAGATCATGCGTCCACGTGGGCGAGCCGATCTCGTCGCTGACCACCTTTAGCTCCTCCTTTTCGCGGCCCAGGCGGGTGATGGTGTCCACGAAGTTCTTCCCGTGCTCCCCGTAGAGCCAGGCGGTGCGGAGGATGGCATAGTCTCCGCAGTGCTCGGCGATAAGGCGCTCGCCTTCGAGCTTCGACCTGCCGTAGACGCTCAGCGGGTTCGGTGCGTCCTCCTCGGTGTAGGGGGCGGTCTTTTTGCCATCGAACACGAAGTCAGTGCTGATGTGGATCAGGCGCGCGCCGCAGGCCGAGACGGCCTTGGCCAGGTTGCCCGGTCCGGCGGCGTTGGCGGCGACGGCGAGGGCGTGTTTGCTCTCGCACCCGTCGACGTCGGTGTAGGCGGCGCAGTTGATGAGGAGGTCGGGGGCGATCTCCTTGACCTCGGGGACGACGACCTTCTCCTGCTCGATGGGCAGGTCGTCAATGTCGCGCTGGACGATGCCGGTGACGGTGGGTTGCGTCTTGAGGAAGCGGACAAGCTCTGCGCCCAACATGCCGAGTGCGCCGGTGACGAGAATCTTCATGGCCTACTCCTTCAGGCCGTGGGCCTGGCAGTAGTGGCGGTCGTAGTATTCCATGTACTCGCCGCTTTTGATGCGCTCCCACCACTCGCGGTGGTCTTGGTACCACTGGACGGTGCGGGCCATGCCGTCGGCGAGGGAGACGGTGGGCTGCCAGCCGAGCTCGGTCTGGATCTTGGTCGAGTCGATAGCGTAGCGGCGATCGTGGCCGGGGCGGTCCTTGACAAAGGTGATGAGCGACTCCGGCTTGCCGAGCTGCTTCAGGATCTCTTTCGTAATCGTCACGTTCGCCAGCTCGTTGTTCCCGCCGATGTTGTAGACCTCGCCGGGCCGGCCCTTCTCGACGACGGCCTCGATGCCGCGGCAGTGGTCGTCCACATAGATCCAGTCGCGCACGTTCATCCCGTCGCCGTAGAGGGGCAGCGGCTTGTCCTCCAGGGCGTTGGAGATGAAGAGGGGGATCAGCTTCTCGGGGAACTGATACGGCCCATAGTTGTTCGAACAGCGCGTGATGAGGCCGGGGAAGCCGTAGGTCTGGTGATAGGCGCGGACGAGGAGGTCGGCCCCGGCTTTGGCGGCGGAGTAGGGGCTGTTCGGCTGGAGGGGCGTCTCCTCCGTGAAGAGCCCCTCGGGGCCGAGGGAGCCGTAGACCTCGTCGGTGCTGATCTGGACGAATCGCGGCACGCCGTGCTCCTTCGCGGCGGCTAAGAGCGTCTGCGTGCCGAGGACATTGACCCGGACGAAAACGCCGGGGTCGGTGATGCTGCGGTCCACGTGCGACTCGGCGGCGAAGTTGACGATCACATCCGCGCCATCGGCGAGGAGCCTGTTCACCAGGTCCTCGTCGCAGATGTCGCCCTTGACGAAGGTATAACGCGGGTGGTTCTCGACGTCGCGCAGGTTTTCGAGATTGCCCGCGTAGGTGAGCGTGTCGAGGTTGACAATCTCGTACCGGTCGTTATTGGCGAGGATGTGGCGGACGAAGTTGGAGCCGATGAAGCCGCACCCTCCCGTCACGAGCATCTTTTGGGCCATGGCTATTTCCCGGCCTTGCCCTTTTTCTTGGGCGGGGTCTTGGCGTCCTTAATGGCCTTCTCGGTCTCCTTTGCCGTTGTTTCAGCCTCTTTGACCATGGCCTTCATCTCTTTCACGGCGGCCTTGTCCTGCTTGGCCTGCTCGGCCGCGGCCTGCTGCGATGTCTGGTTGATGCCGTTCATGGCCTCGGCCTCGGCCTTGCGCTCCTCGGCCCTCTGCCGGGCCTTCTCCTCATCGAGTTGCTTCTGGGAGATGGCCGGATTGCGCGGCTTGGGGGGCGCCTTCGCCTCTTCCTTCCTGCCGCAGCCAGACAGCAGGGCCATGCACGCAGCGACGAAAACGGACAGCAATGCGCTCTTCATTTCTTCCTCTCCTCCAATTTCTTCTCCATCTTGTCGATTGCGGTCTTGAGGTTGTCAAGCGTTTTTTTCATCTTGGCCAGGCCCGCGTCGGCCGTTCCGAGGGCCTGCTGGAGCTGCTCGTTCCGTTGCCGGGCCGCGGCCGCCTTCGCCTCGAGATCGGCCATGTTCCCGGCGATTGCGGAAAGCGGCACCTCCAGCGTTACGATCAGCCAGCCGTTCTTCACCACCGGATCACCGGCCCGCCGCGCCCCGCTGACAAACCCCCTGGCGACGATTTTCTTCACCCTCTCGTCGCCGGAGATTTCCAGGTGGCCGAAGAGCGCCACGAGGTTGCGTCTGGCGATCGTCTCCGCTGCGCGAACGGCCCTCAGCTTCGCCGCGCCCGTCAGGGGCTGACCGGGCGGGACCTTGGCAAAGCCTTTCACGCGGATCGTCGCCTCACTGAACGGGTCCGGGGCGTCCCCCTGCTGGGCCCATACCGCGCTGCCCATGCCCGCGGCCAGCAGCAGGGCCAGGATCTGGCGCCTTGTTCCGTTGTGCATGTTCGCCCTCCTTTGAAGACAGGGCTTCGCTCCGGGTCACTTGCACGTGATTGATTCAAGGATAGCATGGCAAAGGGGTTTTATCAACGAAAATCGGCGCCGCCGCTGTTGGCAAAGACCTTGATCTTCTCGGCAAGGGCCTCCGGTGACAGATCGAGCAGGTCCTGCGGCGTCGCCTGGGTCCAGAAGTCGTGGCATATGTCTTGCCCAAGCGGTCAGGTGTGCCACGCCCAAGGCCGCGTCCTCGCGGGCTTGAGCGTGTCTTCGTGCAGCACGGACTACTTCCGAATCACCCGCCCGAAGCCGCGCTCCGTCGTCCGGCCCGCCTCCACGGCCAGGCCGCCGTTGACGAAGACGTGCTTGATACCGAGGGGGTACTGGTGCGGGTCGTCGAAAGTCGCCTGGTCCGCCACCGTCTCGGGATCGAAGACGCAGAGGTCGGCAATGGCCCCCTCTTTCAGCACGCCCCGGTCGTGCAAGCGGAATTGCTTCGCCGGCATGGACGTCATTTTCTTGACGGCGTCCTCCAGCGACATGATCTTCTCCTCGCGCACATATTTCCCCAGTACGCGCGGGAACGTGCCGTAGTTGCGCGGGTGCGACGTGCCGTCGCCGAAGCGCCGCAGGTGCCCGTCGGACCCAACGAAGACCAGTGGGTGGGCCAGGAAGACCTTCAGGTTTTCCTCGCACATGGCGATGCGGATGGCGCTCACGTTCCCCCGCGCCGCCAGGTCCACCACCACATCGCCCGGATGCCGGCCTTGCTCCTGGGCCACCTGGGCCAGCGTCTTGCCGCCGATCTCCTCGTCGGTGGTCCACGGCGCACAGATCACCTTGTCCGCCCCGCCGATGCGTTCGAGCTGGGCGTCCACCTCCGTACGCATGCGCACGGCCTCCTCGGCGCTGAGGGCCGCCATACCCTCCTTCTTGCGCGCCCAGGCCGGGGCGATGCTGCCAATGCCGCCGTAGCTGGCAACATAGGGGTAGCGGTCGCCCAGGACCTCCACGCCCCGGGCGTGGGCCTCCTCGACCAGGCGGATAGCCTCATCGCGCTTGTCCCAGTTGCCGGGGTAGAGGGTCTTGAAGTGGGAGATCTGCACGGGCAACCCGGCCGCCTCGCCGACCGCGATGATCTCTCGAACCGCGTCGAGCAGGCCCTCGTCCTCGCTGCGGATGTGGCTGGCATAGACGCCGCCGTGCGCCGCCGCACCCTTCGCCCCGGCGATGAGGTCGGCCGTCTTGACGCTCGGCGGAAAGTACCCGGCCGACACGCCGAGCGCGCCCTCGCGCATGGCCTGGGCGACAAGGGCGGTGATGCGGTCGCGGTCGAGCTCGGTGCTCTCGGTCCGGCCGGCGCCCTTCATCACCTGGGCCCACACGGTGTTGAGGCCCACGAGGCAGGCGTAATTCTGGCGGACCTCCAGTTTTTCAACCTCGCGAAAATGCTCGTCCATGGGCCAGGGCGACCCGCCGCAGTTGCCCGCGACCAGCGTGGTTACGCCCTGGCGGAGCATGTTGTCCGCCTTGGGGATGACGAGGATGCCGCCGCCGACTTCGTTGTGGGCGTGGTTGTGCACGTCGATGAAGCCGGGGGCGACGACGAGGCCCGCCGCGTCAATGACCCGTTCGGCCTCGGCCGAGGAAAGATCGCCGACGGCCTTGATTCGGTCGCCGGCGATGCCGACGTCGGCCTGCTGCAGTGGATTGCCCTCGCCATCGGCGACGGAACCGTTGCGGATGATCGTGTCGAACGTCATGATGCCTCCACGTCAACAGAGTCTGGTGGACTGCTTGGAGGGTAGAGTATAGCGGATTGTGATTCGGCGGCAAGTCATTTTTTTCATGTCGTTTGTTCTTCCCGGCCGCACGGCAATGAGGGGGTCGCGCCTCATTTCGCTTGCCTTTTGTGCGGGCGCCGTGATATTGTATCTCATGGATGGCGCTGTGCATTTGGAACAGGAGATCACCATGTCGACCGAACTGAAAGCGGGAGTATCCCAAGTCAACATCACGCCGCCCGTTGGCTGCGACCTGACGGGATTCGGGGGCCGCGAGTTCCCCGCCCTGGGTGTGAACGACGACCTTTTTGCGAGGGCCCTGGTCCTGGACGACGGCGAAATGAAGATCGCCATCGTGACAACGGACCTGCTCGGCCTGGACTTCGACTTGGTCGAGGAGATACGCGAGGCGGTGGAGCAACACACCGGCATTCCGGGTGCGAACGTGATGCTGCCCTCCTCGCACACGCACTCCGGCCCGGCGACGATCAGCATCGGCCTGGGCGACCGCGACGAGCACTGTGCACAGGTCACCAAGATGAAGATCATCGGTGCGGTGCGGACGGCCTGCGACTCCATGAAGCCGGCTACGGTGGGGTGCACACGCGAGGCGGTGCGCTGCGGCGTAAACCGCCGCGAGGTCCGAGACGGGAGGATGGTCCTGGGTGATAACCCCCACGGGGAGTTGGCGCCCTACGTAGATGTCCTCCGCGTGGACGACGCCGACGGTCACATGCTCGCGGTGCTCTTCTCCCACGCCGCCCATCCGGTGGTGCTCGGGGGTGACAGCTACCTCATCAGCGCGGATTTTCCGGGCTATGCTGTGGACACGGTGGAACGCGCGTTTGACGGAACGACAGTGGCTCTCTTTGCCCAGGGCTGCTGCGGCAACATCAACTCGATGCTGCGGGGCACGCCGGCCGACGCCCGGGCGCTGGGACGGATGCTCGGGGGGGCGGTGATCAAGGCCGCGGCGACGCTGGAGACCGCTGCGGGGGGCCCCATCGGCTGCGCGCGGGAAGTGGTGCAGCTTCCCTTGCAGCAACCCTTGCCGGAAGCGGAAGCCGAGAAGGAACTCGCGAAGGCCGAACAGGGACTGAAGGACGCCCTTGCCACGCGCCACGCGGGACGGATTCGCGTCGCGCGGCGGTTCCGCGACTGGGCCCGCGAGATGCTGGCGCTCGCCAAGGAGGGCCAGAAAGACCGGGCACGCGCATTCGAGATCCAGGCCCTTCGCTTGGGCGACATCGTCTTTGTCGGCCTGCCGGGCGAGGTGTTCGTCGAGTATCAGCTCTGGATCGACCGGCAGTCCCCCTTCACGAGCACGTTCGTGTTCGGCTATACCAACGGCGTGATCGGCTACGTGCCGACGGCCGATGCCTTCCCCAAGGGCGGGTACGAGGTCGAGACCGCGCACAAGTACTACCCCGGCACGCTAATGCTCGCCCCCGACTGCGAGGAGATCATCCGCCAGGGCGCACGGCGCGTTCTAAATGCGGCCAAGAACGGGACGTAGGCCGGCCGGCCGAAAAACACGGAAAAACAAAACCCGGCATGCTTAACAAATGGCACAGCGGCCTGTTACGACATAGCTATTGACGTCTCGTCCATTTTCGTCCCGAATCTCTCCGCATCTCCGCCCTATCGTCAATCTTCGGTGTGTAACATGCGTTAAATAAGCGAGTTACGAAGGCCTGACCTCTTCTGGGTCCGATGGCCGGGGTGGCGGTCCGATGCGACGGGGAGTGAGGCCCTTCCTGCCGAGATCAGATGGCACAATGCTCCACGATCATGGCCATGCCCTGACCTCCGCCGAT
>JAADGH010000103.1 GCA_013152475.1 Planctomycetota bacterium
AGCCTGGGCTTCAGCCGATGGGTCGGCGTCCCATCTCGGGCCGGTAACGGTTCACCGTTGCGAACTGCCCCGTACGGATGGACTCTGTGATTGCGGCGTCGATTTCCATGTGCCGCAGGCCCGCCCAGCCGTCGGCAACGAAATCGCTCCCCTCGCGGATTGAACTCACAAACTCGGCGATCAGCCCCTCGAAGATCGCTTTGTAGGAGCAACGTTTTACCGTACGGGTTTCATCGTAGACCCTTGTCTCAAGCGAATCGTGCAGGTACCAATAGGCGTCGCCTGCGATGTTGTTGACGATGATTTCGCCTTTTGTGCCAATCCACTTGATTTGGAACTGGAGGGCCAGCCGCTTGTATGACGCGAGGGTCGCAAGGCCGCCGTTCTCGAATTTGAGCGTGGCCGTTTTGGCGCTCATTTCATCTTGATCGTCGGCGTAGGCCGCCACCCCGGTCACCTCGCCGCCAAAGTACCGCACGAGGTCGATGATGTGGTTCCAGGAGTTGTGCTGCGTGATGACGTGCATCCCGGCGAAGTCCCCAAGCTCCCCGCCGGCGATGACCTCTTTTGCGCGGACCACATTCGCGGACGCATGGAGACCAAAGCATATCCCGAACTGCAGGCCCTCGTGTTTCTGCCATTCGTCTACCATTTCCCGGGCAACCGGAACGTCAGAAAGCTTGATGGCGAATTGGCCGTCCTCCGCCGCCAGAGGTTTCTCCGTGAAGATGTGCTTGCCCCTGCGGAGGCACTTCATGACGAGTTCATGGCGGTACTTCTCCCCCACCGGGATATTCGCTATGTCGAATTCTTCCTGTTCGAGCAATTTGTCCACATCCATGTAGGCTGTCGCGCCGTACTTCTCCGCCCCTTCCTTGGCGCGATCCTCGACCACGTCGCAGATGGCCACGATTCGACAGTCCGGGACCCGCGCGAAGGCGGGTGCGTGATGGATGCTTCCCTGGGCGCGATAACCGATGACAGCAACCTTATACATCATTCACCTTCCCAAAGCTGTTTCAGGTATGTGAGACTCCGTTTCAATACCACCGGCCGTTCCTCGTCCGGGACGTTCTCGCAATTGACGACATGGACTCGTTCTGCCGGATGGGCCTTGAATCGGCGAACGTATAGCTCGAAGGGGCTGTGGCCCGTCCCAAGCTCAATGGACCACATCGGTTTGGGTCGATCGGGCGCAAGACTGTGGTCCTTCCAGCCGACGCATGGGATTCGGTCGGGGTGCTCGTCGATCAGCAGCCACCCATAGGCTTCCGTCGTCGTCAAGTGGCCGATGTTCATGAGAAGCCCCGCATTGGGTGAACTCATCGAATTCAGGAGGAGGCGGCAGTCATCCAGGCCCTCCACCCACGCCTTGTGATGCACATCGACACACACCTTGAGCCCGTGTTCGGCAAATGCCTCGGCGGTTTCACTCATGCACGCGGCGAGGCGCTTGATCGGACCTACCTTTTCCTCCGTGGGAACCTTGCTGCGCCCGCACGTCGGCACGGAATGGGAGAGCACTTTGCATCCCAATCGAACCGCGCCCTCGCCGAACTCCTTTAGGGCTGCGCCGGTGGCCTTTGCACCTTCGTCGCTCTCGATATCCATCCACCCCGCCTTGCCTGCGAAGTAAACGGAGCCGAGTTCAAGCCCCGCATTCCGCAGCGCCCGCTGGACGTGCTCCGGGTCGGAGGCAAGGATGTCGGGCATGATGACAGGCGATGTCCCGTCAGCAGCGACCTGCTGTGCGCCACACCGTCCTATAAGCAAAACCGTTTCGAACCCAATCTCTCTGAACTTCGCCAGTCCCGCCTCGAAGGAGTATCCTTCGTGGCCAAGAGCCATCGTAACCACACCGAATTTCATTGCTTACTACTCCCAGGGGTGCACTCCCCAAACGCGGGTATTCTAACAGGGCGCCCCACCACCGCAACATTTTTCTCTCGTGGTTTTTTTCCGCCGTCAGCGCCTCAAGCGAATCTCCAGGACAAGATAGGCCTTGATCTTCGGAATGGTGCAGAATACCTGGTTCCCGTACTGTGTAAATTCAATCTGTTCCGGCGCAGGTTCGTCGGGGGTGTATG
This sequence comes from Planctomycetota bacterium, assembly GCA_013152475.1. GTDB lineage: Bacteria > Planctomycetota > Brocadiia > JAADGH01 > JAADGH01 > JAADGH01. The sequence goes on from JAADGH010000103.1 coordinate 2,088, forward strand.
CCCTGATTCCGACAACGCGCGCTCCCGGAACGATCTTCGCCAGGATCGGCAGGCCTTCGACTGCGCCCCCATCCCTCCTCGTGATCCCGTAGTCCACAAGATGCAGGACGAGTGAGCCATCCGCGGCGACAAGTGCGTTCAGTCTGATGGGCTCGCCTACGCGCCGAACAACGAGGATCGGACCGGTGCGTATGCCCTCTCTCAGGCCCTGCCATAGCGATTCGTCGTCGAACTGACCCGCTGCATGGAACACCCTCCCCTTCCCCAGCGTGCCATGCCTGTAACTGTCCTTGGATGACTCAAACTTCGTACGGGCAATAAGTGTTGACAACCGGGCGCCCCCCTTTTCATCCCGGCTGAGCACATCGCCCGAGGCCGCAACGGTCCCTCCTCTGTCCACAAACCCTTCGACGGCTTTCGCCACATCGTCGGTTGCCTGGGCCAGACATGGAACCACAACCACCTTGAATGGCGCCAGAGCGTCCGCCGTACACTTCTCAACCGGAACGACCTGGAAAGGGATCTGTGCCTGGGCCAGCCGGGCAACAACAAACGCCGCGTCCTCGACATGGGCCGGGGCGCCGGCGGCGGAAAAAAGGACAGCAACGTCAGCCGCCTGATTCAGGTTCTGGAACAGGTGAGGCTGCTGGGAGATGAACTTGCGGTACTTCCCCGCCGTTTTCCTTCCCTCCTCACTCGACAGAACGCGCAGACCGAATGCCGCACACTCGGCAAAGGCCAGCTCGACCGAATCCGGGTCAGCCTTCTGCAAGGGAACGGCAATGGACGGGCCTCCCTTGGCCGCTGCCGCACGTTTGTAATGAAATACGTTTGTCCGAATGGAGCGCAGGCGTATGTCGTTCCCGAGCAGCTCCTCGGTCACACCGGGCACTCGGGGCGGGACAATGCGTCCCGGGGGGCCCGTCAACTGCTCCGGAATGGTCAGCACAGTCCGGCCATCCGCAGCCGGTTTTCCCTGCCGTCCAACCGGCCGAAAACTCACATCGTCCACGTCCGTCGTCGACCCGGCGGGAACGGAGATGGCGAGACCAACGGTTGATACTTCCGTTGCGGGCACCCGGTACAGTGTCCACACGTGGGTCCACCGCCCCTCGGTGCCCGTACCGTGAGCAATAGTCTTGGTTCGGAGCCATGTCCGGTCGGAATATTCGTAGATGATGAGTTCGATGTCGCCCCCCCGCACCCATGCGGAGTACAGATACCACCTCTTGGGGCGGATGGCCGACGTGCGCTGGTAGATGTGCGCCGCACGCTTGGTCGGCGCCGTAACCCGGATAAAATTCTTCCCGGTGCGCGCTTCTCCTTTTTGGGAAGTAACGACCTCGAATGTGCCGGGATAGGCATCGTTGAGAGACCAACCTGCCGCCTCGGAGGTCCCCTTAACCTGCCAGACTCCATACTTGGTTTCTTTCCGATTCTTTCGGGCCGCCGCCGTCACCTCAAAGCCCGGATTTTTGGCCATCTCCGTCGTTGGTTTGTCATTCGGCTGGGCGAACAAGCCCAGACCGACGAAACAACAGGCTGCCGGTATGAATCGAAGAAGCGCATTGCGCACGATTGCGGTCACCTACCTCATCACGGAATCACATGAATTGTCTCGCCTGTTTGCCCACTCAGTTGCCGAGTTCGATCAAATACCTTCCCACACGCCGCACCAGTTCGATGTCTCCGTCCGGCGGCACAAGGTCCGCAGAGGCCACCACGACACGGCGGCCACCGCGATACAGCCGGTGGAGTCCGTCGATCATCTCTTTCAGATCGTTCCATGAGAAGGGGCCGGCAAACATCGCTCCCGGAAGTCCGCCCCAGAGGACGGTGTCCGCATCACCCATGAGATCCGACATCTCCTCCATCGTAATATCACCCACGGGCTGCGGTGTCAACGACTCGATGCCATCCAATCCGGACGCGACGAGCCTTGGGATGAGCGCCTTCGTCGCACCATCGAGATGGGTGACACAATACTTGCCGGCGTCATGGACCTGCTGCACGCGCCTGCGGTAATAGTCCGCACAATAGGTATCCCAGTACCCCCCTATCGTATCGGCCGAGAGATTGTCGCAGAAATGGCAAATCCTCGACTCGATGTCGGGCAGATGCGGGAAGAAGCCATCGTTTGCCCGCTCGATGACTTCAAGAGTCTTCTCCACCTCATCAAGGGCATCGACCATCATGAAAATTGTTCCCTCGACACCCACCCAATCGGCCAGCAACGCCGGAAGTGGCGACCGGGGCATGGGGGTAATGGGGTGCCCATCACCGCCCAGTTCCCGAGCCGGCACATTCGCGTTGGGATTTGGGACATACTGTCGCCGGGCGAAGATTTCCCGAACAACGGCGAGCTGCGACACCTCCGTGACGGGGTACTTCGTAATCCCGTAACAAAAGCTGTCGGCCATCCATCGGCGATGTTTTTCCAGGACATGGCCGTCGCACTCCCATCGTTCGACACGCACACCATCCTTGTCTTGAGAGGACTGCTTGACGCCCTCGGCAATACACTGGGCGGGATATGCTCCATAACCATAGTATGCACAGGCCGTTACATCTTTGCAGATATGAATTCGCCCAGCCCGGCCTTCGTACTTCTCCGGCAGGCGACCGCGCTTCGCCTCGGCCTCGATCCAGTAGCCAAGATCAGGAACCCACGGGAGGTGGTCGATGGGCTTCTTCTCGAAAACCGCCACCAATCGATCGCGCTGGTTCATGTGTTGATCCCTTTCAGGATGATGTCGCCTTCCTCCACGCCGATGTCCTCGGCGATGACCTTGCACTTTGCCTTCAACATGAAGAAGATAGTCTTCGACTCCTCGGATAGACCCTCATAGTTCCCCTGCCCTTTGCTGATAACAAACTCCGCCGAATCATAGACGCGCATAAACTCAGGGCTGCAAAGCCTCAGGATGTTTCCCGGCGCATCGGAACCCGATGACATGATCGTGGCAACGCTGTCGAGTCCTCCGCACACGGCATCATCGTAGGTCACATCGTTGATGACGGGCACTTCACGCACAACAAAAACGGTCGGCTTCCCCATTTCCTCGATGAGCAGACGATCAAAAACGTGCTCTCCGGTGTTGTCACCGATATAGAAAACGCTGTCGGCGGCGGCGAGGCGCCGGCGAAAGGGATCATAGTCAAAAATGGCGAAATCCTTTTCCATGACTTCATGGATTTCCTCCTCCATGTCGAACTGCCGGTCGATGCCGTAGTCGATCACATTCCCGGCCGCTGCGATGCGCACAGCCGTGAGGAGCGGATCTGTTGACTCGCGAATTTCCCTCTTCAGCCTATCGTGTAGTGCCAGGGCTTGCTGAGTGCTGCGCGCCTTGATCTCTTTGTATGGATCATCATTCCCCGTGACCTCCCTGATCTTCCCATAAATCCGCCGCCCCACCTCGGGGGACATGGTCTGCATCGATATGTCTCTGACCATTCCACCGATTTCATCCAGCAATCGCTTGATCGTTTCCTCATCGGCGCCGGCGATACGGCCCGCACGAATGGCTTGGTCGAAAAAGCACGGGATACAGTCGAGGTACAACTTCATGAGACGTCTTTCGTTTGGGTTGGGTTGTCTCTGGTGATATGAATGAAACAACTCGGCTTCTCAGGATCGGTCATCCCTGCCTCGCAACGGAATCCCAGCGGCTCCAGCACGCGGGGATAGAGCACCATACAGTGCTCGCAGTAGGCGTGATACGGCTCGATATGCGCCAGGCGAAGCAGCATTCCCATGGAGGGACACTCGTGCATATCAATCCGGAACCAACCCTCGTCTTCATTGAGGGTCATCGTAAAGTCGGCGGCCTCCTCCGTGAGGGTATGGCTCCAGTATTCGAAGCAACCCGCCAGGCCTTTCTCTTTCGCCAGCTTACGAAGATTTCCGAGGAACTCGTCCGACAGCGCTTCCCAGAACCGCACGACCTCTTTCTTCCCCCCCTTTTCTTCGAGAAAGCGAAAGAGCTCGCTGTAGAACGGGATAAATTCAGTGCAGGAAATCATGGCGCGACCTCCTCACGCAGACACACAGAACCGCTGGACACACGTGCCCCGCTCCTGGTCGTGGTCAACGGAGGCAGACCAGCCGACTTCCGCTGAAATGGCCTCGTTGACGATCCGTGTGGTTTCACAGAAATGGGTCGCGACGCGGTATCCATGCCTACGCATGTGGGAGATTGCCGGGCACCTCCGGACAACAAACACAAGTTCTCCTTCATCGAGACCGGCTTCAAACTCCCCCCCCTCCTCCGTGAACACACGGCAGAGGTGTTTGCGCATCGCCTCCAGCCCGCCCTCCCGGGCCTGTGCAATCAGGGGAGAGAAGACCGTTCTCGCGACGCGCCCCAACAATTCCCGCAGCGCCTCGGCGCCGAAGCGTTCCTCGACATAGTCAACAGCAAAGCTGAGGGCGCCGTGGAAGTCTTTGTGGAGATAGGGGTGGTCCGATGGCCGGCCGCGCAGGACTTTCTTGCTCACGTAGAATTCTCCGTCCTCGTTTACGAACTGTCGGATTGACAATCTAACCGATTTGGGGTAGAAATAACAAGAAAAAGGAGACCTATGCAATGAAGATGTATTTTGCGGTGTTTGTCGTCGTCAGCGCGTGCGCCGTTGTTGCAGTTGCGGAGGGGCTTTCTTCCGGACTTCAGGTCGGCGAGCGCACCCCGGTGTTTCTGGTCTTCGATATCACCGGGCCGAACAAAGGGAAGGCGCTGTGCTACATATGCGGCTACGGCGGAGCGCCGATGGTGATTGCCTTCGTGAAGGACACCGGCGGCGACGCGACCAGGTTGGTTGTGAAGATCCAAAAACTTGTCACCGGCCATGAAGCGGACGGGCTCAAGGCGTTTGTCGTGTACGAGGCGGGTTCGGAGAAAAAGGACGATCTCGAGAGAATCGCCGCCGATCACCACATCACCATTCCCCTGGTTCTGCCGAGGGATCTGGACCAGGCCCTCAAGCTCTATAAGGTGAACCCCGAGGCAAAGAACACCATATGGGTGGCCAAGTCGAACACAATCCTTTTCACCGCCGCCAACGTGACAGATGAGACATTCAGCAACGTGATAGGGGCCGTGACGAAGATGCTTGGGAAGTAATTGCATGGCCAAACCCAACGCGGCGATCCGAACGGTTGCCATTGTCGCAGCCGTTGGGCTGTGCGCCGCCGTCATCCTATGGATCGGCTTTCTCCTTCGCGGCCCGTCACCCGATGAACTGTACCACCAAGCACTCGATCTCTTCAGACGTGGGAAGTACACCGAAGCACAGGCGATGCTGAAAACCGTGACCACCAAGGAGACAAGCCATGCACCGGCGCGCAATCTGCTCGGCTGCTGCGAACTGAAGCTGCGGCAGCCCGAGACGGCCATAGCCTCGTTCGAGGAGGCGCTCCGATTGGACCCCGGCCTGGCGGAGGCGCACCGGAATATCGGGGTGGCCTATATGCAACTCGGGCGGGCAAAGAAGGCCATCACGGCCTACAAGTCGGCCATTAAGCTCGATCCCGATGACGATCTGGCCTACTTCAACCTCGGAGTCGCCTACCAGCGACTGAATCTGCTCCAACACGCCAAGGATACCTACGTGCAGGCGCTAAAGGTGAACCCCAAATCGACCGGGGCGCGATACAACCTCGGTGTCGTGTACTTGGAATTGAAACGGTGGCAAAAGGCGAGCAAAGCATTTCAGTCGGTTATCGAACTGGACCCGAATGACGCGCAGGCCCGTTACAACCTGGTCATATGTTACGCACATTTGAGAGACAAGACGGCAGCCTTGCAGCAGTATGGCATTTTGAAGGCGCTCGATCCAAAACTTGCCGCCAAACTCATCTCCTCTATCTCACAAGAGCTTGGCGATGCAGCCACGGACAACGGACATTGAGGACAACGGCCGATGCCGGAGAGACTGACGACGGTTCGCATCTACACGGACGGCGCATGCAGCGGAAACCCGGGGCCGGGTGGGTATGGGGCGCTGCTCGTGCATGACAAGCGGCGAAAAGAGATCTCCGGCGGTTTCCGCCGCACAACCAACAGCCGGATGGAAATCATGGCGGCCATCGCAGCGATCAAGACGCTCAAGAGACCATGCCGCGCGACCCTCTACTCGGACTCGAAGTATCTTGTGGACTCAATGCGATTGGGCTGGGCGAGGAGATGGAGGGCAAACGGTTGGAGGCGTAACAAGAGGGATTTGGCCCAGAACCCCGACCTCTGGGCCGAGCTGCTCGATCTCTGCGACCAGCACGAGGTGGAATTTGTCTGGGTCAAGGGCCATGCGGACCACCCGGAAAATCAGCGTTGCGACGACCTCGCGGTAGGCGCCTCGCAACGCACAGACCTGCCGCCTGACGAAGGATACGAGGACCGCAATCAACCATGAGAGAAAGCAGGACATGCGTATGAAAACCCATAGTCTACCACCAATATACTTGCTGATGGTTCTGCCTGTTGTCGCCTTTCTGCTGATCCCCGCAGCGATGCAGGCCCAGGAGGCGCCGCCCGGGGGGATCGTCGGCTATTGGGCGTTTGACACGTTCAAGGGCAGACTGACGCCAGATCTGTCCGGCAATGTGAACGACGCGATCGTCCTCGAAGCCACTCAGGTCAAAGGCGTCCGAGGCGGGGGACTTGCGTTTGACGGGTACCGGACATCCGTTCGCTGCGCCCCGTCAACCAGTCTTGATCTGACAACCGCCCTTTCCATAGAGGCGTGGGTCAAGCTCCACTCAACCGATTTCCGCAGATACCCCGCCGTGGTCCGCAAGGACGGGGCCTACGCCCTCCGTTTTGGCGGAAAGACCCTTGCATTCGTCCTATGGATGAATGGCAATCCGGCCTACCTCAATTCAGCAAAGTCCGATTGGGCGCCGGAGCAATGGTACCACCTGGCGGCCACATTTGACGGGACGCAGATGCGGTTGTTTATTGACGGGGCCGAGGACAAGAACTCGCCGCAGCGTCAACCCGGGGAAGTCGATGTCAGCATGCACCCCTGCGGCATCGGCTCCATGCGCAGTCAGTACCTCTTTGATGGGGTTATCGACGAGGTGCGAATCTTCAACCGGGCGGTGTCGCCGGAGGAGGTCAAGAAGTCCTTCCGTGCCGGTCGTGCGAGCATCCAGGCCGAGAAAGACATGGCATTCAAACCCAAGATGGTGGGTGATACGCCCCCCGTGTTCCGCAAACCAAGGAGGGCAATCACGAGGGTCGAGGAGGGTTTCATCTGGATCGACGCGGAGGACTTCGCCGACTACGGCGGATGGTGCCTTGACACCCAGTTCGTACACCTGATGGGCTCAGCGTATCTCATCGCCAGCGGAATCGGCAAGCCGGTGGCGGATGCGACTGTCAAGGTCGATATCCCCCAAGCGGGCACATATCGTCTGTGGGTGCGGGCCAAAAACTGGCTCAAGGACTACGCCCCAGGACAGTTCAAGGTGATCGTCGGCGAAAAGGCCACGGACAAGACGTTCGGAAAGGCGCAAGATGAAGCGTGGCTCTGGGAGTCCGGCGGAGATTTTGATCTTCCACAGGGAAAGGTGAAGATCGCACTCCACGACCTGACCGGCTACTACGGCCGGTGCGATGCACTGGTCCTGACAACCGACAGGGATTACGTTCCTCCGGCAGATGTCGCGCAGATCAACACAGAGCGCGCCCGTTTGACGGGTCTGTCGCTTGAGCCGAAACTCGTTGGCGAGTTCGATGTGATCGTTGTCGGCGCCGGGTCGGCGGGATGCCCTGCGGCCCTTGCCGCGGCGCGCATGGGCGCCAAGACGGCCCTGATCCAGAACCGGCCAGTCCTCGGAGGAAACTCCAGTATCGAGTGCGGCGTTCCGATCTGCGGGGCGGCAAGCGCCCACCCCAATGCCCGCGAGAGCGGCATCATCGAGGAGATCGGCCGCATCAAGGCGCGGTACGGCTATCCGAAGATGAGCGCGCCCTTCCGCATCGCTGCGGAGAAGGAAAAGAACCTCCAGGTGTTCATCAATAACCATGTCTACGCCGTCGAGATGAAAAACGACAAAGAGATCGCGGCCGTCAAGGCGGTCAATACACTCACCAATGAGATCACGCGGTACAAAGGAAAGTACTTTATCGACTGCACGGGCGACGGCTGGGTGGGTTACTTCGCCAAGGCGAAATTCCACTTTGGGCGGGAGTCGCGGGACGAGTATGACGAAGACCTTGCGCCGGAAAAGGCGGATCAGATCACCATGAGCGGATGCATCATGGGGCGCCGCGCCCTTTCCTACCGCGCGGAGGACATGGGCAAGCCGATGCCCTACACCCCCCCGCCTTGGGCGCCGAAGTTCCCGCCGGAGAAAGAGTTCGGACGCAAGCCCAGAGGATTCGCCAGCGGCCAGTGGTGGTTGGAGCATCGGGGCACGATCAATGATGTTTGGGACGCGGAGAAGGCCCGTGACGAGCTCATCCGGATTACCTATGGCTACTGGGACTACATCAAGAATACGTGGCCCGAGAAAGACCGCGCAAAGAACTATGCCCTAACCTTTGTGCCGATTGTGGATGCAAAACGCGAGTCCCGCCGGCTTATTGGCGATTACGTTCTGACCCAGAACGACGTCCAAAGCGCCCGGCAATTTCCTGATGCCATATCCTACGGCGGGTGGCCCATTGACGTGCATAATCCAGAAGGAGTTTTTTCGGGGACGGCGGGCCCATTCTACTGCGATCCCTACGCGCCCATCTATACGATCCCCTATCGATGCCTGTATTCGGTCAATATCGACAATCTGCTCTTCGCCGGGCGGTGCATGAGCGTCACCCATATTGCACTCGGCACCGTACGTGTACAGGGGACCCTCGCAACAACGGGCCAGGCCGCAGGAACGGCGGCGGCCATGTGTGTCCGATGGAACACCCCCCCGCGGGGCATCTACGAAAACAGGATGAAAGAGTTTCAGCAGCTTCTGCTGAAGAACGATCAATATATCCCCAATATCAAGAACGAAGACCCGAACGACCTGGCGCGAAAGGCCAAGGTATCGGCCTCCAGCACGGCGCGGTACGATGAGTTTACGCGCCGGGACGTTCAGAAGGCCCGCGATGTGCATCCCTTGAACATGATACGGGCCGTTATGTTCCCCCGAGGGGTGAAGAAAGACTTCAAGTCCATATTCCTCCTGTTGCGCTCCGAGAACGACACGCCGACGGCTGTGACGCTGCACGTTCGCGAAGCCCCCACCCCCAACGATTTCTCCTCAACGAAAGATATCGCTACGGCGACAGCAAAGGTCCCTCCCGGCGTGGAAACGTGGGTTGAGTTCACGGTCAACTGCACCATCGAGGCGCCCTTCGCCTATGCCTGGCTCCCCCCAATCAAGGGGATTTCCTGGCGTCTCATGCAGACGGCGCCCATCGGCTCGTGCCGGGCATACGGCGGATGGACGGTGCGAAAGGGGCAGTATTATGCCTTTGCTACCGACCCGCCGCTGGCCGTTGAGGCGGATTATCGCCCGGAGAATATCATCAACGGTATGACCCGGATCATCGACGCGACGATGAACATGTGGGCCTCCGATCCGGAACAGCCTATGCCCCAGTGGGTGGAGCTCGACTTCGACGGGCCGACGGAAATCAACACGGTGTACCTGATCTTCGATACAGACATGAACACGAAGTACCACACCATCCCCATCGTCCGCCAGTGCGTGCGAGATTACGAGCTATCTTATTATGACGGGCAGAAATGGACGACGCTTGCCACGGAGAAGGGGAATTTCCAGCGCCGACGCGTGCACCACTTTGACACGGTCGCCGCCACAAAACTGCGCCTGACCGTGCACGCAACCAACGGAGACAAATCGGCCAGGGTGTTCGAACTACGAGCCTACAAGGAGTAACGTTCGCTCGATCGCGCGACGGGCGTTCCGTTCAGTCGCGTTTCAGGACCTTGTGCATAAACACGCTGAAGTGCCGGAAGATGCTGAGCGAGTCGGCCCCCTCCCTGAATTCCTGTTTTTCCTCGTCGGTGTAGATGCGGCTGCGCTCTTCGGCCATAATTTGCAGCTTCTCTATCTCGCCCTTATCGAGCCACATGCCCTCGCCATCGGGGCATTTGTCAACGGAAACCCCGGACGTGGAGGTAACTTTGCATTCTTTGCCGCACTTCGGACATTTGATGCGCCGCGTCTCACCCGACTTTCCGACAATGGCCTTCTTTTCCAGAAGGTCCACCGCCTTCGCAATCTGCTCCTCGGAAAAGGTCTTTTCGTGAATGGCGTTGACTTTCTGTATCTCCCCGGCGTCCAGCCAGAATCCATCGCACTTCTCGCAATGGTCAAGCTTGACGCCCTCATACTCCACTTCCTGCAGCGGTTCATCGCAAACCGGGCAATCCATGTGCATTTTCTCCCTGCCTAATGGCCCTGTCTGACGGCAATCTGCGTCGCGCCTCCAAGCAAATCACGGGGCTCGGAATTCGCTGAATAACTTTACCGCGAAATCAGCCCCCTGTCAACGGCGAATCTCATCATCCCCTTGTGTTTGGAGGAATTATCTCCTATACTCAGGATTGACGGGGCTGTTTCGTTGTGATGCCAGCAGAGGGATTGAGTTTAGTTGGTCACAGTCGCACGCTGTCCAGCCTGTTCTGCGGAGGTGCGGGTTCCGCGCGTTAGCCGCCCCGTGACTGTGCACTGCCCTTCGTGCCGCCAACGCTTGACCGTCCCCCCCCCCGCCCGCGCCAAGGCCGATCCCTTTCTCGGACGTAAATTCGCCCACTATCGTATTGGAAAGCAAATCGGCGCCGGTCCTTTGGCCTCGGTCTATCGCGCCCAGAACATCCGACTGGATCGGACGGTGGCGCTGAAAATCCTGTCGGAACAGGTGAGTCGCGAGGCCCCGCACCTTCTCGACCGTCTCGTATCCGCGGCGCGGTCGGCTGCCGGGGTCGAGCATCCCAACGTCCTGGCGACCTATTTCGTCGGCCGAATCGATGGTCAGATTTTCATCGAAATGCAGTATGCCGACGATGGCAGCGTGCACGACTTGCTCCAGCGCAACGGCCGCCTCCCTCCCTTTCATGCTGCGAAGATCATCCGGGACGCCGCGAACGGCCTCGCGGCGGTCCACAAGAAGGGCCTTCTGCACCATGGCATCCGACCACGAAATCTGATGCGCATGAAAAACGGGACGCTGAAGCTGGCCGATATTGGCCTCTCCGCGTATCATCATGACTACGCCGACCCTCAATCCGATACGTTGCTGGCCTCGGAGCTCCCCTACATCGCCCCCGAACGCCTGACCGGTGGAACGGTTGACCCGCGCAGCGACCTTTATTCACTGGGCGCGACGTTGTTTGTGCTGCTGACAGGCCACCCGCCTCTCGATGCGCCCTCCCAGGAAGAACTCATCCGCATGTTTGTGCAGGAATCCGTCCCCTCGCCGCATGATTACGTTCCCAGTACACCGATGCCCCTCTGCAAAATCGTTGGCAGAATGCTTGACAAGAATCCCCGCCAGCGTTATGCAAATTGCCAAGACCTGATTCGAGATCTCAACCGATTCCTTGAGAGCGTCCAGCTTCGGCCCACGAGGTCGCAGCCCCCCCCTGATGTCGCAGACGCCGCCTTGGCCGAGCCTGTCCTTCCGCATCTCATCCTGAGCGACGGTGAACGTACGGTCTCATCCCCGCCAACGGGACGAGAGCTCGATACGCAGTGCCGAAAAATGCTGCGACGCGCACGGGCCAAACGCCTGCGCGCGCACCTGGGCCGTGTTGGGACGCGCCTTGTCGGGGCCGCTGCTGTCCTCGGTATATTGTATGGTCTCTACTTCACGGCCGGAAAGCTCCAGGCGTCGGTTCAGGTCCGGCGCGAAGAGATCGCCAGGAAAGAGCGCATTCAACAAGCAGCCAAACTTGCTCGGGGCGGGTACGACTTCGAGAGCCAAGGGAATTGGCAGCGCGCGACGGACAGCTATTCGCGCTCCCTCGACCTGGCGGAGGATGTGGAGGTCCGTAAGCGACTCGAAGCCGTTCGTCAGGCCGTCCATGGGTTTAGGCTGGAAGAGAAAACCGAATGGGTGGAGGCGGAGCGTCTTCTGAAGGCCGTTCTCCCCGAGATCCTGTCAAAGGGCGAAGTCTCACGCCGTCTGCGACGGATCGAAAAGGGCAAATCCTACGCGGCCCTGTATGCCAGCGGGAAGGATGCCTATAAGAAGAAGGAATGGCATGACGCTGTGGCGGCTCTCAGCCAAGCCGCTGACCTGGCCTCCGAACTGCGAATCGACAGTGATGCCGCAGCGCTGCTCCGCGATGCAAAGCAGCGCATCGCCCTTCGCCAGAAGCGTTGCGCTCTTATGCAGGGCCTCCTTAGCGTCTGCAAGGCGAAACACGACCCCTATGCGCTCTTTGCCGCATGTCAGTACTACCTTGCCTCGCCGGAACATGCCCGGCATCATGATGTCGTCAGACAAGCCCTGGAGCATGCCAACCTGGCGCTGGCATCGGGCCGGAAGGACAAATCTTCAGATCGACCCCTTAGCACAGTGACACTGCGCCGCGGGGGCACCGTTCGCGGCAAAGTCATTGAGCGCGACAAGAAGGCCGTTGTCATCGAGGTAGAGGAAGGTGGCGAGGTCCGCAGGCGGGTCTTTCACCCAAATGACGTAGTACGTACCGAGCCGGTTATTCCGGCTGAAGTGAGGGCGCACCAGGCTGAGGCGCTTTGCGCGGATATCGTCGCCGCACGCGAGGCGCCCCGGCCATTCCAGGTCCTCTCCAAAGTCGGTCAGCTTCGCGTCGACTTCGCCGATACCGCCATCGTCACAAGCGCCGATACCCAAGCGGCAAGGTGTGGGGCTACGCTTGACGCGCTCGTGTCGTGGGCGGTGCCGCAGTGTGAGGTCATGTGTCCTGACTGCGAAGGTACGGGGCAAGTCATCTGCGCCGAATGCGATGGCAAAGGCGAGAAGCGTGTGCGGTGCAAGACCTGTGAGAACGTGGCGCGCCTTCCGCGCTGCCCCAAGTGTCGCGGATCGGGATTGCGTCTGTCCGGCGCGTGCTCGGTCTGTGGCGGATCGGGCAGGATTCACTGCAAGCGTTGCAATGGAAAAGGGTGCAGCGTTTGCGCGGGGAAAGGAAAGTGGACCTGCCGGGCCTGCGGCGGAAAGGGCCGTGTGCTGTCAAGAAAGCCATGTACCGCTTGTGGGGGCCTGGGCAAAATAGCCGGCAAAACGTGCCCAAAGTGTCATGGCAAGGGGAAGCCGGTTTGTCCTGACTGCAAGGGCACCGGCAGGCAGACGTGCCCCGTCTGTCTGGGGAAACGCTGGATTACCATTCCCTGCGATGCCTGTAGCAAGACGGGGCGCGTCCAATGTCCCACATGCAAAGGCACTGGCAAGAAGGGCTCCCTGTGAATGCTTCCGGGGGATGCCTTAGAGCCTATCCGAAACCGGATATTTGTAGCCGCACCCTTTCTGGGTGCGGTCGTTCCGCAGACATAAGCCTTGCGGCTTCCCCCCTTGGCTGGAGACTTTTTTCTTGACTTCCCTTGCCTTCCGGTGACATCATAGCCAAAGTCCTTTTCGCGGGGGGACATACCCCATGAAGATCTACTGTGGTTTGTGCGGAACGCCGCGCGAACTCTACGACGACGACCTGAAACGGAAGTTGCGCTGTGACCTCTGCCGCGCGCGGCTTCCCATGCCTATCCGCATGCCTGCGTCCCCACAGATTCGTCTCTTTTGCCCCGAGTGCGATGGTCGCCTCAAGACGCCGCTGTCTCATTCGGGCAGAAAATTCCGCTGCCCCTTCTGCAAGACCCGTATCACGATCCCGGCAATTCGGGACGGCGCCAAGGAGGAGCAGGCCCCCGTCGGAAAGAGCGTGGAACCTGACGATCTGCCGACTGACGAGACTCTTATCACTCCACGGGCGCTGACGCCGACCGACGATCTGGATGCCCCCCCACCGGAGGACGAGGAAACGCTTCTTTCTGATGAAGCACCGGCCACGGCGCCCAAACCACCACCAGCGCCCGAGAAGCCCGCCCGCCCGCTCGCGCTCGATGATGTTCCCGCCGATGATTCCGGCATAAGATATGGAATCAAACGGGTTCTGGGCTCTTTCGCAAGGGAAACAGGATCCAAACTTGAAGAGACGGCGGATTCAATCGGCACGGCGTGCTTCGGCGCGTCTATCATCGGCTTCGTGTTCTCCCTCGCGATGGCGTACATTGCCATGCAGTCTTTCGAACCCATGCGGGGATGTATTGGATTGGGAACATTCCTGGTCAGCCTCGGGCTTCTCTTCCTCTCCTATTCCTTTCGGCGGGCAATCGGACCGAGGGATACATTGCTCGGGGGATTTGTGTCTCTGCTCCCCCTTGGCGTAGCCATCACGCTGATCTGGGTGCTGAGCAGTCTGCTCGCCGATCTGTTTGCCTATAATCTGCCCGGCGTGCTGGGCCGGCAAGAGCGCTTTATCCTCGGAGTGGTGGGGGCTATCGCCCTATGGGGGGCAAGCTACCTTTGGCGGCGCGTGCATGTTCTGTTATTCGTTTGCCATAATTTCGGTGAAGGATCTGATATGGCGCAGTGCACTCCGTGGGAAGTCACCCAACGCATCCATAAAGGGCTGCTGCTTGCTGCAGGCTCGGATGGTGTGCTTCGCATGTCGACCGCAGTGCTCTCCGCACTGGTTGCCGCTGCGCTTGTAATCCTGAACGCCAAGGAATATGGCCTCTATGCCATCGGACCCGCTGCCCTTGCGGTTATGTGCGGTCTTTCCGGCTTCACGGCCATGCGGCGGCGGCGTATTGTACTGGAGGTCTGCGCCGAAATGGTTGCCGAACAGCGGCAAATTCGGTTTCTGGAACTTCGCAGTGTCGTGGGCTCATCAGTACGCCAGATCAAACGCCTTCTTGCCACCCTTCGCCGTTCGGGTGCCGTGCCGACGAAACTCCTCGAACCCGAAATCAAGACAGGCAAACTCCTCGAAAAGCACTTCGCCGAACCTGGCGGAGAACGGCCCGAATAGCCCCGCACACCGTTCCTCATTGACTACACAATGCCAAGTCGGCATAATAGGCTTGGAGATACACGCCCAACCCGGAGACAAGCCATTGTCATACACCGTTGTGCAATTCTCACCCCACACACCTGTCGGCGACACGATGCCTCGCCGCACCTGGCCGATGCAGGCACTGGCCGCCCTGCCGGAGTTCAACGTAATCGACGTATACAATCTCAGCCCGTACCGCTATTGGCTCTCGCGGCATGGCGACCTTACTTCTTTGCGTTCACGATCATCTCGGCCAATGTCGCCCGCGCCTTCTCGTAGGCCCCAGGAGCGGTCTCCCACTTGAACCAGGATCCCGCCAGAGGCATGACGACCTTGCGCGCCTGATCCGCCAACCCCGTTCTTTCCAGGATCGAGAGGTATTCGTAATCCTCGAAGGAGTCTCGCAGTGCCTTCAGGCGCAGGCTCGGAACGATCCCCTCATAGCCCACTGCGCGGGCCGGATACACCAGACTGCCCTCGCCGTTGTAGTTCGGGCCGGCGCCATCCTTGCCCCGGCGGTCGAGGGTCTTCGGGTCAGTCCACGGATCATCCACACCCTTCCAGTAGGACAGTCCGCCCCAGTAGAGGATGCCCTTGATGCCATACCTCCAGGCGATCCACGCAGGCACGCGGTAGTTCAAGAGCGGATAGTCGATGTGCCACCACGGTGTCGGCTCGCGCTGGCAGAGGGCCGTGTAGGTCCAGATCGTCTCGCCGAGGGCCTGGCGCTTGGCCGCGCTTTCCGGCTTGAACAGGGAAAAGAGGGGACACCAGATGTCGATGGCCCCATACAGATCGCCCCATTCTTTCTTCTGCGTCCATGTCTGTTCCACCACCAGAACCTTCAGCGCGGATTTCTGCGAGCAGATGGCGCGCCCCCACTTCTGGACATACTTGTATGCCGCCTCGTCGTTCGGCTCATCCTTCAGGTAGGTATAGAAGAGAACATTGGGACGGTTCAGTTCCTTTGCGGCCTCGTCCCATGCCTTCAGCCAGGCGTGCAGCGTGTCACGTTCCGCCTCCGGGTCCTTGACAACGCTTCGCGGGTGGGGTGTCAGCAAGGCATTGACCTGGTACCGGTCGCAGAATTCACGGAACTTTGCGATGTTTTCGGAAGGAATGCGGAATGACCCGTCCTCCTGCTTCTGTGGAACCATGATCCCCCGTGGCGGGGAGCAGTTAATGTGATGGCGCGTCAGCATTTCGCACACCTGGCTCTCGATGGCGTCCCAGTCCTTTGGCTCTTCTTCCTTCCCTGCCTTGGCGCGCTGCCGGTAGTAGCTACGCATCCGATCCGGGGGCCATCCAAACGCCGTTTTGATCGTCACGATTCGGGGCAAATCGAAGTCCCAGACGGTCAGTGTGACAGGAATCTCCACGCCCTTCCCCCCTGCCCGCAGGACGTATGTGCCCTGGTATTTTCCTGCAGGCGCATTCGTCGGGACGTAGATGTCCACCCAAAAGCCATGGGTCTGATTCGCGGGAAGGTCGAAGGGGACCGCTTGGAATCGAGCAGCCCCCAACGGTTCACGCGTGACCGGATGCCGAAACGGGATGAGGGCATCAGGATACCAACCGGGCTTGAAGGTCTTGTTCCGGGCGGTGGGAACGGTCAGCTCCAACTGGTGCTGGCGGAAGAGCCGGGCATCCTTTGCCGGAATCTTGACGGAATCCGGGCCGTTCAGGTCGCCGGGTACGATTGTCAGCCCCCCTACCGGCTCGTCGCAGCGTACCAGTATCTGGAAGCTCTCCCATTCATTTTTCGCCGCTGCGATCTTCACCGCAACCTGAGTGCCTGGGGCGGCGTCCCGGCGGACATGCTCCGTCCGCGTCAGCGTCCACACCTTCAGGTCCGCACTCGCGGCGGACGCCATGAGGATACCGAACGCGATCCATCCGAAAAGCAGGGCCATTCGATGATTCATGCAGACTCTCCTACAGTTGTTCCTCGCCAAGGATTCTTGAGAAATAGGGGCGGAATGTCTTTACGTACGGATCACGCGGCTGATAATCCGCAGGCGTCTGCCCCTTCTTCCCGGTGGCAAACCAGTCGATGTGGGCCTGGAGCGCCCCGCGCCCCTTCAATTCATCGAGCAACTTCTCGTGAAGCGTCTGCACTATCTTCGGATTGGCGGCCGCGACATTGTTCGCCTCCTCCGGATCGGTCGGCTTGTGGTAAAGGCGGCGATTCGCCGGGTTTGTCGAGTCGAGCAAGCACCACTCGGCATCCTGTACCGTGAGCACGGCCTCCTTGTCGCCGTGCAAGGCGTTCCGGGTCCCTGAGACCGCCACCTTGCGCGGCCAGCCTTGCGGTTCACTATGATCGAGGAGCCTTGCAAAACTATGGCCTTCGACTTCTTCGGGAATTGCAACGCCGAGAAGGTCGCACACGGTGGGAAACACGTCCTGCGGCTGGATCATCTCCAAACGCCGGACGCTCCCCTTCTGCCCCGGCACGCGAACCATCATGAGCGAATGGGCGACCTGGTCCCAGAGCGGGTAGCCCTTGTGGATTTGATCGTGCGCGCCGAGGTTCGTCCCATGATCTGTTGTCACGATAATCGCTGTGTTTTTCGTCAGGTCGAGCCGGTCAAGCGTGTCGAGCATCGTGCCGAACCATGTGTCCACCATGGTGCATTCTCCGGCATAGTGCGCACACATGCGCTGGAGTTGATCAGGCGAGATTTCCTTTTTCTGGTGAGTCTCCCAGCCGAAGAGGACGCCGAGGTCTCCTTTCTCACGAAAGTCCTTCGCATACATCTCGATGTAATGCTCCGGCGGGTCCCACGGCTCGTGCGGATCGAAGGAGTCGATCCAAAGGAAAAAGTTCGTTCGGCGCTTGTTGTCTTCGAGCCATCGGCACACGGTTGAAAAGAGCATGGGGCTGGGCCATTCCTCTTCGTTGCGTCGCGTGCGGTTGTTGCGAATGTATTGCAAGACGGTCGGGAAAAACGTGCCATTTGCGCGAACATACTGTTCCCTCTGTGTTGGACCGAGGTCCGACATACGATCGTCGATCCAATGCCGGTCCACCTCGTTGCCCCGGACCAGGTGCCAGGCGTGGAAGGGGTAGTCGAAGTTGTGCCCACCGTTGATGAGGTGCGGGGTGTCGCAGATAAGCTGCGTCGCATATCCCGCATTGGCAAGGACTTGCGGCAGGGCCAGCTTGTCGAAACGGAGCGGAAGCCATTCATGAAACGGCGCGCCATATTGCCCGGAGATCACATCGGTGCGGTGCGGAATTGTCGGGTAGCTTCCCGTGTAGCTGTTGTCGAAGACGGTCGCTTCCGCTGCGAACCGGTCCAAGTTCGGCGTCCGAATCCAGTCGTTCCCGTTGCACCCCAGGTGATCGTACCGCAGTGTATCGACCACGAGCAAGATTACATTCATCGAATCATCTCCTTTCATCACGTTCAGTCCGCTCCGCCCTATCCCCTTCGCCTTCTTGCGTTAAGGCCGCATTATAGCCCAGTCTGGATTGCACGAGAAGGGAAAATCCACGGCCCATCGGCGCCGCCAGTGAAAAACATCTTGAGACCATCTGATGGGTCTGCTATAATGACTTTTGATCTTGGACAAAGCGGACGCTGCACGACGGCATCCGCTGTTTTTGCTAAGGAGGGTAGGTCGCTCGTATGGATGCTGTGAAGAGCAAGGCATGACAAGAAAAATGGAGCCACAAGACCCGCTGCCCGTCTCGCACTCCCCCGCCAACGCCGACATTCCGGATGCGGAAAAGAGCAAGGCCGATCTTCTCATGGATATCCAACGCCTTCGTGAGCAGTCCCGGCAGGTTCAACAAACCGCGGCATACTACCGCGGCCTTTTTGACGGGCTTGCGGACATGGTAATGATCCGGGACGCAGACGGGCGTATCGCCGACGCCAACAATGCTGCGGTGGAAAACCTGCGGTACTCCCTGGAGGACTTACGGACTCTTCGTCTTCGGGACGTCGTGTCGCCTGATAGCACGGATCGCATCGCCGACAACGTGGGGCGAGTGCTTGCGGGCGAGCACCTGCTCTTCGAGGCGGTCTTTCTGGCCAGCAACGGACGCAGGATCAGGTGTGAAGTGGCAGAACATGCCATGGAGTGCGGGGGCGCGCAGGCGATTCTGACGGTAGCGCGGGACATTTCCAGCCGCACCTGGACCCCGCAGGAGATTGCCGAATCCGAACAGAAGTACCGGACGCTATTCGAGGACTCTCTGGAGGCGATGAGCCTGATCCAGGACGGAAAGATCGTGGACGTCAACATGGCATGGCTGAAACTCCACGGCTTTTCCAGCAAGAGCGAGGTAGTGGGGAAGGATGTGATGAGCCTCGTCCACGAAGACGACCGCAGTATCCTTGCGCGGCGCCGCCAGTCGGGCACCGCGGACCCGAAGCGGCTCTACGAGGTCCGCGACGTCAAGAAGGATGGAAGCGTGGTGGATGTGGAACTCTACTCCAGCACGCTCACGATGGACGGCAAGCCTGCCATCATCACAACGGTCCGGGACATCAGCGAGCGCAAACGCCACGAACGCGAGCGGGAGCAACTTGTCCGGCTGCTCAGTGAGTCCAATCTTTCGCTTGAAAAGATGAATATGGAGCTCGAACGGAGCAACCGCGAACTCGAGGATTTCGGCCATGTGGTCTCGCACGACCTGCAGGAACCGCTCCGGATGGTGGGCAGCTACCTGGAGTTGCTCGCGGAGCGCTGCGGGGACAAGCTGGACCCAGAGGCCCAGGAGTTTATCCAGTATGCCGTGACAGGGGCCAAAGGCATGCAACAGCTCATTACCGATCTGCTGGACTATGCCCGGCTGGACATGACGGAGAAATCCTCCGAACGGGTTGACTTCGAGGATGTGATCGAGCACGCCCTGTCGAATCTTCGCGCGTCCATCAATGAGTCCGGGGCCGTTGTTACTCATGACGCTCTCCCCACCATGACGGGGGATGCGTCGCAATTCGGCCAATTGCTCCAGAATCTGGTGGGCAACGCCATCAAGTTTCGCAGTGCGGCCACACCGAAAATCCATATCTCGGCCCGGCAGAAGAAGGACGTTTGGCTTTTCTCGGTCCAGGACAATGGAATCGGCATCGAACCGGATTACGCGCAGCGGATATTCACGATCTTCCAGCGCCTGCACAGCAAGTCTAAATACACGGGCAGCGGGATCGGCCTTTCGATCTGCAAGAAAATCGTTGTGCGGCACGGAGGGAATATCTGGGTCGAATCGGCCTTGGGCAGCGGGTCAACCTTCTACTTCACGCTTCCGTGTGAGAAAGAGGAAGAACCCGCCAAGCCCGCCCCCTCCCGGCGGGGAACGATCCAGATATTACTGGCCGAGGACAACGAGGGCGACGCCCGGCTCATGCGGGAGACCCTCAAAGACCTCAAGGTGGATGCGAACCTCCATTGGGTCGAGGACGGTGTGGATGCGCTCGCCTTCCTGCATCGCGAGGACCAACACACCGATGCGCCGCGACCGGATCTCATTCTGCTCGACCTGAATATGCCTCGAAAGAACGGCCATGAGGTCCTTGCCGAGATCAAGGCCACCCAGGAACTGTGGGACATTCCTGTGGCCGTGATTACAACATCGCGAGACAAGCGCGACATCATGAAGACCGGCACGCTTCACGCCACATGGTATGTCACGAAGCCGGTCGATCTGGTGCAGGTGCTCAACCTGGTGGATGCGGTCCGAGGCGGCTGAGGGCCTACTTGGCCGTCTTTGCGCGGAGCGACCGGTACTGGACAGGCGCACGTTCTGGGGAAGAGGCGGCCGCTACCGCCTCGTTGTAGAGCTTTTCCTGCGCGCGAACGGGCTTGCCCTTCGTCTTCACCCGCACGTACGTGCCATCCGACTTCAATCGCCAGGCCTTCACGTTATCGGCGAAGTAGGTCTCAAGCATCCCGAGCAGTCGTTCCACGAGGTCGGGTTGGACCACGGGGAAAAGGATTTCCAGGCGCCGGTCGAGGTTGCGACCCATCCAGTCGGCGCTGGACAGGTAGATCTCTTCGTGCCCCCCGTTTCGGAAATAAAAGACCCGGGCGTGTTCCAGATACCGATCCACGATGGAGATGACCTCGATGTTCTCGGACACACCCTGGATGTCCGGTCGCAGGCAGCAGATGCCGCGCACGTTCAGTCGAACGCGGACCCCCTTCTGGCTGGCGCGATACAGGGCCTGGCATATCCCCTTGTCCTGAAGGGAGTTGATCTTGGCGATAATAAGGCCCGGCTGCCCGAGCGTCGAGACACCGATTTCCCGTTCGATCATGTCGAAGAACCGCTGTCGCAGTCCGGTGGGAGCAATGGCGAGCTTTTTCCAGCCAATCTCCTCCGAGTATCCTGTCAGCAGGTTGCAGAACGCGGAGGCATCCGCCGTCAGGTCACGATTGCACGTAAGCAGCCCGATGTCGGAGTAGAGCTTCGCTGTGCGATCGTTGTAGTTCCCGGTGGAGAGATGGAGGTAGCGGCGAATGCCATGGCCCCGCTCCTGTCGTAGAATGAGGAGAACCTTGGCATGGGTCTTCAATCCTGCAATGCCATAGATGACGTGGCACCCGGCGTCCTCGAGCCGGCGCGCCCATGTGACGTTCCGCGCCTCATCAAACCGGGCCTTCAGTTCAACGAGGACCGTGACTTCCTTTCCGTTCTCCGCCGCGTGGGCGAGCGCATCGATGATGGGCGAGTTTTCGCTCGTTCGGTACAGAGTCTGCTTGATCGCAAGGACATCGGGATCGACCGAAGCGAGGTTCAGCAAATCCATGACGGGATCGAAGGACTCATAGGGGTGACAGAGGAGGATATCTCGGTGTTGAATAATCCGCCACAGGTCGTCACCCGCGCCCACGAGATCCTGCGGTTCCTGAGGTCTCCATTCGGGCAGTTTCAAGTGGCGAAAGCCCGGCGCCGTGGCGATGTCCATCAGGGCCCTGGCGTCGAGCATGCCATCGATCTCGTAGACATCGCGGTAGTCCACCTGAGTCCATTGCATCAGCCACTCTTTCAGACGTTGGTCGGCATCGGCCGAGATTTCGAGGCGAACCACCGCTCGCCGGCGGCGCTCGTGCACCTTCTCATTCATTTCCTCCAACAGGTCGCTGACATCATCGTCATCGACGGCTACGTCGGCGTCTCGGGTAGTTCGGAACACGGTGGACGCGACCACCACGTGCCCCTCAAACAGCAGTCCGACGTGGTGGGCAATCAGGTCCTCGATCCGGATGATTTCCTGTATCTCATCCGCCCGCAATTTGAGGAAGCGTTCGAGGCTTTTCGGGACCGGAACAATGGCAACCTTGGGCTTCGATGTCTCGCCCATCTTCGGATTCAGCAACACGGCCACGTTCAATTCCAGTCCGCGGAGCAGCGGAAACGGCTGCAATTCCTCGGCCGCCAACGGCGTAAGAACGGGAAGGACATGGCTCGTGAAGTAGTTGATCGCGTGGGCCTGCTGGTGCCCGTCCAGTTCGTCCATCGTAAGGAGGCATAGACCCTGTTTGGCGAGTTCGCCTATCACCTCGCGGAGCCCGCTCGTGTGCCTTTTCACCATCCGGTGCACGCGAGCACTGATCCGCTCAAGCTGTTCCGAGGCCCTGAGACCGCATATGTCCCGGGTTCGTGCACCGGCGGATACCTGTTGCCTGAGGCCCGCCACGCGAATCTGGAAGAACTCGTCCAGGTTGGAGCTTACAATCGAGAGGAACTTCAAGCGCTCCAGGAGCGGGAGACCGCGATTCAGTCCCTCCCGAAGCACACGATCATTGAACTCCAGCCAACTGAGTTCCCGGTTGATATAGAGATCGGGAGAAGCGAGGTCCGCCTCGACCGGAAACTTCTGTTTTGAACGCGTCTTCTTCCGTTTTTTTGCCATCCATCACTCCCAGAGTGCCTGTACACACGTCACATGAACGTTCCTTCCTCCAGTTCGATGCGCAACCCGTATATGTCCTCAAAAAGATCCGCCTTGCCCAAAAGCGCATGGCGCTCCAGGGCGAGGTCGGAAACTCCCGGGATCCGCATGATCATCACATCGTCCTCGATGGACACAGCGAAGTCGCGGATGTGCTGCGCGTGCCCGCGGTCCAAGGCGTCCGCCACACGAAGAATCGCGGCCAGCTTGTTCACCACGATACGATTCTCCCGCGCCAAGGCCATGTAGTCCAGATGGCTGGGCTTTGGGCAGCTTCGGCGATGATACCGAGCAACATGAGCGACAATGGCCAGGTCCTCGGGCCGCAGGCCGAAGATTTCGGAGTTTGCGACCAGATAGTAGGTGTGCTTGTGGTGGGCGCGCCCGCTCACGAATCCGCCGACCTCGTGCAGGATCGCCGCCACCTGCAGGAGCAGGCGATGCCGTCCCGTCAGGCCGTGCTGCTTCTGCAGGGCATCGAACAATCGCACGGCCAGATCCGCCACGTGCTGGGCGTGCTTCGGATCACAGCGATATTTCTCACCAATGGTCTTGGCCGTGTGGATCACACTCTCGGCCAGCTCTTTGTCCTCCTCCCCTCGAACATACCGCGCCATGTCCAGCAAGAGCCCGTGGCGCATGGAAACGTTCGACACCAGGATACGACGGGCCTTTGTGGCGCGGAACAGGGTCTGATACGCCAGGAGCGCAGGCACGAGCGTCTCGGCCTGGCTGAACACCAGGCCGTACTCCGAGGCAAGCTGCTTCGTTACCGTGGCCACAGACGAGGTGATGAACTCATCTTCATACTTGCTGGCCAATTCCTGCGTCGTAAGCTCAACGCAGTCCCGCACGAGCGCATCAAAATCCCGCGGCGTCATCCGGGTGACCTCGGGTTGCTCGGTCGGCTTTCCCACCTGACGCGCCGCAAAACGGGCGTCCCCGCCGATGGCGATGAACGAACGCACCTTCGATAGAGGAAGCGTCCGCCTTATGGCCGCAACAATATTGTTGATATGATGTTGCAGCAGGTCCGCCGCTCGTCGCCCCGGCTGCTGGCTGGTGCTCAGGGCCTCTTGCAGTCGGATCGAGCCCAGGTTATAGCTTTCCGACGCGGCAATCTTGCCGCTCTCCAGAATCGTCAGCGACGCGCTGCCGCCGCCGACCTCCACCACAAGGGAATAGCCCTGATTCACGGCATGCATATCGCCGATGGCCTCTCGCACCGCCGAGACGGTCAGCCGGCTCTCCTCCGGCGTATCAATCACCTCGACATCCAGGTCCACGGCCATTTGGATCCGATTGAGGAACGCATCGGCGTTTTCCGCCTCGCGTACGGCGCTGGTGGCCACAGCGCGCAGATGGCGAACACCATAGGTGCCAAGCGTTCGCTTGTAGTCGGCCAGGATGCCGATCGTTGCGTTCATCGTCTCCCGGCTCAGCTTGCCTGTGACAAACGTATCGTGTCCAAGCCGAACGGCCCGCTGCATGCGCTCCAGCTCCTCGATCTGCCCATCTTCGTGAACCTGCGCAATCATCATGCGCACGGAGTTCGACCCGATGTCGATCACGGCAACAACAAGCGGGGCATTGCCTTCCTGCTCTCCAAAGGGTGTCACAGCACCTTCCCTGCGAAAACGACTGGTCCTTACAGCCCCATTTTTTCAGGCAGGCTCGGGGAGGTCAAGTTAATTTTCGTTTGAGTTCCGCCAACCGTGTTGCGGGGACAGGAACCCCATGGTGTTCCTGTTGATCTTCTGGTCGGATTAAAAAACGCCCGCCATGCACAAGACATGGCGGGCGGCTTGCCCTGCCGGAGGACCCAGGAACGCTTCACCCATAACAAGTAAAACCCGGCAAGGGCTCACAAATTGTACTGCCCGTTACACCTTCACTTAGCAACACACATGCCAAAATCGCCAGTAAAACACCCGCAGGTCGTAACCAACGTCAATGTAAAGTGTTATGGGTCTCATCTTTTTGCGTAAACGCACCGTATCCGAGGCCGGGTCGCAAAGGAACCTTACACCACTGCTGCATAACTTTACACCCTTTTACACTCGTTCGTGGAACCCCGCAAGGAGACCCCGCATGCGTGTGTTGGCCAATGCACCGGCCGGTGCTTCGTCGCTGGACAGCAGTCCCACCTCCTCAAGATGGAGCATCGGATCGATGCCCAGATCCTGCGCCATGGAATAAAGTCGCTCAAGTGCAAGGATTGTGCCGCGCGTGTCCAACGGTCGAGAGATTCGCTTCATCCCTGCCGCCAGTCGTTGGACGGTTTAAGGTCCCCCTTGTCCAGCATCGCGATGAGTGGCGAGTCCGTAATATCCATCGGCATATCCACCCGCGCCCGGCGCCGGGCCGACTCGTAGCACCCAAACACGATCTCCATCGCCTTGAACTCATTCCTTGCGCAAAGCTCCGACTCACGGCCAGTCCGATAGCAGTCCACGATGTCGGCAATGGCGCGTTCGATATAACCCGGCCCGTGAAAGTTCTCCCCTTCGCAGTCCACCGCAATCCAGTCGGATTTACCGCGCTTCAGATACCGCAGCATCGGCCCCGGATTCGGGCTCCAGCCGATCTCAATCACCCCGTCCGTCCCCGTCACCCGCAGCGGCGGGGCAATTTCCTGGACGTGGGGTCCGGTGATCGTAATGGATGTGACCCCATTCTTGTACTTCACGTTCGTAATCGACTGATACTCACACGGCGC
>JAADGH010000220.1 GCA_013152475.1 Planctomycetota bacterium
AAACGCCGCCAACCGGGGGAAACCGCCAATTCCCACGCGGTGCCCTTTTCTAACGACTTGCGGATCCTCTCCGGCACATGCTCGGGTGGAATCTTGTCCGAAACCTTCTGCGCGAGCTCGATAGCGAGTTGCTCGACATAGTTCTCCCATATTCCGTATGTGAACACCACGGCTGCCGCGAACAACGCGCGCTCCTTCGCTGCGGGCTTTCCTTTCGTGTCCTTCATGTAGCTCAAGACGCCATCGACCACCTTGAGAGAGCTCTTGACGCTCTTGTGTGCATCGGTCGGACTGGATGCCCAACTAGCCATGGTCTTCTCCCTCTCTATGCTCCAACGTATAGTGTTCTATCCGTAGTGGCCTTTGGACATTGCGGATAGAACACTATACGCTAGGCCGCCACTTGTTCGAAGGAGAACTGTGGAACCCCCGTGCGCTTGCTTGCGTGCTCGACTGTGATCGCGCAAATGTCCCCGTTTTCGTCCAAGTCGAGCAAGGTGTCTTCATCCAAGTCCTTCGTTTCCGTGACGGGTCCGTCCTTGAATTCGATGTACAACGTATCCGTGTCTTGAAAATACTTGATCTTCATTTGGAAAACCTCCGGTCAAAGAAGGCATTATGCACGGTTTCTCCGTCTGGAAGCAACACGACTCGCAGATATTTCCCTTCCATCTCTGGTATGGGCGCCCAGCGACGAATACGCCCATCCTTCTGAACTACCTCTTTCACTGGATGGGCGATAACCCGCTGTATCCAATCCAATTTGATGCTGGTTCGGTCTGGGCGGCTCCGCATGGCCTCGAAATATTTGGTGAATTTCACTCTTCTATCTACCCCCCCGTGGCTATTCTTCGCGGCCTGACACTCAAGCCTGATTATAACGGCAGGTACGGGGGGCGTCAATGCCAAAACCCTACGAAGGCACGAAGTAGTAGAGCTGGCTCTGGTGGTGGAGGGTCTGCGCTTTGCCGGTGGCGGCGAGGAACTCCGCGTGCTTGATGGCCTCGGCCTTGTTGATGCCGAGGGAGACGGCGATGTCTTCGATGGTGCAGGAGCGCCGCTTCAGCAGGGCCTCCACCTCTTCCCGTGTGGCCACCATGTGGGTGTCCATCTTGCCCTTGAAGGGGGCGATGATCTCGATGGGGACGCCCTCGGCGAGCTGCCGGGCGATGCGTCCCATGGCCCGGTCGGGGATCGGCTTGGCATACTTCTCGCAGGGCGGGCGATAGACGGTGTTGAGCTGGACCCGGTCGGGCCGAATGCGGGCGATGGCCTTGTTCAGGGCCTTGACGTCCGCCGGACTGTCGTTGATGCCCCGGGCCAGCATGATCTCCAGCCACATCTGCCCGGTGAATTTTTCATTGAACTTGATCAGCCCTCGGATGATGTCCTTTACGGCAATGCCCTCCACGGGGCGGTTGATCTTGCGGAGTGTTCCCTGCCGCGCCGCATCGAGAGAGGGGACGAGGAGGTCTGCCGGGAGCAGGTCACGCTGCAAGGTCTTGCGACTCATGAGGGAACTGTTGGTGATGACTGCGACGGGTGTATCGGTCAACATTTTGATTCCGCGGATGACCTCGCCGATGTTACTGGCGAGGGTCGGTTCGCCGGAGCCGGAGAAGGTGATGTAGTCGAGTTTGCGCTTCTTGCGCAGGGCGGTCCTGACTTGCTTGAGGATCAGGGCGGTGTCGAAAAAGGCGCGTCGCCGTGCCGTGTGCGTGAGCGTCCGTCCCGCCTGGCAATAGATGCAGTCGAAAACGCACGTGCGATCGGGGACGACATCGACACCGAGGGAAATACCAAGTCTGCGCGAGGGGACCGGACCAAAAACGTGTGATTCCATCGCCTCGTTTAGTGGGTCATGGCATAGACGATGACGTTCATGCCGAGCCGCCGCGCGTCGTCCGTCGCGTAGCCGTCGGAGTAGGGCCGTTCGCCGCCGTCCCACATGGAACCGAGGGCGTGTCTTGTGTAGATGACCGCCGGCACGCCGCCAAGGGTGATGCACTCGAACTCAGGGGCTGAGAGGCTCGGGTTGCTGTTCAGTGCGTAGGGCGTATACTCCACCTGTCGAATGTTGACCCGGGATGAGAAAATCGGGTGGCTTACCGGGACCGCCTCGAGGCTTTTGCCGGGGAGCACACGCGCCATTTCGCGCCGGAAGGCGGCGTCGAAGGCCGGCCGGCCGCAGCAGGCGTCGGCCAGGAGCAGGCCGCCGCTCTTCAGGTAGTTGCGCAGGTTTATGATCTCGGCGTCGGAGAACTGGAAGTCGTAGTGGCCGGTCATGTAGAGCAGGGGGTAGTTGAAGGCGTCCGCCTTGCCCAGGTCCACGTTGGCGCGCTTGAACTGAACATCCATGGACGAGTTGGCGGCGACATACTTCAGCAACTCTGCGGCGGCGGAAGGTGCGGGGTCCCAGTCACCGCTGTGCATGATTTGTCCAAAGACAAACTCGTCGCGCGTGGGGTCGTGATCCTGGTGATAGACCTTTGATGTGGCGAGGAACCGGCCGAGCTGGTAATTAGCCAGGCAGTAGGTGACGATATTGGAGCCGAGGGACCGGGCATCGGCGATGCCGACGCGCTTGCCGTGGTCGTGGGTGTGTCCCGCCCAGCCGCAGCTCAGGTCGTAGGGACTGAAGATGACCGCCGTGCGGCAGCCGACGTTGATGCCCATCAGTCGCGGTGCGTCCTGGTAGCGTTTGCTTTTCCCTTCTTGATAGGAGACCTTCGAGATGGGATAGAAGCATTTGTAGAGCGGATGGTCCACTTCGATCCGACGCAGTGGCCGGCGGGGGAACATCGCCGTGATTTCTTTTACGAAGCTTTGGTTAAAGGCGTCCGTGCCGCAGCAGGCGTCGGCGAGGATGTATCCGCCGTCGAGGACGAACTGGCGCAACTTGCCGCGCGTGGCGGGGTCGAATTTAATCGTTTCGTGGCCGGTGAAATAGAGGATCGGGTTCTCACCCGGGTCGAAGGAGAATCGACCGAGATCAATTGTAACCGGGCGATATCGCACCCCGAGGTGGCGGCCGACCCATCTGAGCAGCGTTTGCATGTCGCCGGGGTCGGTGGTCCAGTCGAGGTAGCTGTATCTCTTCCCATTTTCATCGGTGGCCCAGACGCGATCTCCATAGGCGACCTTGCCGACGAGCGTCGGCGGAGCGGGTGGGCGCTTCTTTTCCGTGCGGCGCAGGGGCGTTACCGGCAGGGGCAGGGGGGCGAAGCCCTCGCCGCCTTTCCGTCGCTGAGGCTTAGCCTTCTTCGGCGGACCGCAGCTTCTGGGTCCAGCGGCGTAGGCGAAGAGGCTGCCGGGGATCAGATAGTCGAAGGCCCCACCCAAAGTGGCGGCGCCTACCGTTGTGGCCACACTCCTGCGAAAGAACTCGCGACGCGTCACGTTGCTCTTTCCTCTGGCCATGGCTCTTCCTCTCATGATCTACTGCGGATCACACGGCACAGGCCGTCAGGTTAGTCCGCTTGCTTTTCTTTTTTTGGTGCGCAGCAGGGGTGGCCCTTCGCCTCAGGGTGGCACTTGGCAATCCGCTCGGGGCAGCACTCTTTCGGCGACTTCCCCTCAGGCAGGTTCTCCGGCTGCTTGCATTGGTCTTTCTTGCACATGGACTGACCTCCATGGTCTAACGATTACTCAATATCAACCTATATTAATTATATCACCTTTTTCGCAGCCGCAACAGCAAAATCAGAAAAATATTTGCGGGTTACGCTCCGGAATAGACGCGAATGTTCTCGCTTTTGTAAGTGAAGACTACGTAAGCGCTTGCGATTATCTTGGCTCACGTTTTTGGGGTATCCTGGCGCACATCGACCTGTCATGTTCTACCGAACGGACACATCCGATCTATGCCGCAGAGGTGGGAGACGGCCGCGGCCGTTACGCCGAAGAAGTAGTGCGGCCGGTTCAGTTCATTGCATCTGTCGATGATCTCGTCCGCGGTGTTCCAGACCAGTGTTGTGCCGGTGAGGAGGACGGCGTCCGCGCCTTCCACCAGTTCATTGCTGCGCGTGTTGGCGTCCCAGATTTCCACGTTGAATTTTGTCTTGCCGATATGCTGGGGCCGGAGGTCGGCGATCTTTACCTTGTGCGCACCAAAGCTGTCGACCAGATGTTCGGCGATGGCGGGATTGTAGCCGATGACGCCGATGGTGACATCACCATGAGCCTTCCGCACGCTGAGGGCCATCTCGCGGCCGCACTTGTCCGGTTCGTCTTCCACGCAATGCACCACGGCGTCGACCAGCTTGAAGTGGGCGCAGGCGGCGTTCAGCGTGGCCAGGAGGATAGATCGCTGGTAGTTCGTATCGAGGGGGAGGAACAATACGCTCCGAAGCGAGCCGCGGAAATGGGATCGTGAGTCGGTGTAGGCCTGGCCCCGGTTGCCCATGATATGGGCCTCGATCAGGTTTTCCTCACCGGTCACCAGGGGCAGGTCGGCCCGGGCGGCATCGCCGATGGCCTGTGTTCGGTCGAGCGGCTTCACCTCCAACAGAACATCTTCCCGCTCGATTTCGTGCTGGGAGACAAGCCCCTTGAGCTCTTGCCGGGCTTGCTCAATCAGACGCGTCTTCTGAGTTGCTGCTGCCATGGTTGCTTTCCTTTTTCTGTCGATCCTCGACAGAGCACCCCTTTGTCATTCATGTGCCCACACCGAAGCGAGGCAGAACGAACCGCATGAGTACGAACCAAACAACAAAAACACACAGGATTGTGCCAAGCGAAAAGAGTTCCATGAGACGGGTTCCTCACGAGGTAGCACTAATTTCCCTTTTGAGGAAATTATAGCACATATTATCGGGATGGTCAAAAGAAACGTCCGATTTTTGTTGGCTTATTGCTTGTTGACCGGCCATGATTTCTCCGCTATCGTATAGGTTCGTGGATTTGAGAGCTCGTCGTTGCGCGTTGCAGAAGTGCTTCTACGATCGATGCGGAATGCGGAGGGAGAGGAATGCCGATCAACGTAAAATGCCCCTATTGCGAGAAGACCATCTCGGCCCGTGACGAACTGGCGGGAAAGAGCGTCGATTGCCCGAGCTGCATGACGCAGCTTGACATCCCCGAGGGGCCGTGCGTGCCTGACTCGATGATCCCGCTCGACGCCGTTTCGGCCGGCGAAAAGCCCGCGAGCTACTACATCGACGCCTGCCCCCACTGTGGCAAGGTCGTCTCCGCACCCGACCAGATGCGATGGTCCAGCGGCAACTGCCCAAGCTGCAAGAAGCCCCTCGGCCAGCCGGCGCAACCCAAGCCGCAGGCGAAAAAACCAAGGCAGCCGACGACAGGCGTCAGGCGAAGGAACCAAGCCCCGCCGCCTGTTAGTTTCGTTGGCGGAGTCTTTTGATTTTGGATTGAAACGGATCCGTTTTGCTCAATCCAAAATCGAGAGTTATCTGACCTTCACCGGCTTGCCCGTCTTCGCCGATTCCATCATCGCCAGGATCACCTTTGTCGCCGCCAGGCCGTCCTCGCCGGTGACATGGGGTTTCCGGTTCAGGCGCACGCAGTCGATGAAGTGGCGGATGCTCTCCACGGCGAAGCCGTACGTCTTGCCCTGAATCTCCGGCCGGCCGAAGAGATCGGGGAGGGACACTTCCTTGTCGGTGAACTTCTGCACGGCCTCGTGGCTCACCACGTCGGACAGGATTGTGCCCTTGTCGCCGATGAGCTCCATCTGAAACGCGCACACGATGGGCATCTTGTCCGACATAATCCACCCGTTCTCGATGGCCACCACCGCACCCTTCTTCATCTCCAGCGTGCTCATGTAAAAGTCGGGCGTGTTTTTGCCGAGTTTCTTGAGAACGCGCGAGCGCGCCACCGTGTACACCCGGTCCACCTCGTCTTTGAATATCCAGCGGACCAGGTCCACGCTGTGGCTGGCCAGGAACCAGAGCACCGACGATTTCCCCGACCATGCCAACCAGTCGCGCGGCACCTCGATCGTGTCGTTCAGGCGCAGCGACATGAACTGCAACGTGCCCATCTCCCCGGCGTCCACGGCCTCCTTCACGCGGTGCATGCACGGGTTCCAGTGGTTGTGGAAGTCGCACATGAGTTTGACCTTGTTTCGCTTCGCCGCGCTGATGATCTTCTTGCAGTCGGCCACGGTCGTTGCCAGCGGCTTTTCCACCAGGATGTGCTTCTTGTTCTTCGCGGCGGCGACGGCGATGTCCGTGTGGGCGAAGTCGGGGGTGACGATGGAGACGATGTCGATCTCCGGGTCCGTCACCAGCTCGCGGTAGTCCGTGCACCACGACTTGGCGCCGTACTCCTTCGCCATCTTCCGCGCGCGGCTCTTGTTCAAGTCGCAGACCTTCACCAGGTCCACGTGCGGATGCTCCGCGTAGGCCATCAGGTGCGTCTCGCCCCAGATGCCCAATCCGACGATCCCTGCTCCCGTACTCGCCATGGTTTCCCTCCTCAGTGGTCTCTATGCAAAAGTTTCGCAAATGCGACTGCGTGTTTATCCCGGCCTTCCTGCTCCTGCTCCCAATCCACCCCGTATGTCATTCCCGCGAAAGCGGGAATCCATGAACACGCCGATTGCCGGTTCCGCCGGATTCTACCAGAGCCCATCCCCCCGCGCAAGGCCCAAAGCGACCGCACCAACGTAGAAGAGGCGTCCCGCCTCTGAAGCGGCAAGATGCCGCTTCTACACTTGGTAACCCTTTAGCCCAATGTAGTGGTTGATATTTGGAGCCGGAAAAATCACTGTCATTCCCGCGTACGCGGGAATGACAAGGATTGAAAGGCGTGAGCCACATTTGGCTAAATGGTTGCATCAGCGCATATTTCCTTGCGTCGGGTCTTTGCCCCATCATTCGGGAGCAAGGCTTCCGGATGTCAAGGCGCAAGCATGGCTTGCGCACTCCACAAATGTAAGCGTCCTCAGGCAGAGCCCGGGGACGAGATAAGGTAGAAGAGGCGTCCCGCCTCTTCATGAAGCGGCAAGATGCCGCTTCTACATTGTATGGCGCCCTCTCTCCTTCGTGTCCTTCGTGGTTCAGTCGCTCTTTCCGTCCTCTCTTCCCCTCAATATTCTACATTCCGTGTTCACTATTCATCATTTTCTCCTTCGTGTCCTTCGTGGTTCAGTCGCTCTT
The DNA here is from genome assembly GCA_013152475.1 of Planctomycetota bacterium. Classification (GTDB taxonomy): domain Bacteria; phylum Planctomycetota; class Brocadiia; order JAADGH01; family JAADGH01; genus JAADGH01. Next base: position 7,125 of record JAADGH010000220.1, read on the forward strand.
TCCGTCCTCTCTTCTCTTCGATATTCTACATTCCGTGTTCAACATTCATCATTTTCTCCTTCGTGTCTCCGCGGTGAGAAGACTGCCGTATTGACATCCCGCCCCCGTTCCGATATTCTATCCGCTCGTTGTTAAGCGACTCCTCACCAAGGCAGCTGTTTGCCGATCTGTTTTTTCGAGGTCCTCAAGAAGGGAGAGCTCACCCTCTCCGCGTGGCACCAGATGGCGGCGGACATCGGACTCGATGGCGTCGAGGTCTACGAGCCCTTTCTTGAAGGCTACGATAAGAACTACCTCCTGGGCATCCGCAAGGAGCTACGCGCCCTCGATCTCGATATCTCCATGCTCACCACCTACGGCAACATCGCCAATACCGACGTCAACGAGTGGCAGGTGGCCGTGGATATGATCAGGCGCAGCATCGAGG
>JAADGH010000214.1 GCA_013152475.1 Planctomycetota bacterium
CGCAAGCATGGCTTGCGCACTCCAAAGACCGGCTTCGGTGCCATGCCTGCACCACTTACATGTCCTCGATCGCCATCTGCTCCTCCCTGCGGGAGCACGGCTCCCGCCAACGAAGGCGCAAGCATGGCTTGCGCACTCCAAAGACCGCACTCAGATGTTGATGACCTCCGTCTTCGACGGGTCCTTGATCCCCAGGCCGGCCCTGGCCGCGGTCAGGATGTGCTTCGGCGGGCGGTTCACCTTGGCCAGCGACGGAAGTCCCGTCTTCTTCCGGCGCTTCTCGATCACCTGTGCGCCGATCCAATCGACCGCCACCGGGTCGGTGCCGACCAGCAGCCCTGCGTACTTCCAGGCCCGGCCCGGCTTGTAGGCGGGCCCGCCGTCGCACTGCGCGACCAGCCCGTCGCAGATGATCAGGCGCAGCTTCTTGCGGATGTGGCGCACGCTGTTCACGTCGGCCACATAGGGATCGCAATTGTTGGCGTGATACTTGTTCGGGTTGTTGATCGCGCCGAAGAAGTTTTTCAGGCCCAGGCTTACGCCGGCGAGATCGTGGTCCTTCAATACCGGCACATTGACCAGCGCCGTGCATTTTCGCGTCACAATCTGGCTGAAGCATGAGCCGACGCTGCCCTGGATCTCCGGCGACCGCTCATAGGCGCTGTCGGTGCCGAAGCACTGCACGCCGCTGCGGCCGCGGTTGATTGTGAACCCCGCTCCGGCCAGCTCGCGGCTGAGGCGGTCCCAAATGAGGATGTTCTCGTCGCGCACGCCCGCCATGCGCAGGCCGTCGATGACGGCGTCCACCAGCTTTGTATGCGACCAGAGCCGCGCGCCGGCGAGGCAGTTCACCTTGATGCCGACGACGTCACGCTTCGAGAACCGGCTCGACCAGGCCGCTTCGGGGGTCGATTCGCCGGTCGCCTTTTTTACGCTTTCGTGAAGCAGGCTGCCGAGGAGCGGGCGGGCGATGGCGTCCTCCGGCCCGAAGAGCTTCTCGTTCCGGGCAAGCGCCACGATGGGCAGCCGCTCGGCCGCGGCGCCGCGGACGAGCTGGGACAGGACGAACGGCGCGCCAGCGGCGGCGGCCGTACCCAGAGTCAATTTTACGAAGTCACGTCGTCTCATGGTCGTTCACTCGCGTCAGAGGCTCACCGCTCACCTTTTTTAGTATACCACGGCCGCCGCCAAACTGTCAACGAGACAAATCGAGAGGAGTTTCCCCATCGCCCCGCAATGAGAGGGCGTGGGTCCCGCAAGTCGGGTTTCGCAACCCAAATGACCGGCAGTGGTTACGCTTGATCCCGTCCGCATTCTGGGGAAAGTCCTGGGACAAATGGCGGGCCGGGGACGCGCCCGGGGCCGAAGACACGCTCAAACAAGTTTGAGCGTGGCGCACGGCGTCGTGCTCCCGCCGTGACTGGGGGATTACATCACTTCGGTTCCTTCGCCGCTGATATGCGGTACGTCACGGTTACGTGTTCCCCCTTCTTGTGTTCGTTGCCCAAGTCCACCTCCAGGGGCTTCATCTTCTGTGTCTCGCGGTACCACTTCTGATTCGCATCGGGACCGAGGGCCAGCGTGACGGGCTGGTCGAAGGTGAAGAGCACGCCATTGCCCTTGCCATTTCCCACCCATGCCGCCGTGCAGCCTGGGCCGGGCTGGTCCTTCCACGCGCCGCCGGCGTGCTGGAATCGGAGGCGCAGGCCCTCCTTGTTCAGCAGCAGGGGGATGTTTTCGACAAGGCGCAGCACGCGCACGTCGCCCCTGAAGGCCAGCTCCGAGACCTGCCGCACGCCGTCTTCCTCATAGACGGTGGTCCGCTTCAGCGCGATGGGCAGATCGACCATGCGCGTCGTGGCAACGAGGGTGTGCGTCTCCGGGTCGTAGGTGTGTTCCAGCGAGAAGTAGTCCGGCCAGGAGCACTTGGGCGACACGCCGTGGTCTTTCCCCTTGTATTCCCACTCCACGTTGCCCTCGACATCGGCCCGGACCATGTGGTTCGCGAGGGCGCTGTAGTTCATCGACAGGATGCCGCTGCCGTAGGCCGGTGTCCAGAACAGGGACAGGCCGCCGCCGGATCGCCGATAGGGTTTGTCGCGCGCCATCTGACGGTGCGACTTCGTCCACTCGTGCGCCGTTCGGCCCACGTAGGTCAGGGCATAGTATGTGGGCCGGCGGATGGCGATGAACTCGTCGTTGAAGTTCTTGTCGAACCGGTCCGATTGAAGAACCGGCAGCTTGCCGGGGAGGATGCGTTTCGGGTAGAAGAGGTAGCGGAAGAACGGCCCGGCATAGACCGATCCGCCCACGCACGCCCCGTGCTTTTGATACCAGGCGTCGTCGAACGTCCTGCCAATCCATGCGCGAATGGTCTCTTCGGACTTCTTGGCCAGCTCAGGGTTGTCGAGGTTTTTCTCCTTTTTCCACACCCCCGCCTCGGGCAGCTCGCCGGCCATCTGGAGCAGGCCGGCGCCGTACTGCGGGTGCTGCCAGGCGAACTTGGTGCGGTGGGCGAAGTTGTTCGCCCCCCAGACCGTTCCATCGGGCTCGGGGGCCACGGTGTGGTTGAAGAAGTTGTAGATGGTCCGAAGTCCGTCCTTCGCGGCGGCGTCGCGGGAGTATCGGTAATAGGTCGCCTGCAGGCACGAGCCGAGGCCCTGGTAGGTGGAGTCGGGGCCGTAGGCCTCCTGCTGGTAGCCGGTCTTCATGAAGGGGTTGTACATCGGGTCGTCCATGCCGACGATGAAGTCGTGCGCCATTTGTTTGTATCCTTCGACGCCGCTGCCCATGTAGATGAGGTACTGCCCGATGGGCCAGTGGGACGATTGGTTCTCGCAGCTTACGCGATGGAACGGATACCGATCCGCGAGGAGACGGATCCCCTCGGTCCATATTCCGCGGGCCTCCTCCGGCATGTCCTTCGCCACGAGGCCATAGGGAACAATGTAATTGTGATTGAACGGAAAGCCGGTGATGGAGGAGTATGAGATCATGTCGCTGTCGCTTCCGTTCTTCAACGTGCCGTCCTCGTGGACCTTGAGCAGATCGGCGAACGCGGCGAGGGCGATGCGGCTGCGCAGTTTTTCGTCTTTGCGATAGGGGTTGAAGGGCTTGTCGAGCCAGTAGCCGACGGCCATCGGGCTGGGCCAGCCGTCCGTGTTGACGGTCGATTTTTTGAAAGAGGCTTCTCGATCCCAACGGCCGTCCTCCCCCATCGGCTCGAACTCTTTCCATTGTTCTAAGCATCCGTACCACATGCTCTTCGGGTTCAGGTTCTGGCATCGAACCAGCTTGGCCATGTGCGACATTGCGCCATAGGAACCGAGGAGATACGCCTTCGGCGGCACGGGCGGCTTCAGCCATTCCTCTTCGAGGTCGGCAAGCGGGCGGGGTTCAATGGCGAGATCCTCCGGCTTCAGGGAGCGCATCCACCGCCACATGGCGAGCTGGCATTTGTGATACAGCAGCGTGCCGTCGGGGGCGAACTCGACGCTGCCGCGGATGTTCCGCGCCGTCGCTTCGTCGGGGCAGAGGATCATGGGGAAGCCACGGTGCCGCAGGCGTGAGTTGTCGCCATCGAGTCTCGCGCTCAGCTTCCAGACGACCTGCGTCCGGGCGATGTCGATCTCCTTCTTCCCGGTTTTGTTGAGGGTCGCGAGGGTCTCGCCCTTCTCATCGGCCAGGGAGACATTCACCGATCCGTAGGCGTCGAGGACAAACTTCTCGGCGCGCGGCGGGACATAGATGTAACACTCCTTGAACTGGTTCGGCTTCGTGGCGTAGAGCCGCGTGCGCATGGGAAACAGGCCGAAGGAACTCTTCGGCTCGGTCTTGAGATGGACCAGGACCTTCCCCCGCGTCACGACGCGGAGGATGTAGACGCCGGGCTTGCCGTTCTCGACACGGAACGCAAATGTCTCGTCCGGCGGTTCGGTGCTCCAGTAGGTCTTGTAGCGCCATTCTAACAGTTTCTCGTCCGGGTCGAACAGTCGCACCAGCCGGGCGTCCATGGGGTCGGGCTCGGTCCGTTCGAGCTTCAGCGTGATGTCCAGCGGGCCGCCGTGGTGGACCAGGTAGAAAGCGACCGCGTCGCAGCGGAACGGGCCCTCGAACGTCTTCGGCGGCGATTGGATGAGCTTGAAGTCATACCACTTCTGCACGTCCACCTGCTCAACGGCCATGGCCCACAGGCTCCAGAAGCCCAACGCCAGCACAACGGTTAAGGAGCGTTTCATCCTCTCTCCTCCAGGGAAGGCTTTGCAAGATCAGGGCGAGTAACTATTTAGCCAAGTGTGGTGGGTCGATATCTGACCTCCGTCATTCCCGCGTAAGCGGGAATGACATGGCTAAATCCTCATCACTACATTTGGCTAAATGGTTGCCAGGGCGATTATACTAAGACGGTAATGCGAGATCAATCGGCAGATGCCTTGGCCGGTTTGGAGGTGGATAGAAAAGGGCGCGTTATTCTCAAATATTTTTTGCCGTACTCGTAGGCATCCCCCCTCGCGCTGTGGTTCCGCGCGACGAGATGTCTCCAGAGTTCGCCATGTCGAATCTGCCCAGAAAGCAGCCCCGGTTCAAGGCCTGCTCTTGCTGTCACTCTGCGGCATCCGGTGAGCTTGGATCGAGAGGGAAGATGGAGCGCAGGTTGGCCACGAGGTCGTCTACGTGGTCGTAGGGGGGGGTGCTGCCGACGGAGAAGTGCATCAGGATCTCGTTGAGCTCGGGAGAGATGTGCGGAAAGAGCTTCCGCAGGTTTGCCACCCTGTGCCGGAGCATGAAGGACATGTCGTTCAGCGCCAGCGTGTCGTCCAATGCGGGATACTCCGAGGGCCGGAGGCGGATGTCGTGCAGCGAGTGCCTGCCTTTGCCTACCACCTGCTGAAGGATGTTGCCCAGGCAGAACAGGTCGTAGTCGGGATAGTCCACCACGTAATCGAAGTCGATCCACACATAGGAGGTTGCCCGGTTCTTGAGGATGATGTGATCGGCCCGGATGTCGCCGTGGTGCAGCCCTCTTCGGTGAAGGTGGCCGATGGCATTCATGCACTCGATCACCGGCGGCATAATCTTGGGGAGTATTTGATGGTAGTAGACTTCATGCGACATGGCGAGATTGCGCAGGTGGTTGTAGAGCGACGGACCCTTGATGAAATCGAGAATCCGCACGGGGTTGCCGGCGGCGTCAAACGCCGACTCGCCCTGCATGAAATTGGGGTGGCCCTTCATCATCCGAAGGACGGCGGACTCTTTCATGGGGCTGCGCATGCATCGGAAGTCGGTCTTATCGATTCGGCTCTTGAAGGATTCACGGAACCGCAGCTTGATCATCTTCCGCTCGCACGTGGTCAGATCGAGGGTGCTCTTGACCCAGAACTTGGGCTCCTCGTCCAGTCCGAAGCGGCCCTCCCGCGCATGCCCCACGACGAGGTAGTCGTTGCCGGCGATTCGAAGGACGCTGTGGGCGTCGATCGCCATGAAGTTCGACATGTCCTCGAACACCTTGACCGCGCCGTCCGGCGTCCGGTGGATTACCTCGGTGATGCGCTGTTTGAGTTCCTGCGGGTCCTCGAAGATCATATGCGCCTCTGATTCAGAAGACAGGATGCCTTGATTATACAGACAGCATGGCCCTCCGTCCACCACGAGTCGTGGGCATTTTCTGAATACACCACCTGAATGGCGAATGGGCGGGGCGCGCCGCCACCCTACATCCTTGACACGATCTGTCGGGGCGGTATGATGGGCAGGTTGTGAAGCCGGATATGACCCCATGAAGAAGGAGACTCCCGTGAACCTGATCGTGATCTGCACCGATACCTTCCGCGCCGACTACATGGGCTGCTACGGGAACGACTGGATCGAGACGCCGTGCCTCGACAATTTCGCAAACAAGTCGATCCTTTTCGAGCAGGCCTATGGCGAATCGCTGCCCACCATCCAGGCGCGGCGGGGCTACTTCACCGGCCGGTCGCTCCTGCCCTACGACCTGAACGAGCCGCAGCCGAAGGGCGTCTTCCCGGGCCTGGCCGGCTGGAACCCGATGGAAAACGACGACGTGGCCCTGGCCGAGGTGCTGGGCGAGCGGGGATATTTCACCGGGCTGATCACGGACGTGTGGCACTACTTCAAGCCGAACATGAACCTGCATCGCGGCTTCAAGACATGGGAGTTCGTCCGCGGCCAGGAGCGCGACCCCTGGAAAACCGCACCGCTCACGAAGTTCAACACGAAGGACTACGTCCCGGAGCACCTCTGGTGCGAGCAGAGCCACCAGGCCCTGCTGGGGTACCTGTGGAACACGCAGGACATGAAGACGGAGGAGGACTACTTCTGCGCCCGGTCCTTCCGCGCGGCATCGCGATGGCTGGAGAACAATGCCGACAAGAAGCCCTTCTTCCTGTGGGTGGATACCTTCGACCCGCACGAGCCCTTTGACTGCCCGAAAGACTACGCCGCGAAGTATCACGACGACTACCCCTGCGAGCGGTTCATCTTCTGCTACGGCATCCCATCCAAGCGGGTGAAGCCGGAGGACATCCCGGCGATCAAGGGGATGTACTGCGGCCTGCTGACGCTGACGGACCGCTGGGCGGGCTTCCTGCTGGACACCATCGAGCGGCTGGGGCTGTTCGAGGACTCCATCGTGGTCTTCACCACCGACCACGGCACGGAGATGGGCGAGCACGGCCGCGTGCAGAAGCACCCCGACCTGCTGCATCATCAGGTGGTGCGCCTGCCGCTCATCATCCACCACCCCGACCCGGCGCTGTCGGGCAAGCGGGTGACGGAGCTGGTGTCGGCTGTGGACTTCATGCCGACGTTCCTGCATCTGCTGGGCATCGAGCCGCCGGACCGTGCGACGGGGTTGGACTTTTGGCCGACGGTGGAGGGGGAGACGATTCGGGGGCATGTGGTGTCGGCCTATCATGCCTTTGGGTCGGTGCGGACGAAGGAGTGGAACGCGATCTTCCCGACGAATCGCGGCGCGGAGCGAAAGCTGGAGCTCTACCACACGACGGAGGACTGGGACGAACAGAATGACGTGGCGGCCGAGCATCCGGACGTGGTGGATGAGATGAAGACCCGTGCGCGGGAGACGTGGCCGGAGTTATAACGCAAACTACGCGTCCTTGAGGGCCGCAAGGGCCTCGTCAGTCGTGTCGTGGAACGGGAGGACCGTGTCCAGCTTTCCGACCTTGAAGATATCGAGGACGTCCGGACTGGCCTCGCAGATCTTCAGTTGTCCACCCTGCGAGCGGAGGAGCTCGCTGAACCACAGGATGAGCGAGATGCCGGCGCTGGAGATGAACTCCAGGTTGGAGAAATCGAGGATGACCTTGCCACCGACCTTCTCGGCAAACTCTTGGAGGTCTTCATGGGCCTGTTCAAGGAACGACCCCTCTCGGATAGTGCCCTCTTTCAGCCGCAGGATGGAGACGCCATCTCTCACCTCCCGGAGGATTGTTTGATAGTATCCAGGCATGGAACCACCTCCTCTCAACAACGAACGAGAACGCACGCTGCCCGGCCACGGGCGGATGTCATGGTGTCATGGGGACTATACCACCCGCGCGCAGGAGGATGCAAGGAAAAACATCCCCAAGATGTGATGCCTCAGGGACGGGGGGAGTCTGTTGCCTACCTGAGCATCCTTGACCCCGCCGTCATTCCCGCGAAGACGCCGTGGCGCACCTGAATGCCTCAGAAAAACGGGGCGCCACGCCCAAACTTGTTTGAGCGCGTCTTGACGATCGCCAATCCTCCACCGGGAGGATGGGGGCATTGCTCACCCGGGTCGGCGCCGCAGCCGATCCGTCCGTCGATGATATGGGCGGATACCGTGAGTACTTTCATGTCGATCCCTCGGCGCACAGGCGTCAATACCAGATGGTTCCCTCAGAGGCGTTATACCAGAGGCGGCGCATCGCGCAAAGGCATGGATGCCCATTCTCTTTTTCTTTCTCCATCCCGGCGGCGCTCCCTATTGACACCCCACCCCCCAAGCCGATATAGTCCTTGAGCCGTTCAGAAAACCCAACTCTCTGTTCGCCGTGAGGAAAACGTGAATGGCTGACTTTCCCAAGGCACAGGTCGTTCCCATGCCTGGCTGCCAGGCGTCCTTCCAGACCGCCGGGAGGGAAATCCTACGCTATCATTTCGGCCCGGACCTCTTCCGGCCCTACTGGTTCCCCCTCGTCGGGCCCTTTGGTTTCCCGCTTACGCGGATCGGCCACCCGCATGAGCTGGTGGGCCATGTCCACCATCGCAGCATCTGGATCGGGCACCATTCCTGCAACGGCATCGACTTCTGGACGGAGAAGGAAGGCGCCGGGCGGATCCTTCACGACCGAACCGTCGAATACAACGATGGCGACTCGGCGCGGATGATCACCAAGAACTACTGGGTTGCCCCGGGGGGGGCGCACGGTGTCCGCCTTGCGGAGGAAATTCGAGACGTGAAGGTCGCCCCCCTGCGCAACGGCGAGGCCCAGGTGGACTTCCGTCTCACCTATCGCCCGGCGGGAAAAGACGTGACCTTCGGGGAGACGTCCTTCGGCTTCCTGGCCCTGCGGGTGGCGAAGACCATGGGCGTCCACGACGGCGGCGGCGAGATGACCAACTCCGAGGGCGGCCGGAACGAAGAGGGCGTCTTCTGGAAACCCGCGCGCTGGATGGATTACTCCGGCCCCATCGCCAGCGGCGTGTGGAACGGCATCGCCTTCCTCGACCATCCGTCCAACCACGACCACCCGGCCACGTGGCACGTGCGCGACGACGGCTGGATGGGCGCCGCGCCGTGCTTCAAGGGGGACATCGTCCTCAAGAACAAGGAGCAGATCGTCCTGCGCTACCGCCTCTGGGCCCACGAGGGGGCCTCGAACCCGGACAAAATCGAAGAGCACTGGCAAAAATTTGCCGAGACCGAGTAGCCATTTTTTACAAGAGGAGATGAAACCGTGTCTGAGAAGGTGAGGATCGGGTGCATCGGGTGCGGCGGCAACGCCAAAGGACACATGCGGGGCCTCGGGAACGTCGAGGATGCCCAGCTTGTCGCCGTCTGCGACCTGGTAAAGGATCTCGCCGAGGCCGCTGCCGGCGAGTTCAACGCCAGGCCCTATACGAACATGAACGAGATGCTGGACAAGGAGGGGCTTGATGCGGTTTACATCAGCATCCCCGTCCACACCCACGGCGCGCCGGAGATGGCCGCCATCGAGCGCGGCCTGCCGTTCCTCGTGGAAAAACCCGTGGCCCGCACGATGGAAACCGCCCGCGAGATCGAGAAGGCCGTGGCCGACAAGGACATTCAGACCGCCGTCGGCTACCAGCTTCGATACACCCACGGTGCAAATCTTGCGAGGGAGCTCCTCGACGGCAAGACCATCGGCATGGCCGTGGCGAAGTACTGGTGCGGCACGGGCCGGGGGAATAAGTGGACCCAGCAATTTGAAAAGTCCGGCGGGCAGATCCTTGAGCAGGCCACGCACACCATCGACATGCTCCGCAACCTCGTGGGCGATGTGGAGGAGGTCTACAATGTCGCCGCCAATCGGGTCCTGGGCGACATCGACTGCCCGGATGTCAACAGCCTGACCATGAAATTCGCCAACGGGGCCGTCGGGTCCATGTCCACATGCTGGCATCTGGACCCGAAGGACTGGAGCAATGCCAACGTTGTCGATGTCCTGTTCGACGCGAACACGCTCCACTTCGCCGGGGGGAAGATTTCAGTTACACCGGAGATCGAGGGCGTCGACCTGGAGCCCAAGCCGGCGCAGACCATCGACGCCGCCTTTGTCCGGGCCGTGAAGACGAAGGACTTCTCCGGCATTAAATCTCCCTACGCCGATGCCGTCAAGACCATGGCCGTATCCATCGCCGCGATCCAATCCGCCGAGACGGGAAAGGCCGTGAGGCTGTCTGAGGTGTAGGGGAAGCCGGGCGCCACGCTCAAGCGCAGCCTGAGCGTGTCTTCCGAGGAGAGGGGCCGCTCAGTCGCGCGCCAGCCAGATCGGCGAGGTCCAGGCGATCTCGCCGTCGGCCTGGACGACGCGGAGGTAGTAGAAGGCAAAGGGCGTGCCGCCCTCCGGCCGGAGAGCGATGCTGTCGAAGGGGGCCTTGTCCGTCCATTGGAGCCGGGCGGCGGCGCCCTCCGGCCGGTCGGCGTGGACGGTTTCATTATTGCGAATGATCTCGATCCGGTCGATCTTGTCCGCGCCCACGACGAAGCCCGATATGTCCCGCGGATCGGCGGGCGCGATCTCCTCGCCCATCCAGCGGCCGTTCACCCGAAAGTCCACGGTGATCCGCGCCCCTGTTGTGCCGTAGCACCGCCGCGCCTTGAGCGCCGCGAAGATGGCTTGGCGGCTCAACTGCTCCGCATACACTGCTGTCAGCCCCGCCTTGTAGGTCAGGTTGCCGTAGCGGCTCTTCGTTCCGGCCCCCTCGCCGGACCGGCCCGGCCGGCCGTCGTGGTTGTCGCTGCCGGCGATGATGCCCAGGCGCTTCCCCTCCGCCAGCGCCTCCTGTACCGACACGCCCCGCTCCGGTTTGTCGAGCAGGGGATGGCCGCGATACTCGGAGCACCCCCACATGGAATAGACCTCGATCAGCCGCTCCAGGTCCGGGCAGTGCGGGTCGAGCCGCCCCCCGGGGAGGGTGTGGTGGGGGATGGCGAGGACGTCATCGCGTCCTTTCATCGCCTCCCACAGCTCCTCGAGGCAGGAGGCGTCTTCCCTGCACCGCAGCAGGTCGAGCTCGGGGCTGGACGTGTAGATATTCCGGTGGCCGCCCCGGCCCGCCCACTCATACCCGAGGAGGGTGACGAAGGTGTCGGTTGCATGCACGTCGTTGGCGATCTGCAGGATTCGCTCCCATCCGGCATCCGTCAACTGGCAGGCGTGGTCGGTGAGGGAGGTGAAGTCGAGATGCGCCACGTGTCGCGCGTGGTCGAAATACTGCTCAGGCGCGCCGATCCCGTCGCCCAGGCCGGTGTGGCCGTGGATCTCGCCCCAGTAGAGGCCGAACCGGGGCGGTTTGGCGAACACCTCAACGGGGTTGGACTGCCCGTCAAGTGTTTCTCTGCCGAGATCCGCCTTGATCTGCAGGCGCCCGCCGGCGGCGAGCGAAATGGCCGCCTCGGCGGTGCTGTCCTTGAATGTCGCCCCGCCCATGAGTCCCTCCACCGAGACAGCGGGGCGGGAGTTTTCCGCATCGGTAATGGCCAGGCGCAGGCGAATGGGACGACCCTTCCCGACAAGAGACGGAACGGTCACATGGAACCTGGCCGGCCTGCCGGGGTGGACGGTAAAGGTGTGGGAGTTCTCCTCGATCAGGGGGACATACTCCCCCGATCCCGAATGGTCGACCTGCACCCGGAAGGGGACGGTGTCGGTGTACCAGCAGTCCTTTTCCGTCTTGCAGTAGGCGTAGGGGAAGCTTTGCTGAATGGCGACCTTTCTGCCTTCCTCGCCGAAGCGCAGCTCGATTCCCTCGCCGCGCTCCAGCGCGCGCTCGACGACCTCCACGCGCACGATGTATTCCCGGGTCGCGAACCAGACGTCCCGGCGATCCTCGCGCGCCGGCCGCAGGTTGCCGTCGGCGGGGGATGCGATCCGGAAGGGGGCGCGGCCTGGGCTGCCCTCCGCCTCGAAGGGGGCATTTTCGACCTCCGGCCAGGTGGGAATCGGAAAGATGCCCCACGGGATGCCCACCGCGATGCCCCCGCCCACGGCGATCCCGGCGTGGCCGACGGTGTAGCGGAGCGTGTAGATCCCCTCCGACCGGACGGCCGTCTCCGCCGGGCTCAACCGGCTTGCGCCCAAGTCCTTCCGCCGAGCGCCGTAGATTGCCTTCTCGAACTGCACCTCCGTGGCCGGGGGGACGAAGGCCGGATCGTTTGTGAAAACGACGGCCCGGCAGGCCGCTTTTGAGCGGAGGCCCGTGATCTTTACCCGGTGGATGGGGCCGGCCGCGCCATGGAGGGACACCCCCTCCGCCCTGCGCCACACGAACCCGCCCGACGATCCTTCGACGCCGGCCAGATCGACCCGGGCTCGGTTAAGGAACAGGCTCGGCTCTTCGGCCTCCTTCACGCGGGCCCACACGGAGAAGGGGCGGCTGAGGTCGCGCCGCGCGAAGGACGTCACCGCCTCCAGCCGGTGCTCCGTGTCGGTCTTGGTGTGGATAAACTTGCTCCGGTCGAGCCAGACGTGCTCGTTTTCAACGTGGGCCCGTGGAGAACGGTAAACAATCATTGCGGCTCGTCAGACAGGTTCATATATACACCGCGGCGGAGAACACCGGTCCTCATGCGCAACAAGAAACGGGGACAGACCTGACGTTCGGTCTGGTCTGTCCCCGTTTCGCGGTATCCAGGAAAAGCGCCCCACTCAGAAGTTCTGCCACTCCCGTTTCCAGCCATCCTTGCTGGCGTCGCTGATGTAGATGTTGTGATCGCCGCTGGCGTAGTTAATGACCCGGGTGCGGTCCATATGGTTTGGGTTCATGGTGGGGGTGTGCCAGAAGCATCGAATGAGGGGCACCCGGCCGCCGAACTTGGCGTTGGGGTCAACCGTCCGCTGGACATCGATGTAGCCCTCCTGCTCGGTGAAGACCTTCACCTCGCGCCAGGAGACGACGCCGTCGCCGTTGCCCAACTGGTCCGGATAGTTGCCGCCGCCCCAGTACGAGCAGCCCGGGCAGGCAAACTCATAGCTGTAGCTGCAGTATTCGACCTCCTTGTTGCGCAGGCTGTTGGCCGCCACGGTGTTGCCCTCTGTGCCCATTCGCCCCTTGCCGCAGTAGATGCTGTCCTCGGCCGCATTGAACTTGTTGTCGTCCAGCTCAGCGAATTGATTGAAGGGCATGGGGAAATCGTCAGGCCGCCCGCCCTGGCTTCCCTTCGGGATCGAGAAGTCGCCGGGGCACAGGAGGAGCCGTTTGTCCGTCAGATAGTTCGGATACAGCGTGGACAGCCACGGCGGATGAATCTTCCAGTCGTTGAGGTAGCGCAGGCACTCGATCGCAAGTTGCTTGATCTGCACCTTGCAGTTCGCTTCGCGCGCCATGCGCCTTCCCCGGCTCAGCACAGGAAAAATCAGGCCCATCAGAACGCCGATAATGCCAATTACGACCAGCAGCTCGGTGAGCGTGAAGCCGCGTCCTCGGCCGACGTCTCCGCGTTGACTCGCCATGAGACCGTCCTCCCTCGGATGATGAGATGGATCAGTGCAGCCCCCACAGAACCTATTGTATTATATCCCCATGCCGACGCCTTGTCAACACCTCAAAACGAGGAGTTTTCTCATGCAATGACAATGCGCGGGGCCCACAAGGCAAGAAGCGCGAACCTGAATCCCGACCGTGGGTTAGGACCGACGACGCTCAAGTTAGGGGGAAAGTCCCGCCCCAAACAGGTCGATAGTGGGCTTCTCGAAAAATCCCTTGCCGCCGCCTGTGCGCTTTGATAACATGCTCCACACCCCTGGAGATTGCTCCTGAGAAGAAGAAAGGAAATCGCCATGAAACTCGCCGTCGCCGGCGCATGCGGCCAGATGGGAACGCGGCTCATTCACATGATCGCCGACGCAAAGGATTTGAAACTTGCCGCCGCCGTCGAGCGGGCCGATCACCCGGACCTGGGTAAAGACGCGGGGGAGCTGGCCGGCCGGGGCCGGCTCGGCATACCGCTCACCGCCACCTACGAGGGCGGCGCGGACGCACTGCTCAATTTCACAACCGCCGACGATGGGATCCTCCGCACCGCCCAGGCCTGCGCCAGGACCAGGACCGCCCTCGTCGTGGCCACCACCCTGCTCTCCAAGAAGCAGGCGGCGGCCATCAAGCTGGCGTCCAAGAAGACGCCCTGCATCCTCTCGCCGAACATGAGCATCGGGGTGAACATGCTCTTCGAGATCGCGCCGCAGGTGGCCCGGCTGCTCGGCGACGAGTATGACATCGAGATCATCGAAACCCACCACCGCTTCAAGAAAGACGCCCCCAGCGGCACCGCCGTCAAGCTGGCCGACAAGGTGGCCGAGGCCGTGGGCCGGAAGATGTCGAAGGTCGGCGTCTACGGCCGGCACGGCGACGTAGGCCAGCGGACGAAGAAGGAGATCGGCGTCCATGCGGTGCGCGGCGGCGACGTGGTCGGCGACCATACGATCGTCTTCGCCGCCCTCGGCGAGCGGATCGAGATCACCCACCGCGCCCACAGCCGCGATCTCTTCGCTCGCGGCGCGATCAACGTGGCCCGGTTCCTCGTCGGCAGGAAGCCGGGGATGTACGACATGGCCGATGTGTTGAAGGCCCAATAAAAATTCGGAGAAATGAAATGCCCAAGATCGCAATGATCGGCGCCGGGAGTTTGGGGTTCGGGAAACGTCTGATCGTGGATATTCTGTCCTTTCCGGAGTTCGTTGATTCAACCTTCTCGCTGATGGACGTCAACAAGGAGACCCTCGCCGTCACGAAGGCGACGGCGGACAAGATTGTGAAACAGATGAACGTGCCGGCGAAGGTCGAGTCCACCACCAACCGGCGAAGGGCCCTGGACGGTGCGGACTATGTCATCAGCATGTTCCGCGCGGGGGACATGGAGGTGGAGAAGGCGGAGGTCCTGCCGCCTCTCGAAAAACACGGCCTGCGCCAGACCGTCGCCGATACCGTCAGCTACGGCGCCGTGTGTCGCTCCCTGCGGACCGTCCCCGTCATGCTGGGCATTGCCCATGACATGGAAGAGCTTTGCCCCGATGCCTGGTGGCTGAACTACACGAACCCCATGGCCATCAACTGCTGGGCGGTGTTCAAGGCCACCAGGGCGAAGATCGTCGGCCTGTGCCACAGCGTGCAGGGCACGTCGAAGCAGCTCGCCAACTACATCGGCGCGCCCTATGAGGAGATCACCTTCAAGACGGCGGGCATCAACCACATGGCCTGGTTCCTCAAGTTCGAGCACAAGGGCAAAGACGCCTACCCGAGGCTCTTCAGGGCCATGAAGAAACCGGACATCTTCAAGAAGGACCCGGTCCGTTTCACCATTATGAAACATTTCGGGCGCTTCGTCACCGAATCGACGCGGCACATGGCCGAGTACACCCCTTACTTTCTCCAACACGATAACATCGTGAAACAGTTCAACCTGAAGCCGCTTGGCCCCGAGAGGTATCCCGACTGGAAGAAGACGCGGAACGACCGCGCCCGCAAGGAGCTCAAGGCGGCGAAGGGCAAGGCCGATCTGTCGATCCAGCAGTCGCACGAATACGGCGCCTTCATCATCCACTCGCTTTTCACCGGCCAGGAGCGGTGCATCTACGGCAGCGTGGAGAACACGGGCCTGATCACGAACCTGCCCCGGGGCTGCGCCGTGGAGGTGCCGTGCCTGGTGAACAAGAACGGCATCCAGGGCTGCTACGTCGGCGAGATACCGCCGCAGTGCGCCGCGCTGAACCGGACGAACATCAACGTCCAGGACCTGACCGTCCGGGCGATCCTCGAGCGGAACCGTGAATACATCTACCACGCATGCATGCTCGACCCGAACACGGCCGCCGTGTGCACGCTGGACGAGATTCGCGCCCTGCTGGACAAACGGCTGAAAAAGCACACGAAGTACATGCCGATGGTGAGGTAATGAGATAAGGCCGCTAAGGGCCTATCCGAAAACCGCACCCGTAAAGGGCGCGGCTACAATTGCCGGGGTTTCGGACAGGCCCTCAGGCAGTCCGGCGTGTCTTTCCGCCCCAGGAAGCAATTACTCCCCGAACATCTCGCTCACGTCCAGGTAATCCTGGATGATCCGCATCACGTTGCGGCCATGGATGTGGCCCAGGCCGCCGGCGCGCACCTGGTTCTCGCAGAGCTTTCGGACGCCGTCGGGGCGGACGTCCTTGTGCCAGACGAGGATCGGCACGGGGTCGGCGGTATGGCGCTTGGCGGAGCAGGCCGTCGTGTGGTCTCCGGTGACGACGAGAACGTCGAACTCCCCGATCACCTGCGGCAGGAACTCGGCGTCCACCCGCTCGATCATCCCGCGCTTGCCCTCGAAGTCGCCGTCGTGGCCGAAGGAGTCCGTCGCCTTGATGTGGCAGAACACGAGATCGTACTGGTCCTTCACCTCCAGCGCCTTGGCCGCCTTCGACCTCAGGTTGGTGCTCGCGGTGCCCGTGGCGCCCTCGGCGTCCTCGATGGTCATGCCCACGTATCGCGCCACGCCCTTGTAGAGCGCCCCGCCGGCGACGCACGCGGCCCTCAGGTTCAGCCGCTCGGAGATGGGTTTTACTTTTGCGAAAACCCCCGGCCCGCGACTGGCGATGCCGTTTGCAGGGGGAAGATCGGCCTCCTTGCGCCTCTGGTTCGCCGGGTGGTCCTTTAGAATCTCGCACGCCTTCTTGGTGAACCCGTTCAGGATGCGCGCCGCCTTTTCGCCCTCGGGATCGAGGGGCGCCGACTCCATCAGCGGCTTGCCTGTCTCGTGGGGGTCGGTGTTGCCGATCTTCTCCGACAGGCCCGGCCCCGACATGACCATCGCGCCGCGGTGCTCCACCGTGTGCTGGACCAGGACGCGGCAGTCCTCGACCTCCATGCCGTTCAGGGCGCCGTAAAGCTCCTTGAAACCCAGCGGCTCGCGGCCGGCGCGGCGGTCGATGATGATGCCGTCGTCGTCGAGGGTGCACAGGTTCGTGCGGAAGGCGACGTCGCCGTGCTCCAGGTCCATGCCCGCGCCGAGGGCCTCGAAGGCGCCGCGGCCCCTGTAGTACTCGTGCGGGTCGTAGCCGAAGAGCGCCAGGTGCGCTGTGTCCGACCCGGGGACGAGGCCCCCGCCGATGGTGAGGATCAGCCCCGTCGTGCTTTTGGACGCCAGCTCGTCGAGGTGCGGCGAGTTGGCCGTGCTGAGCGGCGTCTCCGCCCCCCGATCTCCCAGCCCGTCCATAACAACAAACAGCGCCTTGCCGGTTGGTTCCATAACGACCTCCTGATATTGCATGTTCCGGTTCGTCTGCGGCCCGAAAAGGTCATTAGACGAAAATCGCACATCCCGTTCAAGCAAAATATCGAAGGGGGAGTTCAGCACTGTAAGTGAAGGGATACCGTGGACAAGCGGCAGGACCGGATGTTCACCGATCCCCTATTCGACCTGCTGGAAGAGGATTGTGATGTGGATTGCCTCGGGTGCTTGGGCGGCCTGATCGAGTTTCCGAGCGAACTTTTGCTGTTTCAGGAGCCCGGCCGTCCGGCCCCGCTCGTCCCATTGGGGCGTGACGGTGAGATGGAGGCGCTTCAGGTCGCCCAGGAGAGCATCGAGTCGGTTCGCGGCGATCGTGGTCTGGAGGCAGCGGGCGGGCTCCGCCTGCTGTATGGACGCATCAAGACGTCCGGCGGCGACCTCTCCCACCGTTGGCGGAGGGTATTTATCCCGGAGCAGGGACTGCACGCGCGTCATATCGGCCTGCGGATTGCGAGAGCGGATGACGAGGGTTCGCGCCTCAGCCTGGGGGCCCGGCCCGCGCGTGCCCTCTCCTGCCGCCTTCTCGGCTTTGGCCGCGGCGGCGGGCGGGGCAGGGGCGGTCTGCGCCTCGGCAGGCGCGAGCCTCGACCGGGCCGCGAACCTGCTTTCCTTCCTCTTCGCGATCGGTGTTTCCACCCGGGCGCCGGCCGGTGCTCGACTGCGTGTAAGGGCCTCGTTCCGAAGCTCCGCGCCGGCCCTTGCCTTCGCCAGGTCGCGGCCGGGAGCGGTCTTCTCGGGCTTCTTTGTCTCCTCCAGTCGGCCCACCTCGGTCCGGTCTCGATCGGCGGGTTTTCCGCCCGCCTTCTTCAGTTGAAGCCCCTCGGCGACGACCGGAGTTTTCGGCGCTTTTGCGGGGGGCATGGGCCGAGGCGCGGGGGCCGCTTTCTTTGCTGGGGTGGCGACCGGTTTACTCTTCGCCTCGACCAGAGAGACGGTCTTTGCCGCCCGGGATTCCTTCGCGTCCTTGGCCGCCTGGGTCTCCGTGGCCCGTCTGTGTATCCGTACCTTATCGGCATACTGGTAGTGGTCGGCCTCTCGGTCCTCCGCCTTGTCCGCGACCGGCGCCTCTTCCTCCCGTGCCGCTTCGGCCACCTCCCTGCTTGCGATCTTTGGGGCGGCGGGTTTCTTCGGGGCCATGAATTCCATGGGGGCCGGCCGCTGCATCATGAAGGTGACCGACACGACAAGGAGCACCGCCGCGGCGGCCAGGAGCGACCCGACGACGCGGGCCGACGGCCAGATGATCTTCCCCCGCTCCTCCTCCTCCAATGTCTTCGACACGTCGGCTGCGAAGGCGTCGGGCGCCTTTACTTCGGAGAGCGACCCGACCAAGGTCACGGTCGCCCTCAGGGTGTCCAGCTCGCGGCGGCACTTGGCGCAGGCCATGACGTGGGCCTCGACCTCCTTGCGCTGTTCGGCGTCGAGTTCGTCGTCCATGTATTCCGAGAGAAGGTCTATGGCTTCGTCGCACTTCATCCTGTCTCTCCCGCCTCGGCCGTCCGGGGTTCAGCCACCTCCAGAAGCGGCCTCAGTTTTTCCCGCAGCTCCAGTCGAGCCCGATGCAGCCGAGACTTCACCGTGCCCCGGGGGCAGCCGATGATCTCGGCAATCTCCTCATAGCGATACCCTTCGATATCCTTCAGGACCACCACCGCGCGGTGATCGTCGTCGAGGGAGTTGATGGCGTCCTGGATCAGTTGTTCGCGTTCTTTTTCGGCCATGATCTTCGATGGCTCCGCGCTCGTGTCGGGCGGGTCGCCGGAGCCGCGCCCCTCGGGATCGGGGTCATTCCGGTCGATCGGCACCGTCCGGATCCTCCGTTTTGCCCCGGCCCGCCGGCGGTGATTGATGACCTCGTTGACGGCGATGCGGTGCAGCCACGTGGATACGGCCGCTTGGCCCTGGAAGCCGCGCATGGCCCGGAATGCGCGGATAAACACCTCCTGGGCGATGTCGCGGGCGTCCTCCCGGTCGCCCACGTAGCGGTAGACCAGGTTGAAGACGCGGTCTTGGTGCCTGCGCATCAGCTCGTCGTAGGCATGGAGATCGCCGCGTTTGCAGCGCTCGACCAGCTCAATGTCCTCAACGGGCCTTTCGCTCAATCTCCGCCCTGCGCTTTCTTAGACGCATGTGGTGCACAAAAGTTCCAGCAAACGGCCCCCCAATCGCTTCTCGGACGGCACTCACGACCGCTCCAGCATCTTCTCGATGGTCTGGCGGGCCTTGTCGGCGATGTCCTCGGGGACGTCAATCGCGAAGGCCATATCCTCCAGACACCAGACGAGCTTCTGGAGCGTGTTCAGTTTCATGTTCGGGCAATTGGCGATCTCGGTCACGGGATAGAAGGTCTTGCCCGGGTTCTCCTTCCGGAGCCGGTGCAGGATCCCGATCTCCGTGCCGATGATGAATTCCTTTGCGTCGCTCTGACGGCAGAATTTCAGGATGCCGGAGGTGCTGCCGACGTGATCGGCGGCGGCGAGGGTCTCCTCCGTGCACTCCGGGTGCACGACCACCGGCGCGCCGGGGTGCTGCTCCTTGCGGATATCGATCTCCTCGGGGAGGATGCGCTGGTGCGTGGGGCAGAAGCCGTCCCAGAGGATGACGTTCTTCCGGCCGAGTTGCTCGGCGGCCCAGCGGCCCAGGTGCTTGTCGGGGACAAAGATGATCTCCCGGTCCTCGGGGATGGACGCCATGATCGTGGGCGCATTGGCAGAGGTGCAGCAGATGTCGCTCTCGGCCTTCACGGCGGCGGTGCTGTTGACGTAGCAGATGACGGCGGCGCCGGGGTGTTCCTTTTTCTTTTCGATCAGCTCGCGGACGGTGAGCATGTTGGCCATGGGGCAGCCGGCGTTCGGGTCGGGCACGAGGACGGTCTTGTCGGGGTTGAGGAGCTTCGCGGTTTCGGCCATGAAGTGGACGCCGCAGAAGACGATCACGCCGGCGTCGGTGCGTGCGGCCTCCTGGGACAGGCCGAGGCTGTCGCCGACGAAATCACCCACGTCCTGCACCTCGCCGCGCTGGTAGTTGTGGACGAGGAGGACGGCGTTGCGTTCTTTTTTCAGGGATTGGATTCGTTCGACCAGGTTACCGTTGCTCATGGGACGCCTCTTCGACACGACATGGCCTTCAAAGATTTTATGTTAATGGAACGCAGGGCCGGAAGGCAAGGCAAATTTGGGGGCGGGGAGCCGGTCACTTCTCTCGGCCATGGGACGACATGTTTGTCCGCGGGGTCTTGCCGCCCGGCTCATCCCCCGCCGATGAGCCCCCAGGGCTGGTGGGTCTCGGCGGCGATCTTGAGCAGGGCCAATGCAGAGAGGGCAAGGACACCGGCGAAGAGCCAGGGGCTGACGCGCTCCTTCTGGTCGCGGTAGCTGAGAAGGAGGGGCAGGAAGAGGCCGGCGTTGATGCGCATGGCGTTGGAGAAGGTGAGCCAGATCTCTGTGGCCTGGATGATGACGAACAGGAGCTGCAGGAGCAGCATGAGGTTATAGAGGCCCCCCTTCCTCCGCCACAGCTTCCAGCAGGCGACGACCAACATCGCGGTGAGGAGGGCGATTACGGGGAAGGCCAGCAGGCTGCGTAGGAAGGCCAGCGTGCCGTGGCCTGCGGTGTTTCGGATCGATATGGATATGCCCTGGACGATTTGCACGAAGGGCCACGAAAGGGCCGCGGGGCTGCCGGAGAACATCTTGGCCCCCAGCTTGTGGGCGAAGTAGGCCTGGCTGCAGAGGAACGGCACGAGAACGAGGGCGAAGCAGACGACGTTCTTCCACCGGCGATGCAGCAGCTCCCACAGGCCGATCGGCCCGGCGAAGAGGACGGCGCTTTCCCACGTCACAAGCGCAAGGGCGAAGAGCAGCGCCGAGACCTCAACTTTTTTATTTTCGTAATAGTAAATAGCAGAGATGATGAGGAAGAAACACAGGTGCATCTGGAGCGCGAGCCAGAAGGCGAGAAGCATCCCGCCGCCCAGGACGAAGATCAACGCCAGCCACGGGCTGCTCCCCCGCTGCGCGAGCAGCTTCATCAGGACAATCGTCATGCCGATCATGGACGCCAGGTTGATGAGGACCATTGCGTATGGGAAGTAGGCCGGCGTGTCGCAGGTGAGCAGATTGATCAGCAGCGGGTAGAGGAAGCGCTGGTAGCGCATGAACTTTGTCGGGATCTTGTACGTCGGCGCCACGTCCTTCTTCAGGAGGAGCGGGTCGAGCGCCACGAGATAGTAGTCGCACGCGTCGTACCCGGCAATCTTCGTAAACTTGACCGTCCCCGGGGCGAAGTGCTTCTCGTCGGCCCATTGGAACTTCGCACCCACGTTGAGGAAGCAGCTCGGGTTGAAGTGGAAGAAGGCCGCGTAGCCGATGAGGATGGCAAGGTGAACCGCCACCGCCACGGCCAGGGGCTTCCACGCCCTGGGCCAGAAGGGCTGCGCCTCGTCCGGCAGGTTGTCGTCGTTTACCACCATTTGGTCTTGAGCGCGTAGCCCACGTCGTGGATGATCCGGCCGGTGGTGACGCCTTTCCAGAGGCGCCGCATGGCATACTTCGGACGGAAGTAAAACTGGCGATAGGCCTTCTTATAATACTGGATGATGGTATCCCAATCCAGATTCGGGTGCTTGTAGACCGGCTGGGTCAGGTCGTGGAAAAGGTATTCCGACCAGTCCTTCGTCAGGATCAGGCCCTTCTCGTCATATTCGTCGAAGAGCGGTGTGCCGGGCAGGGGGATGGTGATGGCGAACTTCGCGATGTCGAGATCGAGCTCGACGGCGAAGTCGATCGTGTCCTGCATTGTCTGCTCGGTCTCGTCGGGCAGGCCGAACATGAAGAAGCCGAAGGTCTCGATGCCGGCCTGCTTCGTCAGGGCGATCGCCTGGCGCACCTGGTCTTTGGTGATGGCCTTCTGGATACGATCGAGGATCGCCTGGTTCCCCGATTCGATCCCGAAGGCGGCCTGGTAGCAGCCGGCCTGCTTGAGCTTCCGGACCAGCTCCTCGTCGGTCCGGTTCACGCGGATGCCGTTGATGAGCGTCCAGGGGAACTTGAGGCCGCGCCGGATGATCTCGTCGCAGATGGCCTTCGCCTTGTTCAGGTTCGTGGAGAAGCCGTCGTCCTCGATATGGATCTCGCGGAAGCCGATCCGCAGCATACGCTCGATCTCGTCGGCGACGCGCCCCGGGGACTTCTGCCGGAACTTCCGGCCGAAGATGTTTTTGTTGCAGTAGGAGCATTGGAAGACGCAGCCGCGGCTGGTCTCGAGCAGGCCCGTCGGGCTCTCGCGCTCCACGAGCTTTGACGTCTTGTACCGCTTGATGTCATAGAGTTGCCACGCCGGCAGGGGGAGCTTGTCCAGGTCGTCGATCAGGGGCCGGGGCTCGGTCATAACGACCTCGCCCCCGCGCACGAAGGCAATGCCGGACGTCCCATCCGGCCGGGCGCTTCGAATCAGGTCGCGCAGTGTGAAGTCGCCCTCGCCGATGACCGCCACGTCGAAGGGGGCGTCGGTGACCATCTCGCGCGGGAAGGTCGTCACGTGCACGCCCCCGCAGACGGTGATGGTATTGGGGCAGAGTTCCTTCGCCATCGCCGCGATCTTGCCCATCTCGACCGCCATGGGGGTCGTGCCCGTCACGCCGACGTAGTCGGGCTGGAAGTCCCGGAACGTCTTTTCCAGAAACGAGTGCGGCCCCTCCTCCAGGTCCATGTCGGCGATGCGCACGTCGTGGCCGTCCTCGATGAGGGGCGCGGCGATGGTGGCCAGGCTGAGCACGGGGTTCTGCAGGGCCCCGGCCTTCCGGTCCACGTCCTCGTAGGTCACCTTGGTGTAGGGCGGGTTGACCAGCAGGATTCTGCACGACTTGCGCGCCATAGGTCTCTCATTCAAAAAGTGCGCAGGAGCGCAGGCCGTACCGGTTCAGCAGATACTTGCCGATGGCGATCAGCGTTTTCGTGCCGTAGACGGTGGAGGTGACAAAATTAACCGAGGAGGCGTCGGAGTGATACATCGTGGGGATGGGAATCTCGTGGATGTGGACCCCCTTGTTTACAATCTGCAGGATCATCTCGGAATCGAAGACGAAGTCGTTCGAGTTGCGCAGGAACGGGATTGACTTCAGCACGCCCCGCTCGTAGGCGCGATACCCCGTGTGGAACTCGGTGTATTGCGTGCCGAGGAGAAGGTTCTCGAGATAGGTCAAGACCTTGTTGAACAGAAACTTGTACGGCGGCATGCCGCCCCGGAGCGCCCCGCCGCCGAGCATGCGCGAGGCGAAGACCACCCGCGCCTGGCCGGATGCGATCGGCTCGATCAGCGCAGGGATGACCTTCGGATCGTACTGGTAGTCGGGGTGGAGCATGATGATGATGTCCGCCCCGTCCTCCAGGGCCTGGAGGTAGCACGTCTTCTGGTTCGCGCCGTAGCCGAGGTTGAAGGGGTGCTGGATCACCTTGATGGGCAGGCGCCTGGCCACGGCCACCGTGTCGTCGGTGCTGAAGTCATCCACCAGGACGAACCCGTCCACCCATCCCTTCGGCACCTCGTTGAAGGTCTTCACAAGGGTGCGCGAGGCGTTGTAGGCCGGAAAGACGACGATGACTTTCTTACCGTTGATCATGGGCAAGGGGGGTGGGGGTCATGGCCTAATGGAGTATTGGGTGGTGCAGAACCCCCATCCTCGCATGACTCCCTCACTCCACTACTCCATCACTCCAACTCAATCCAACGCCTCCGGGTTCACCAGGTTCGGCGGCCGTTCGCCCTTCAGGCCCGCCACTAAGTTGTTCGCGGCCATCTCGGCCATCCGGCCGCGCGTCCAAATCGTGGCGCTCGCGATGTGAGGCGTCAGGACGGCGTTCTCGCACTCGATCAGGCCGGGCTTGAGCTCCGGCTCGTCCTCATACACATCCAGCCCCGCCCCGGCGATGGTCTTGTTCTTCAGCGCCTCCACGAGGGCCGCCTCGTCGATCACCGGGCCGCGGGAGGTGTTCACGATATAGGCGCTCTTCTTCATCATCCCCAGCTCGCGCTTGCCGATGAGATGCCGCGTCGTATCGTCCAGGATGGTGTGGACCGACACGAAGTCAGACTCCTTGAGCAGCGTGTCGAGATCGACCTTCTTCGCGCCGAGGGTCTCCTCCATCTCCTTGTTTTCGTTCAGGTCGAAGTAGAGGACCTTCATCCGAAAGCCGACGGACTTCATGGCCATAGACGCGCCGATCCGCCCCGCGCCGATGATGCCGAGGGTTCGGCCGGTGATGTCGCCGCCGAGGAACAGGGTCGGCCGCCAGCCGTGGAACTTCCCCGCGCGGGTGAATTTGTCGCTCTCCGCGCAGCGGCGGGCCGTGGAGAAAAGCAGCGCCCAGGCCATGTCCGACGTGGCGTCGGTCAGGACGCCGGGGGTGTTGCCCACGACGATCTTCCGCCGGGTGGCCTCCTCCACGTCGATGTTGTTGTAGCCCACGGCGTAGTTGGAGATGACCTTGAGCTGCGGGCCGACGGTGTCCATGAACTCCTTGTCCACCGCGTCGGTCAGCAGCGTCAGCACGCCGTCGCGGCCCTTGATCTTCTCCAGAAGCAGGTCGCGCGGGTGGATCTGATCCTCGGAATACACCTCCGCATCGGGACAGAAGTCCTTGACGATCTGAATTCCCGGTTCCGGGATGATGCTCGTAACGTACACGCTGTGAGACATTTACACGATCTCCAAGACAGGAAACAGGCCAGGGCCAACGTGCCAGATATTGGCGTACCCTATCACGCACGGGCGGATTTGTCAACCAAAAAAGGAAACGCCGAGGCCCCCTGAACCCGCCGAGATTTTCGATTTCGCTTCGGAAAAGCGCTCGGCGCTATGGTATAAACAGACAGGCGCTGAGGAGCGAGGATCAGGTCAGTATGGAACTCCAAACACGTGGACCCGTGCACACATCCGTCATCATCCCTGCCCTGAACGAGGAGCAGGCCATCGGCCGGGTCATCGCCGACATCCCGGCCGACCTGGCCGAGGACGTGATCGTTGTGGACAACGGCTCCACCGACGCCACGGCTGACGCGGCTCGGGGCGCCGGCGCGCGGGTGGTCCATGAACCCGAGCGGGGCTACGGCGCGGCGTGCCTGCGCGGGATCGCCTGCCTCGCGCCTCGGACGGATGTGGTGGTCTTCCTCGACGGGGACTACAGCGACCATCCCGACGAGATGGTCCTTCTTCTCGATCCCATCCGCGCGGGCGCGGCCGACATGGTCATCGGGTCGCGGGCGCTGGGCCGCCGGCAGAAGGGCGCCATGCCTTTCCAGGCGCGATTCGGAAACCGATTGGCTTGCATTCTCATGCGGCTCCTCTTCCATGCCAACCACACCGACCTGGGCCCCTTCCGGGCCATCACGCGTACGGCGCTGGAGGCCGTGCAGATGCGCGACCGGGGCTACGGGTGGACCATCGAGATGCAGATCAAGGCGGCGAGGCTCGGCCTGCGGGTGCGCGAGGTCCCTGTCTCCTACCGGGTGCGCATCGGCCGTTCAAAAATCAGCGGGACGGTTCGCGGCGCAGTCGGCGCGGGCGTAAAGATCCTCTACACGATCCTGAAGTATGCGGTGATGGGTTGGTGATGAGGCATTCGAGGCCTCTCCTGCGACCGGATGCCATGCTGCGGGCATGCCGGCCGGATTTTTTGTTTGGCGGGCGAAATCGGGCGTGATACAATAACGGTCTCTGAAATGTGTGGAAATGGGTCCTGCAAGGGAGACCGCAACGGATGATTACCTTTGACGAGTTCAAAAAACTGGAGCTGAAAGTGGCGGAGGTGAAATCCGCCGAAGACCACCCCGACGCCGACAAGCTGACCGTGATGCAGATCGACGTCGGCGGCGAGCAGAAGCAGATCGTCGCCGGGATCAAGGGCCACTACAGCAACGAGGAATTGGTCGGCAAGAAGATCGTTGTCGTGAATAACCTGGCCCCCGCCAAGCTCCGCGGCGTCGAGAGCAACGGCATGCTCCTGGCGGCCGTGGCCGGCGACGGGGCCGTGGTCCTGCTTGCGCCGGAGAAGGATGTGGCGTCCGGGACGGCGGTGTCGTAGCTGCCCACGCCAGGAGACGGACGGCCTGTTACCCCGAATCTTTGCCAAGAACGGTTCACCACCCCCATGCTCCGCGAGATCTGTGTCAGAGATTTCGCCCTGATTGATGAAGCGCGAGTGGAGTTTCTCCCCGGGCTCAACGTCCTTACGGGGGAAACGGGCGTGGGCAAATCGCTCCTCATCGGCGCCCTGCATCTCCTGCTCGGGGGGCGCGCCTCGGCCGGGCAGGTCCGCACCGGGGCCAAGGGCGCCTCGGTGGACGGGGTCTTCGATCTGCCGAAGGGGGAGCTCCGAAAAGAGATCGGCGCGATGCTGAACGCCGAGCAGGACGACGAGATGCTCATCACCCGGACGGTGGACACCGAGGGCCGGAGCCGCTGCCGCATCAACGGCCGGCCGGTGACCGTGGCCATCCTCCGCGAGGTGGGCCGGCGCCTCATCGAGATCCACGGCCAGCAGGACCATGAGAACCTGCTCCAGCCGGCGGAGCAGCGGCTGCTGCTGGATCGGTTCGCAGGGGTGGAAGGGCTGCGCGGGGACTTCGAGGCCGCCTACAGAAAGGCCGTCGAGCAGCGCCGGCGGCGCGAGGACCTGGCCGCCCGGCGCGAAGAGCGCCGCCGCCGGATGGAACTCCTGCAACACGAGCTAAATGAGATCGACGAGGCCGAACTGGGGGCCGACGAGGAGGAGCGTCTCGAGTCGGAGCGCCGCCTCCTGGTCAACGCCGAGCGGATCGCGACGGTTACGCGAACGGGGCACGAGGTCATCTACGAGGCGGAAGGGTCCCTGGTCGAGCGGCTGAAGGCCGTCGCCCGGGAGCTGGAGGGCATCGCGGAGTTCGACCCAGAATTGAAGGAGGCCTGCGACGCGTGCGAGCAGTGCCTGGTGCAGCTCGAGGACTTGGCCATGACGCTGCGGCAGTGCGCCGACCGCCCGGAGTTCGACCCGGCGGCCCTGGACCGGATCGAGAGGCGACTCGACCTGATCCGAAAACTGAAGTCGAAGCACGGCGACTCGATCGAGGCCGTCTTGCGCCGGCGGAGCGCCATTGCGGAGGAGCTTCGGGACCTGTCGGCGGAGACCGAAGAACTGGCCACGGCCGACGAGCGACTGCGGCAGCTCGTGGCCGAGATGGTCCGGCTCGGCGAGGGGCTTACGGCAAAACGGGCGGCCGCCGGAGAGAAGCTGAGCCGACAGGTGGAAAAGGAACTGAAGGGGCTGGGTATGCGCAATGGGCGGTTCGAAGCGCAGATATCCACGGCGGCGGTGGGGGAACGGGACTCGGCGCTGGAGTCGGCCGGCCCGGCCGGCTTCGACGCCGTCGAGTTCATGATCTCGCCCAACGTGGGGGAGGACCTGAAGCCGCTCCGGAAGATCGCGTCGGGGGGGGAGATGTCGCGGATCATGCTGGCGCTGAAGCACAACCTGGCGAAGGCGGACCGCACACCGCTGCTCGTGTTCGATGAAGTGGACGCCAACGTGGGCGGGCGGATCGGGCGGACGATCGGGGAGCGACTGCGGGGCATCGCCCGGTCGCGCCAGGTCTTCTGCGTGACCCATCTCCCGCAGATCGCGAGCTTCGCGGATCAGCAGTATCGAGTGGCGAAAGAAGTTGTTGACGACCGGACCCGTTGTAGGGTAGAAAGGCTGGACGAGGGCGCTCGCATCGTGGAAATAGCTGAGATGATTCGAGGGGACCGCTCCACGACGGTCACGATTGAGCAGGCACGGGAAATGCTCGACGACGCACGGAGCCGGAGATAGATGGCAGACGACGGAACGATCGACATCGCACTCTGCGACAAGATGATCTATGTCAAGGTCACCGGCCTTGGCACGATGAACAACTGCATGTCGCTGCTCGAGCTGTGCGTGTCGCTCCTCGATGCGGGGTACAAAGAGGTCGCTTTCGACCTGGCGAAGTGCGACGGGATGGACAGCACGTTTCTCGGGGTGATCGCCGGCATCGCGACCCACGGTCCCGACCGGAAGGGGCCGAAGGTTACGGTCGTGAACTGCGGCAAGGAGTGCCTGAGCTCCCTCGAAATCGTCGGGCTGACAAAATTCGTGAACCTGAAGTCCGAGCCCGTGCAGACGCCCGACGTGGAGATGTTTCGTCTGGAGGAAGAGGACGTCCCCGACATGGACCGTGTCGGCTTCATCCGAGAGGCGCACGAGCAACTGCTCCTGATCGACAAGCACAACCGCGACCTGTTCGGCCCGCTGCTGCGGATGCTGGGCGACGAGCTGTCGCAGAAGGGCGGAAAGTGATGCTGTCCGGGAGGACAACGGAGGAAGGGACTTGAAGTTTTCGATCTGCAACGAGTTTTGCGAGGGCTGGAAGATCGGCGACGTCTTCGCGTTCGCCGGGGATGTGGGCTACGACGGCGTCGAGATCGCGCCCTTCACCCTGGCCGACGACGTCCGCCGGATCGACGCGGATAGGCGCAAGGAGATCCGGGACCGCGCCGCGGCGGCCGAGGTGGACATCGTCGGCCTGCACTGGCTGCTGGCCAAGCCGGATGGGATGTACATCAACCATCCCAACGCGAAGGTCCGGAAGGAGACGCAGGAGTTTCTGATCGAACTGATTGGCTTCTGCGCCGACCTCGGGGGGAAGGTGATGGTGATCGGGTCGCCCAAGCAGCGCAACGTGCACAAGGACCTGAGCGCTGAGAAGGCGTGGTCCTATGCGCGCCAGACCTTCTCGGCCTGCGCCAAAGCGGCCGAGAAGAGGAAGGTCACGCTCTGCATCGAGCCGCTTGCGCGGACGGAGACGGACTTCATCAATACGCATGAGGAGGCGATCCGTATGATCGAGGAAGTAAGCAGCCCGAACTTCCGGCTGCTCCTGGATGTGAAGGCCATGAGCGACGAGGTGATGGACATCCCCGACATCATCACGGCGTCGGCGCCCCATCTGGCCCACTTCCACGCCAACGACGCCAACCTGCGCGGCCCGGGGTTCGGCGACACGGACTTCGTCCCGATCATGAACGCGCTGAAAGGCATCGACTACAAAGGCTACGTCTCCGTGGAGGTCTTTGACTTCAAGCCCGACCCGGAGACGATCGCCAACAAGAGCTACGAGTATCTGAAGCAGTCCCTGGCGGGGATTGTATAAAGGTCCACGTTACAGACAAAGGAGTTGCAGAGTGGAACGGAAACTGACGGTCCTTGCCGGACTGCATGAGTGCATCCACACCCCGGTTGTGGTGGATGTCCCGGGGGCCGAAGAAGACGTCGAGCTGACCGACTGCGAAAAGAACAAGACCGTCGCCTGCCAGGCGAGCGGGGGAAAGGTCTGCTTTATCGTGGAGAAGCTCCCCGCCGGCGCGAGGAAGGAATACGTCCTCCGCACGAACGTCGGGGCCACGAAGCGCGCGGCGCGGGTGAAGCTGAACGTGGTGGAGAACGAGCGCGTGGACATCCTCGTCTCCGGCAAGCCCTTCTCCAGCTACCAGTTCGCGGAGAAGTGGGCCCGGCCCTTCCTCCATCCCGTCATGGGGCCGACGAACAAGCCGATCACCCGGGGCTACCCCGTGGTGGAGGGGATCGAGGGGGAGAGCCAGGACCACCCCCACCACAAGTCCTTCTATGTCGCCTGGGGCGATGTGAACGGCGCGGACGTCTGGAGCGAGACCGAGGGCCACGGGCGTATGGTCCACAGGGAGTTCCTCGCCCTCAAGGAGGGCCCGGTATATGGCGAGATCATCGCCCGGAACGACTGGGTGGACAAGGAGGGCAAGAAGCTGCTGGAGGAAGTCCGCACCGTCCGCGTCTATGCCGCGCCGGCCAGATGCCGGTTCGTGGACCTCGGCGTTGCCCTGCGCATGACCGAGGGCAAGGTGCGCTTCGGCGACACGAAGGAAGGCGGCATCTGCTCGCTCCGCGTCGCCTCCTCCATGGAGGAGAAGGCGGGCCATGGCGGGAAAATCGTGAATTCCTACGGCGGGACCGGCGAGAAGGAGACCTGGGGCAAGCGCGCCCACTGGTGCGACTACTCCGGCCCCGTGGACGGGGAGACCGTCGGAATCACGATCTTCGACAACCCGACAAACTTCCGCTACCCGACCTACTGGCACGTGCGAAGCTATGGTCTCATGACGGCGAACCCCTTCGGGCTGTCCCACTTCGAACCGGGCAGGGAATTGGACGGCAGCCTGGAGGTCGAGGCGGGGGAACGCCTGGAGTTTAACTATCGCGTATATCTCCATGCCGGGGATGCAAGCAGAGGCAAGGTGGCCGACCGCTTCCTTAACTATGTAGCGCCTCCGGTGGTGGACGTGCAGGAACAGTAAGAACGTTTGGCTTTTCGTTGATTGGTCGTAGTGATATGAAGGCATCCAACTTGTATCCGTTCAAGCTCAGTGACGTGTTCCACGAGAAGATATGGGGCGGCCAGCGCCTCCGCTCGGTGTGCGGGAAGAACCTGCCCCGGGGAAAGAAGATCGGAGAATCGTGGGAGGTGTGCGACTATCAAACGGAGGTCAACGTGGTTCGGGAGGGGGCCTATGAAGGCTCCACCATCCGCAAGCTGCTGCAGGCCATGCCGGAGGACATCCTCGGCCCGGCCGTTGCGAGGAAGTACGGTCCCACACTGCCTCTCCTGTTCAAGTTCATCGACGCCAACGACGTGATCTCGGTGCAGGTCCATCCCGACGACCAGCACGCCGCGACGCAGCATCACGAGGACTATGGGAAGGCGGAGGGATGGTACGTGGTTTACGCCGAGCCGGGGGCCAAGCTGATTCTCGGGCTGAAGGCGGACACGACCAGAAAAGAGTTTGAGCGCTGCATCGAGAACGATGAGGTGGAGAAGTGTCTGAACTGGATCTCCGTGAAGAAGGGCGATGCGATCTTCCTCCCCCCCGGGACGGTCCATGCGATCGGCCCCGGGATCATCATCGCCGAGATCCAGGAGACCTCCGACTTGACCTGCCGTCTCTACGACTGGGACCGCATGGCGGAAGAGGGGAGGCCAAGGCCGCTTCATGTGGAGGAGGCCCTCAGCATGGTCGACTTCGCCGTAAACCACACGGGGAAGGAGAAACCGAAGAAGATCGGCAAGGACCGGCTCCGGCTGATCGAGTGCGACAAATTCGTGTATGAGAAGCTGGAGGTGCGCAAGGGCCCTATCAATGTCGGCGGCACGGGGTCCTTCGAGATTCTTTCGGCCATCAGAGGGAGGGGCGTGCTGACGTGGCCCGGGGGGGAGACCCCCATGGCTCTGGGCGAGACGGTCCTGCTGCCCGCCTGCATCCATCCGTGCAGCCTGCGAAGCGACGAAGACATGGAGATCCTGCGCTCCTACTGTCCTGCCCCGGGTTGATGTCATGGTTCAACTCAGGCTCCAAAAGATCCTTGCCGACGCGGGGATCGCCTCCCGCAGAAGGTGCGAGGAGTTCATCCAGGAGGGCCGGGTGGCCGTGGGGGGAGAGGTGGTCACCTCCCCGGGCGTCAAGGCCGATCCGGAGACGGATGACATCCGTTTCGATGGGGCCCCCCTGCGGATCGAGCAGAGGGTCTACTTCCTCGTCAACAAGCCCCGGGGATACATCTGCACGAACGCGTCGGAAGGAAAGAAGCGGGTGATTGACCTCTTGGCCGGCCGCATCCCCCAGCGTGTGTATCCGGTGGGGCGGCTGGATGTGGACTCGGAGGGGCTGATCATCCTGACCAATGACGGGGATCTGGCCAATCATTTGGCGCACCCCCGCTATGGGGTGGAGAAGACATATCAGGTCAAGGTCGAGGGCCGGCCCGACCGAAAAGACCTGGAGAAGCTGAGCCGGGGCACCCATCTGGCCGAGGGCCGCACCGAGGGCATCCAAGCGCGCATCGGGCGCAAGGACGGACGATTCACCTGGCTCGAGACAACCCTTCGGGAGGGGAAAAACCGCGAGATTCGCCGCATCCTGGCCCGGCTGGGGTATCGCGTGAAGCGGCTCAGGCGCGTCGCCATCGCCGGCATCACGGACCCGCGCCTGAAGCCCGGCGCCTTCCGCCGCCTGACGCGGACGGAGGTGGAGCGGCTGCGGAAAGCAGGGGGAAGGACAAATGGGAAGAGATGAAATGATAGAATCCCATCACTCCAACCTTTCATTATTATTATCCGATTCTTCCAATACAATGCCTCGGAGGACAATGTGAAAACCGCCATCCTCAGCGACGAAATCAGCCTCGACTTCGATACCGCCGTCGAGATCGGCACGAGTTGGGGCATTCAGTACTACGAGCTGCGGAACACGCCATCGGGCCGCATCCCCCAGTGCGCGGAGAGCGACATCCGGAAGATAGCCGATGGAGTCAAGCGGTACGATGTGAAGATCACCGGCCTCTCCCCGGGGCTCTTCAAGTGCGCGGTCGAGGACCCGCAGGTGCAGAAGGACATCGAAGAGGTCCTGCCGCGGGTCTTCGAGCTGGGCGAAAAGTTCAACACGAACAAGATCGTCATCTTCGGCTTCGGCAAGCCCGGCGACGATCATCACGCAAAGATCGCCTGCGACGGGTCCAAGTATCCCCAGGCCGTCATCGACCGCCTCGGCGATATGGCCGCCAGGGCCGAGGCCGCCGGGATGATGCTGTATCTCGAAAACGAAGCCGTCTGCTGGGGCGATACCGGCCCGAACACCGGGGACATCATCCGAAAGGTCGGCAGCGACCACCTGAAGCTGAACTGGGACCCGTGCAACGCCCGAAGCTGCGGCGTCACACCCTACCCCGACGGATACGAGCAGGTGAAGGACCTCGTCGCCCACCTGCACATCAAGGACCTGAAGACCGAGGACGGCAAGCGCCAGGTCTGTCCCGTGGGCGAGGGCGACATCGACTGGCGCGGACAATTCAAGGCGCTTCGCGACGACGGGTACGATGGGTACTATGTGATCGAGACCCATTTCCGTCCCAAGGTCGCGGCGTCAAAGGCGTGCCACGAGGCCCTCACCCGCATGTTGATCGAGGTCGTGTAGCATGACACAACTGCAAGACGCAAGGGCAGGACGAATCACCCCGGAGATGGAGCTCGCGGCGAAGGTCGAGGGCTGCTCGCCCGGGGAACTCCGCGCCAGGATCGCCGCAGGCACGGTGGTCCTCCCCTGCAACAGAAACCGGAAGACCGACGCCCTCTGCGCCGTTGGCGAGGGCATGCGGATCAAGGTCAACGCCAACCTCGGCTCCTCCATGGACCATGCCGAGGTGGCCGACGAGCTGGTCAAGCTCCGCGCCGCCGAGGAGGCCGGGGCGGACACGGCCATGGACCTGAGCACGGGCGGCGACATCGACGCCATTCGCCGCCGGATCATCGCGGAGTCGAAAGTCACCCTCGGCACCGTCCC
This sequence comes from Planctomycetota bacterium, assembly GCA_013152475.1. Lineage (GTDB taxonomy): Bacteria > Planctomycetota > Brocadiia > JAADGH01 > JAADGH01 > JAADGH01. The sequence goes on from JAADGH010000214.1 coordinate 33,435, forward strand.
CATCTACTATGCCGCTGTCCGGGCCGTGCGCGAGAAGAACACCATCATGAACATGACCGCTGAGGACATGCTGGAGGCCGTGCGCGTTCATTGCGAGGACGGCATCGACTTCATCACCGTCCACTGCGGGGTCACGCGGGAGGTCCTCCGGTCGCTGGAGCAATGCGACCGGGTATGCGGCATCGTCAGCCGGGGGGGCACCTTCCTCGCCGAGTGGATGCGGTATCACAGGCAGGAGAACCCCCTGTACGAGCGGTACGACGAGGTGCTCGACATCGCCCGCGAGCACGACGCCACCCTCAGCCTCGGCGACGGCCTGCGCCCCGGGGCCCTGGCCGACGCCTTCGACCGGCCGCAGGTGCACGAGCTGAACGTCCTGGCCGAGCTGGCCGACCGCGCCCGCAAGGCAGGGGTGCAGGTAATGATCGAGGGCCCGGGCCACGTGCCCCTGAACCAGATCCAGGCGCAGGTGCAAATGGAGAAGGAGCTGTGCAAGGGCGCGCCGTTCTACGTCCTCGGCCCGCTGGTCACCGACGTGGCGCCGGGCTACGACCATATCAACGCGGCCATCGGCGGGGCCGTGGCCGGCATGGCGGGGGCGGACTTCCTGTGTTACGTCACGCCCACCGAGCACCTGAGCCTGCCCACGCCGGTGGACGTGCGGGAGGGCGTGATCGTGGCGCGCATCGCCGCCCACGCGGCGGACATCGCACGGGGGTTGCCGGGGGCGGCGGACTGGGACCGGACTTTCTCCGAATACCGCGAGGCCCGGGACTGGCAAAAGATGCTGAGCGAGTGCCTGGACCCGAAGCGCGCCGGGGAGTTCCGCGAGCATATCAAGGCCCACAGCGAAGACACCTGCTCCATGTGCGGGGACTTCTGCGTCTTCAAGGTGCGGGAGAAGGCGAAGCGGTAGGGGCGCGCAACGCGCCTCAGAGCGAAGTCACTTGGGCTTTTTTTTGTCCGGTTTCTTGTCCGGCAGTTCCTCAAGAATAACCTCGGGCATTTTGTAGCAGGCCTTTTCCAGGGTGTCGGGGCCTTCGCCATACCGATCAACCGGCCAAGTGATGAGCGTGTAGGCCCCCATGTCTCGGGTGGACTGCCTCTTGGACGGCACGAATTTGTACCACATCTTGCATTTGGCGGAGAAAGCCGTTTTCGTGAGTTTGCCGACCTTGCCCTTGAGCCGCAGCGACACCTCCAGCGTGTAGTTTTCCGCGTTGCTGCCGCCCTCGAAACCCATCTTTGCCGCCCACGCGGCTTCGGTCCCGCCCTTGCGGAACTTGACGGAAAAGTCGGCCCGCGCCTCGGTCTCAGGCCATTCCGCACTGGAGCCGGTCTCCACGCTGTAGCCCGACTGCCGCATGGCGGAGCAGAGGCCGTCATAGATGCGCGCCTTGACCGGATGGTGGCTCTCGTTTGGCTTGTCGGGCATTCGGATCGTCGTGATTTTCGACAGATCGATGTCCTTATTAAGCTTCGTCTTCGCCTTGGCCGGCATGGTCAGGTTCTTGGAGCTCTGGCCGTAGCAGGGCCGTGCAGCGGAGGCCAAGAGCAAGCCGTACAGGGCGATCCAAAACAAGGGTGAGAATAAAAGACACAACCGGCTACGGAACAGCTGTTCATTCATGGCACGTTCCTCCCATGTGACGCCCACACGTAACTGCCTGAACGAATGACACAGCACCAATGGCGGGTACTGACTGCCCAACTGCGTCACTTTCCGACGCTACTCGGTATAGTACCGTAGTGTACTCCGGCAACCCGTGTCAAGCAGAAAACCAACACACGGGTACAACCGGATTCAGAAGACAGGCCGAGCTACTGACCGCCTTCTTCGGTCTTGGCATCCGCCGACCCGGCGGGGGCCTGCGGAGCGAGGTGAAGCAATTGGGCATGCATCCGCGACTTCTTGCGCGATGCGGTGTTCCTGTGGATCATCCCCTTGCCGGCGACGATGTCGAGGATCGTTGCCGCCTTCAGGAACTCTTTCTTGGCCGCTTCGGCGTCCTGGGCCGCAACGGCCGCCTCGAATTTTTTCACCTGCGAGTGGATCTGCGACGTGTAGCTCTTGTTTCGCTCTCTGCGTTTTTCACCCTGACGCAGTCGTTTCTCCGCCGATTTTGAATTTGGCACCTGTTCCTCCTGTGCAGTCAGTCTATTCAGCCGACCGGAGCTGGCTCACTTTGTCGGCAACGTCTTTATAGGTAATGTCCACTTCAAAGATCTGCTGGTAAATCTTGCGGGCCTCCTCGATCTGCCCCATTGCCTCATAGGCCTCGCCCAGGTTGTAGGTGATTTCCTTTTTCATCTGCGAACTCAGGCCGGGGGCCTGCAGGGCCGCCTTGTACTGATTTGCCGCCAGATCAGGCAGGTTTTTTTTCATGAAGCAGCGCCCGAGATACCACTGGGAATCGACCTTCGCCTTCGGATCGCCCACGGTCTGCTGGAACTGCTGGATCGCTTCGTCGGTCTGATCGTTCTCGAACAGTGACCGGGCCAGACGGAACCGCAGACTGAGATCGGTGGGGTGCTGCTTGACCCGGGCCTGGTACTCCTGGATGGAGTAATCGATTCGGGCCTTTTTCGCGGCCGCCAGGCGCTTGGCGGCTTCGGGGTCGCCCGGGTTTGCCTCAACGGCTTTCTGTGCGGCCTTCACCTGCTCCTCCCGGCTCCGGATGGCCAGATCGCCCATCTTCTCGCGGGTGGGGTAGTCCGGCGAAATCTTGTACGCCGTCTTGTAGTACTCCATGGCCTCCTTGAAGCGGCCCTGCTGCTGGTACAAGTCGCCGAGCTTCACGTAAGAGATATGGTCGTTGGGGTCCTTTTCGACAGCCGCTTTGGCGGATGCGACGGCCTGGGTCATTTCCTCCTCGCTGCGCACCATGCGCTGGCCTTTTTCAAGATCGATGGCCTTCTCCTCGTCGATGATCTGGTCGCGGAAGCTCTTGGCCTTCTCCACCGCGCTCAGTTCGATATGGCGCTTGGCGGAGACATCTTTGAGCTTGGCCGTCATCTCCTTGTCTGTCGGGTGCAGCTGCACATATTCCTGTGCGCGGGTCTGGGCCTTCCCAAACTGTCCCATCCCCTCGTAGTAATACACCAGCCGCCTCAGCACCTCCGCGTTCTGGTTGTCGAGCCCGCGGGCCTGTTCCAGCGTGTCGATGGCCTGGTCGGCCAGCATGGCCTCCTTCAGCTTTTCGGCCAGGTCGAGCATCAAACTGGTATTGCCCGGGGAGTCCCGGAGCGCGCGCTCAATACCCGCGATGGAGTGGGTCGCATCTTTCTTCCCGAACCGGGATGTTATCCCCTTCAGAAACCCGCTCAGCTTCTGCGCTGCGGAGGACCCTCCCTGCTGAAACTTCCGGATCTCCGCCTGCCGGAGCAGACTGCGCGCCCGGCCCTGCTTGGGGTCCGCCAGCACGATGTCAAGAAGCAGCGTGATGGCATAGTCGAAGTTCTCGCGCGCCAGGGCATCCTCGGCGCGTTTGATAATGTCTTCGTATCCCATCCGGAATTCCTCCTAAACGGTCGGGCCAGCCGCCCAGCCCGGCAGGAACAAGGCGAATCGCGGCCCTCATGGCAAGCTCGCGACCCTATAACATACTCTCAGTGCGTGCGTATGTCAACAAAAAAGCGCCTTGCAATCCCGGCATGTTGCGCTATAATGAAGAACGAGGGAGAATCCGGAAACGGACGGAAAGGACCCGCTGTGGATAAGATCACGCCGTCAATCGAAGAACTTCATGTGATCCACTACCCTGACCCGCGCCTCAGACAGGCCGCGAAGCCCGTCGAGAAGATCACGGACGAAGTCCGCGCCATTGCCGATCGGATGATCACCGCCATGTATGAGGCCCGCGGCGTCGGCCTTGCCGCGCCCCAGGTGGGGCTTGGCATCCGACTGATCGTCCTCAAGTCCCTATCCGATGATCTTGCTGACGAACCCGGCGCCCACGGCCCCACGGGGGTGGTCTTCATGAATCCCGTGATCGTCTCCCGACATGGGTTTGTGACGGAGGAGGAAGGCTGCCTGAGCGTGCCCGACGTCCACGCCAAGATCCGGCGCTCCGAGCAGGTCACCGTTCGCGCCTGGGAGCTCGACGGCGCCGAGCGCCTCATCACCTCCAGCGGCCTCGTTGCCCGGGCGTGGCAGCACGAGATCGACCACCTCGACGGCATCCTCGTCATCGACAAGATGACGGAGGCCGCCCGCATGAACAATGCCAAGCGGCTCAAGGAGTTAGAGGCGGTTTACGAGGAGGGTTGATGGACATCCTGTTCCTGGGCACGCCCGCCTTCGCCTGCCCGTCGCTCTCGTCGCTTGTCCATGCCGGTCATCGCATCGTCGCCGTCGTCACCCGCACCGACAAGCCCCGCGGCAGAAGAGGCAAGCCTGTACCCAGCGAGGTCAAACGCTGCGCTCTCGAGTTCGGCCTGAGCGTCCTCGAAACCGAGAGGGCCAGTGCGCCGGAATTTGTTGCGACACTTGCCGACCTGAAACCGCAGATCGGGGTGGTGGTCGCTTTCGGTGAGAAGCTCTCCGGCGAACTCCTGCACGTGCCCGAGCATGGCTTCGTCAACGTTCACCCATCGCTCCTGCCGAGGTATCGCGGCGCGGCCCCGATCACCTGGGCCGTCGTGAACGGAGAGAAGGAGACCGGCGTGACGATCATCCGGCTGGTTGCGGCTATCGATGCCGGCCCCATCCTCCTCCAGCGCGCCACAGGCATCCTCCCCGGCGAGACCGCCGGCGAGCTGTATGACCGCCTGGCCGACATGGGCGCGGGACTCCTTGTCGAGGCCGTGGCCGCCATCGAGAACGGCACGGCCGAGTCCACCCCCCAGCCCGACGAGGGCGTCACCCTTGCCCCCATGCTGGAGAAACACGACGGGCGGATACCGTGGGGACGCACCGCCGAAGAGATCGTCCACTTCATCCGCGGCATGACCCCCTGGCCGGGGGCGTTTACGTTCCCGGAACGGCGGGGTGCGAAGCGCACCGAGCGGGTGATCGTCACGGACGTCGAGGCGGTTCAGGCCCCGTGCACAGAGACGCCGGGCAGGGTCCTCGAAGCCCGCGACGCCGGCATCCTCGTCGCCGCCGGCGAGGGGGCCGTTCTCATCAAACGGCTCCAGCCCGCCGGCAAGCGGGAGATGTCCGCAGCGGAATACCTGCGCGGACGCAGTCTGAGCCCCGGCGACGTCTTCCGGGTGGAGAGCTGAGCCCCCATGGCCGACGTCCGCCTCGAAGCCCTTCGCATCCTCGGCCGCATTGAGAAGGGCCGGGACTTCGCCCAGGACCTCATCGCGGAGGTCATCACAGAGAGCGCGCTCGACCGCCGGGACGCCTCCCTGCTGGCCGAGATCGTCTATGGCGTGGTTCGACACCGGCTGACCCTCGATTCCATCGTATCCGCGTTCTCGAAGACCCCCCTGCGCAGGCTCGATGCGAAATGTCTGCACATCCTGCGGATGGGGACCTACCAGATCGTGTTCCTCGACCGCATCCCGGATCGCGCCGCCGTGGATGAATCGGTGAAGCTCGCTCCGCAGGCCCGCCTGTCCTCGGCGAAAGGGTTCATCAATGCCGTGCTCCGGTCCACACTCCGCGGAGTGGTCGCCCCCCGATCCGACGCGCCCGGCGAGCCACGGGCGTCCATTTATATTCGCGAAAATACCTGGGCCGTCTTCCGGAGATTCGTCCTGCCCGACCCGGGCGACCGGCCCGCCCACCTCGCGGCGGCCTATTCCCACCCGCAGTGGCTTGTGGAGCGGTGGCTCCCGCGCTTGGGGGAGGAGAAGACCGCCTCCTTTCTCCGTGCCAACAACGACACGCCGCCCCTGACCGTCCGTGTCAACCGCATGAAGACGGACCGCGCCGGCCTTCTTCACCGCCTGGAGGCGGAGGGCGCGCAGGCGGCGGAGGGAGAACTGCCCTTGTCAGTTCGGTTGGGTCCCGGGACGAGGATTCCCGCACTCCCCTCGTTCAGAGAGGGCCTGTTCCAGGTGCAGGACGAGACCTCCATGCGCGTGTCCGAGCTTCTCGATCCGCAGCCGGGCGAATCCGTACTTGACCTGTGCGCCGCACCCGGCGGGAAGACCACCGGCCTGGCCGAGCGGATGGGCGACAAGGGGATGGTCGTTGCCGTGGACCGCTCTGCGCCGCGGCTCTGCAGGGTGAGGGAGAACCTGGACCGCCTCGGTCTTCGGTGTGTGCAGTGCCTCGCGGCGGACGGCGCGCGGCGGTGGTGGCGGGAGGGATGCGCCTTCGACCGGGTATTGGTGGATGTCCCGTGCTCGAATACGGGCGTCCTCGCCCGGCGGGTCGAGGCGCGGTGGCGTCTGCGGCCCGAGGACATCGCCGAGCTGGCCGACCTGCAAAAGAAACTCCTCCTAACGGCCGCAAAGACCCTCCGTCCCGGCGGCGTCCTTGCCTACAGCACGTGCTCCATCGAGGAAGCGAGCAGGTGGTAGCCCATGCCATCGAGTCCACCGGCCTGACGAAGCAGGAGGAACGGCTCTTCTTTCCGCGAGAGGGCGCGGGCGGGGGGTACGTGGCGGTCCTCGTTCGCTGATCCGGGCGCGTGTTCTGGCTCGCGTTGGGGGTAATGGGTCAGGTTCAAGGGTGGCGAATGGTCATTCCGTAACGGTCCCGTTATACGTTGAGAAAATCACTCCGGAGATTTGTTATAAGTTGTCACCGGTCGGAGAAGGTCTTCGAGCAGGCGGCGCTGGCATGCGGCCATGCGGAGTTTGACGGCCGGGCCTTGCCCAATATGAAGACCCATCCACAGGTCTGCGGCTGGCACAGCTCGTAAGAGATCGCGGCCGTTTGAAATCTCACCTCTTCAGCTACCGGCACACGCTGGTTCGCGAGTGGGAGTAATCCTCCCCACCCCTGTCTCCATGCATTGCCTTGGTCAATCGGTACGTTCCCGGACCCGGGCGCCTTTCCGCCCTGAGCGGCTGAGGCAGCTCCTGAGCGTGGACACGGCAGCCCTCGCGACGTGGACGGCGAGGAAATGCAGGAAGCGGGAACCCAGGAGGAACAAGTCCCTGTCGGTTGCCAGGGAAAGGATGTTCATCCATCGCC
>JAADGH010000159.1 GCA_013152475.1 Planctomycetota bacterium
AGCGTCGCCAAGGCCGACGCCCGCGCCCTCCTCACCAACATCCTCCTCTACGCCCTGTCGCATTGAGGGACACCGCCCCCCGCCACCTCACTCCCGGCAGAATCGTTCCCTCTCTCACACGCTCTCGATGCTTCAACGCCAACTCGATCAAATGCGGAATGGTGGCGGTGAGGGGGCGGGCTTGAAGGCCGAGGACTTTGAAGCGGTCCATGGCGGGTTGGTAGTAGTGCTTCTCCGCCTCGACGCGGGGGTTGTCGATGTGGCGGATCGTCACCGCAAGGCCCAGCTCTCGCCCCGCCTCCTGCACCATCCGGGCGAGCTGGTTGACCGCGAAGACCTCCGTGATTTGGTTGAAGACGGCGAACGTCGGGATGGGTGAGAGGGGGCGACCGAAACTTCCGGGGACACGAAGTCGGCGCTCCGCGCCTTGGTTCATGTCCCCGCTTCCTCCCTGGTCCATGTCGGGCTTCCGGGGACACGAAGTCGCGGCTCCGCCGCTTGGTTCATGTCCCAGATCGTCGGCAGCCGCGTCTGGGGACACGGACCGATCCGCCGAGGACGGCGGCTTCCGGTCCATGTCCCCGTCGCTGCCTGGCGGGTTGAGCATGGCGAGTTCGATGCACCGCATGGAGTCGCGGATGTCAATATACCCTCGCGTCTGGCCGCCCTTGCCGTAGACCGTCAATGGCATGCCGATGGCCGCCTGGACGCAAAAGCGATTGAGGCAGGTCCCGAAGATTCCGTCGTAGTCATACCGGGTGCATCGCTCCGACTCTGCCGGGCATTCGTCTGTCTCGACGCCATAGACAATGCCTTGGTTCAAATCGGTTGATACCAATCCCCAGGTTTTGCAGGCGAACATGATGTTGTTGCTGTCGTGGACCTTCGTCAGGTGATACCACGAGCCCGGTTGCTTGGGGAAGGGCAGGACATCGCGCCGGCCCCGGTGCTCGATCTCGATGAACCCCTCCTCGATGTCAATGTTCGGTGTGCCGTACTCGCCCATGCTGCCCAGTTTGATGAGGTGCGCGCCGGGGCAGTGGTCACGCATGGCGTGCAGGACATTCAGCGTGCCGCTCACGTTGTTTGTGTGCGTGTAGAGGCAGTGCTCCCGGTCGATCATGGAGTAGGGCGCGGAGCGCTGCTCGGCGAAGTGCACCACCACATCCGGTCGCCATGCCTCGAAGAAACGATCCAACTCACGGTGCTCCCCGGCCACGTCGATGTGATAGAAGCCCACATTCGGGGGGACCAGGGCCATGCGATCCCCCCACAGCGGCAGGGGCAGCAGACTGTCCGTGTGCAGCTCCGCGTCATACCTCCGGCGCACGCCGTTGTCCACAATGGCCACCTCGTGCCCCTGTTCGGCGAAGTGGAGGGCGCACGGCCAGCCGAGGTATCCGTCACCGCCGAGGACTGCGATGCGTTTCTTCTCACTCATTTGGATTGTTCCTCCTCTTCCCTGTTTCCGGGGACACGAAGTCGCGGCTGCGCCGCTTGGTTCATGTCCCCGTGGTGCCGGGCAGGCCCCACCAGAGGGCGGGCTTGCCGTGGCGCTGGACATCGCTGACGCCTACCTCTCGAAGCAGGCCCTCGGCCCGGGCCTGCATGACGCCGAACTGGACGGAGTCGAGGCCCCAGTCATGGCCGATGAAGAGGCCGTCCGGGGCCAGGCACGGCAGCCATTCCCGGATGTCCAGGTAGACGCCGAGCGACCGGTGATCTCCGTCGAGGTGGAGCAGGTCAATTTTCGATTTTTGATTGGCGATTTTCGATTGCCAGACCGACGCCGCCTCAATGGATGACATGTGCTGCGGAGTGACCCGCTCGCTCAGGCCCGCCTGCTCGACGGCATAGGTGAACGCGTTGAACACCCGCTCGTCCGGCCAGATGTCCACGCACAAGAGGTGCGCCGTGGGGCGCATGGCTTGGGCGATGGCAAGGGCCGAGCGACCGAAGAGCGACCCGACTTCGACGATCACCCTCGGCTGCCGCCGCCGGAGCGCGCTGAGCAAGTAGGCGAGCTCTTCGTCGGTATACCAGCCGGTGGGAAGTTCACGAGTCATGCTGACGGCACATCCTTCACCGGCACGTTCTCGCCATGATCCGGCCGGTTTGCCTGGGGGCACTCGGAACGATCACCCTCATCCGTCTTCGGCTTCTCCACCTTCGGCGAGGGGATCGTTTGGCCGGTATCGTCGATGACAATGATGTCCACGTTGGTCCAAGGCACGCTCACCATCCGCAGATAGTCCGGGCTGTTGCCGATGCGAGCGTTGCTCAGGCTGAGACACTTGCCCTCCCGCTCGAGGGCCTTCATCGATCCCACCTCTCCGTGGACGGGGGGCTGGTCGGTCTTGCGATACACGGTTACCTTCCTCATGATCTTCTTTCTCCTTTCGACAACTTGGGTAAGGGACTGATGTCCCACGTGCACAACATGCTCATTCACGATCCGGGGGAGCGGCGCGATGCGCTGCGGCCCGCAGGCCCCCAGAACGAAGTAAAACTGCCACCCCACATCGCCGCGAAACTCGAAAAATGGGGCCGAACCAGCCGTCCGGTCTGTTCCCGTTTTTCTGTTCCGCCGCTTGAGAAACCACGGCGGCATCGCCCCCCATGCAAAGTGGCGGTACTCCTCCTCTGCCATATGGATCGGATAGGGGCACGGCTCAAACCGAGCTGTCCACCGGCAGGGAGCGAAGCGTAATCCCCAGTGCCCCAAGAACTTGCGTTCGACGCCCATGACCATCGGCAGCACTCGTGACAGCCACACCCCGGAGAAGGCGTCGGGACGGAGGGCGTGCATGATGTTGCCGCAAATTTTCACATCACCCTGGAGCGTATCCACGATGGCCTTGAGCCATCCTGCGGCCTCGGGGGTGAAAATGAGGTCGGAGTCGAGGGCGACAATGACGGGGTTGCCCGTGTGGGCGACGAGATAGTCGAGGCAATGACCGTGGCCCATGTTCTCAGCGGAGTAGACGACCTCGAAGTTGCTGCGCCCCTTGGACAGCCGCCTGAGCATCTCCCGCGTGCCATCGTCTTTGCTGGCGAGATTGTCGAAGATGGTGAGGCGGAAGGGATAACCGGAATCGACCTCGAAGAGGGAGGTAATGCACCGGTCAACGGCCTCGCGCGCGCCGAAGGTGGCCATGATGAGATCAACAGGAGGAGGTATCATCTCGTCGCACCAACCATTCGCCGGATGGCGGTAGTCCACCGGATGTGGTTGTCGGTCACCCGCTGCCCGTAGCTGTCCTCGCCGGGGTGGGTGCGGCGGTGGAGGACCACTTGCCGGAGCCGCTTGAACGTCAGGCCGCACTTGAGATAGGCGTGCAGCAGCCATTCCACATCTTCGCAAAAGCGACAATACTCCGCATACCACGCGCCTTTCTGCGTGAAGGCGCAGCGCCGGATCAGCGCCTGCGACGGCAGGATGGCGCATTTGTATTCGATGATGCGCGGCGTGATGTCGCGCTCCAGCCAGGGGGCCGGACCGAGGCAGTGCTGCATGTCGGAATCGAATCGGAGCAGGTGGCCGTGGACGCAATCGGTCTCGTCGTCGAAGTGGCTCACCATCGCCTGCAATGCCCCCGGCACATAGACATCGTCCGCATCGAAGGGTGCGATGAACTCCCCCCGCGCCAACTCGATCCCGATATTCCGGGCCACCGCCTGTCCCAGGTTGTGCTCCAGGCGGACGATGGTAACCCGGGGATCGGCCATCGCATGGGCGGTCATCATGTCCCGGCCCTTGTCCTCGCTGCCGTTGTCCACCAGGATCAGTTCAAGGCCCCCCCTGACCTTCTGCGCCAGCACCGACCGGATGGTACGGTCGATGTACTGCTCCATATTCCATACCGGGATGACCACCGAAATGTCCGGGGCCGTGTCCGGGCCGCCGTCGTGCTTCCACAGAATGAAGTCCTCGATGCTCTTGCCCCGGCAGATGCGCCATGACACGGCTCGGCGCATTTCGGGGAGCACGTCGCCCATGTTCGCCAGGCCCAGGGCCGCCGCGGCGACGGCGTTCTGGCGCTGCCGATGGGCTTGCAGGGCCAGCTCGCGGAGCAGGAGCGGCGCGCCGCGGCCGTCGTTCTTTGGGATGACCCGCGTGCCGTCCTCGTCGTCTTCCACGCGGTGGGTTCCCGCCTGGACGTCCGGGTCGAACTGCACCTCGCGGATGCCGAGGCGGTCGAGTTCCGTGGCCAGCTCGGAGAGTTCGACGGGGACCTCCGCCGGGTCGTGCAGGGGGTTGGTGTGCTGCACGTGACAGACCTCGCCATTTTTGTCATAGAGCACAGAAATCATCGTTTTTCTCCTATGCCGGCGGCAGCGTGGCCGTGACGGCAGTGCGGCGCCGCAGGGTGTCGAGGGTGCGTTGTTGGATTCGCTCCTTCTGCCTGCGTTCCCGCTGCATGTCCCACAGGCGGAAGATGTGCTGTCCGTTCACCATCACGCCGTCAATGCGATTCGCCGCCGACAGACGCATGGTGTCCTGCTCCGGATCGACGACGATGTGGAATATCTGGAGGTTCACGCCGCCCCACTTCGACCCGGTAAGATTCGCAAAATTCAATTTTTTCGTCAGGTTGTATCGGGAGAAGTCGATGCCGCCGACCACCACCTCCACGGCCATGCGCTCCTTGCCGTAGTAGCCGATGAGCTTATTCGCCAGGTTCGTCAGCTTCGACGTATCGTCGCGCACGGTCAGGCCGTAGTCGTAGTTGGCGTAGTGCGGCCAGGAGGAGGACTCGGTTTCCCACCCCTCGTTGTAGAGGGCGAGGACCGACTGCAATCCGTAGTTGGTATAAGCGCTGCCCGACGGCCCGGCCTCCACCGTCCAGGGCCGCTCGACCCGGCCCCAGAAGTAGAGGCTGTAGGACCGGTAGGCGGCGGGCAGATATTTGAGGAAGCAGATCTGGCCCGAGTTGCAGTAGATGGCATAGCTCCCCGTGGTGCCGGTTGTGCAGCGGTGAAGATTGGCCCCATCGTGGTAGAAGGTCCGGCCCGTGTAGGCGAGGGGCGCGCCGTATTCGTTGAAGAATCCCCAACGCCACTTGCGGTTGGTCTGGCTGCGGGCGCGGAAGAGGCGGTAGACCCACTCCTTCGGCGTGCCGATGTAGAGTCCCGCGTCGGCGTCGGCCTGGTTCCAGCCGGTCTCCGCGTCGGGATCCCAGGCCGGCTCCAGGAGGGCGTCGTCGAGGGCGCCCGAGGGCCACTTGGACGAGAGGGTATCCAGCCCGGCGGGGCGGACCTCGGTGGTCTGGTCGCGGCCCTGGAGGACGATCTTGGTGTAGCTCTCCGACAGGTCTAACTGGATCGCGTCGTCCACCAGATCGTAGCTCTTGCCGGATTCATCGACGAAGTGGTTCACCTCCCCGGCATTAACGCTCACCGCTGTGGAGGCGCTCAGCTTCCGGACCACCAGGGCGCGCGTGGCGGGGTCGATGTACCAGAAGCAGTCCGACTGCCACTCCAGGAGCCGGTCCAGCGCCTCGCCGAAGCGGGTGGCGTTCAGCTCGAACTCGTCCAACGGCTGGGTGAGCGAAAGAAGGGTCGAACCTTCGTAACTTGCGATCCATGCAGAGGTTAGATATGTACTTGTTACATCCGTGCCGTTCCCGTCGTGGTGTTCCGGGATGTCTGATCCGCCGCCGGGGACGCCAAGGGCGTGCTCCAGGATGTCGATGAGGACCTCTCCGACGGTCCAGTAGTTGTCGAAGCCGTAGCCCGGCGCTTCGGGGTCGTGGGCGCCTTCCTCGTTGTAGATGTGCTGCACGCTCCCGTTGATCCGTGCATAGACCTCGTTGAGGAGGCGCCACTTGATGTCATAAGCGGTGTAGGCGACTCCCTCGCGCGCGATCCCCTGGGGCTCGTTGGCGCGGAGCCATCCGTGGAACCGCTTCACGCCGTCGATGGTGATCTCGACCAGATTGTTGTTCGTCAGGTAGGCCGGGCTTTCATCGTGGCGGACGTCCTCGCGCAGGTGCGCCTCCCACGCCCCGGGCGCGGATTGGACGAGGTCCACCAGCGTAGTGCTGGTTCGGGTCACGCCGCCGATGTCGATTTGTACGGTTGCCACGCTATCTCCTCCATATCCAGTTTAGGACCAGGCCCAGGCCCGCGATGACGAAGCTGATGACGCTTGCGATCACCGCCGCCGCGCGGCGCGATCCCTGGTCGGCGCCGTTGCGGTAGTCGGCCCGCGTTTGTAGTCCCTCGATCTTCCCCCACTGCTTCGTGTTCGACTCGATGACCGTGTCGAGCTTCGCCTCGATGCGGGCCAGGGTCTCGCACACCTTCACGTGATCGTCACAGTGCTGCTTAATCATGAAATTGTTATCCGAAAATCATCCACATACACCTTGTCCCAGGTCTCAATGTAGAAGCGGCATCTTGCCGCTTCAGAAGAGGCGGGACGCCTCTTCTACGTCAATGTAGAAGCGGCATCTTGCCGCTTCAGAAGAGGCGAGACGCCTCTTCTACGTTCACGAGATTGTGACTTCAAAGTCATCCACGTACACCTTGCCCCCCGCCTCAATGTAGAAGCGGCATCTTGCCGCTTCAGAAGAGGCGGGACGCCTCTTCTA